>NZ_JBSGYY010000007.1:0-306067 GCF_053610705.1 Streptomyces sp. NPDC054872 | reverse complement strand
GACAGGAGCCGCACATGTCACAGCCCCGCGCCCCTTCGGGGCGCTCTACGCCGTCACGGCGTCCTCAGTGCCGTTCGGCTGCTCCGTCGGGTCGGACTCCATTTCCTCCGCCGCGTCCTCTGCCGCCCGCTGGCCGGGGATCTCCGCGTCGATGCGCGTGGCCATGCGGACGCGGCGCTCGTCGGCCTTGGCCGAGAGCGCGAGGGCCGCCTCGTTGAAGCGGACCAGGGAGGGCGGGTCCGAGGGGCCGAGGAGGTGCTCCTTGAGGGCCGCGCGGGCCTCGGCGTGGGTGTCCGTCTCTGGGGAGCGGACGGCCTCCAGGAGGGCCGGGATGTCCTCGGCGGTCGGGGAGAGGATCGCCGCCGCGCTCACCGTCGGGAAGCCGGTGCGGAAGTCCGCCTCGGACATGCCGGACGTGTTGGCGACCGCGTACGGCTTCTCGCTCGACAGCCAGTCGGAGACGACCGAGGAGACATCGCTGATCAGCAGGTCGGCCTGGTTGAAGCAGGAGAAGATCGCGGGGCGCGCGGTGGTGATGATCTGGTGCTCCCACTCGGGGAACGAGGCCCAGTACGCCGCCTCCCACGCGGCCGTCGCCTCGGCGACCGCCGTCTGCTGGTCGCCGTCGGGCGTGCCCTGGAGCATCATCCGCTCCATCTCGTCCACGCTCTTGCGGAACGCGGTCGAGGTCAGCTGGTCCAACTCGGCGGTGCGGAGCGACAGTTCGGCCAGGGCCTCCTGGCCCGGACGCTCGCCCGAACGCTTGACGGTGGCCTCGCGGATCATCGCCTTGATGCGCTCGTTGGCCGCGCCCGCGCGCGGGTCCTGCGAGCCGGTCATCGGGTGCGGCTTGTAGATGAGCCGGACGCCGGGGTCGGCGAGGAGGTGCCGGACGATGTTCTCGCCCGCGAGGGTCACCGAGGTGTTGCCGGGGTTGCCGTCCCAGCCCTCCCAGGTGGGGGCGTAGAGCACGGTCGTGAACGGGCCCGTGGGGGCGCCCGTGGACGGCAGGATCGGGGACAGCTGGGGGCGGCCGACCTCGACCACGTCCTTGTCCTCGACGCCGACGTCAGCGGCCTGGTAGCGGTCGCGCGCGGCGGGGCCCGCCACCCACACCTCGTCGTACGCCTTCGCGTACGGGTTGCAGGAGGACAGCTTGTCGCTCTCGCCGTGGTTGATGAAGGCGTGCTTGATCGTGGGGATGCGCAGCACCTGCGAGGTCTTCGCGGCGTTCGCCGGGTGCAGCATCATCTTCAGCGTCGAGGTCTCCAGGGAGAACATCGTCGCGACCTTCGGGAAGCAGATGATCGGGACGTCCGTCGCGTCGATCTTCTGCACCATGAAGCGCTCACGCAGCACGATCAGCGGATTGCCGTCGAGCTTGGAGAGCGTGGAGAGCCACATGTTCGCCTGGTACGCGGACGTGGAGCCGCCCGAGAAGTACATGGCGACGGACGGCTGGTAGTCGGCCAGCCAGTTGTCCAGCCACTCCATGACCTTCTCGTCGTTCTTCGCGCGCTTCTTGGGGAGCAGCCACGTGGCGAGGTAGACCGCGCCGATGCCCATCAGGGCGATGGAGATGCCGAGGCCGATGCCGCCCCAGTACGCCTCGGTGGTGGCGGCGGTGACCAGGAGGCCGGCCGTGCCGGGGATCGAGAACGTCAGCAGGCGGTGGGCCTGGCGGCGCGAGAGGATCCGCGGCGGGGCGGCGGTCAGGTGCAGCGCGGACGCGTCGATGTTGCGCGTGACGATCGGCAGCTGGCGGCTGCGGCGCACCAGTATGGCGGTGGCCTGGCAGCCGAAGTGCAGGAAGTAGAAGGCGAGCAGCGAGATCGTCAGCGGCGACTGCTCGGCCAGCGGCTCGATGCCGTCGATGCGCAGCAGGCCGACCAGGATCAGCATGTCGCGCAGGAGCTGCCTGACGGTGACATCGAACCGGATCTTGCCAAGGAGGGAGAGGAGCCCCGGCTGCTTGTACTGCAGATACACGTCGAGCGCGAGGTTCGCCGCGGACGCGGCGACGAACACCGGTACATACGGGACCAGCGCGCTGACCAGCTGGGCCGTGAAGAGCGCGAACATCGCGAACAGCGCGGTGAGCTGCACGATGCGGCGGGGGGCGAGTCCGGCAGAGGGCACGGGCTTGGGCTCCTGGCGGGGGATCGGGGGGATCGGACGGGGGGAAGTCAAGGAAAGCGACCACTGACCGTATGACGTGCGGTGGCCCTGTAGCAATCTTCCGTGACGACAATCACCGGATAAAGGGGCAAAGGTACTGAACCCCGGGGGCCCGTTTCGCCTCGGGGGAGTATTCGGTCCGTCCCTCGAAATGGATGGGCACTCCCCACGCTCACTCGCGTAGATTCCTTGTCCGGCAGGGAATGGGATCTTCGGGATCATTGGGGAAGTACGTTGGCTGGGGCAAGGCAGGGCATCGCAGAGGCCCACAGGGTTGTCGTCAAGGTCGGGTCCTCGTCCCTGACCACCGCGGCGGGGGGCCTGGACGCCGATCGCGTTGACGCCCTCGTTGACGTGCTCGCCAAGAGCCGCAGCGGTGGCGAGCGCGAGATCGTGCTCGTCTCGTCAGGATCCATCGCCGCCGGCCTCTCGCCGCTGGGGCTGCGCAGGCGCCCCAAGGACCTGGCGAGGCAGCAGGCGGCCGCCAGCGTCGGCCAAGGCCTTCTCATGGCCCGCTACACCGCTTCCTTCGCGCGTTACGGCGTACGCGTCGGGCAGGTGCTCCTCACCTCCGACGACATGGCACGGCGCGCCCACCACCGCAACGCGTCCCGCACCTTCGACCAGCTCCTGGCGATGGGCGCGCTGCCGGTCGTGAACGAGAACGACACCGTGGCGACGGACGAGATCCGCTTCGGTGACAACGACCGCCTCGCCGCCCTCGTCGCGCACCTCGTCCACGCCGACCTTCTCGTCCTGCTCTCCGACGTGGACGGCCTCTACGACGGCGACCCGGCCAAGCCCGGCACCTCCCGGATCTCCGAGGTCACGGGCCCCGCCGACATAGCGCACGTCCAGATCGGCAGCGCGGGCAAGGCGGGTGTCGGCACCGGCGGCATGGTCACCAAGGTCGAGGCCGCGCGGATCGCCGCGGGCGCCGGGATCCCGGTGGTCCTGACCTCCGCGAGCCAGGCCGCCGACGCCCTCGCGGGCCGCGACACCGGCACGTACTTCCACCGCACGGGCCGCCGCTCCGGCGACCGGCTCCTCTGGCTCCAGCACGCCTCCGAGCCGCAGGGCGCGCTGACGCTCGACGACGGGGCGGTGCGCGCGGTCGTCGAGGGGCGCAAATCGCTGCTGCCCGCCGGGATCGCGGGGGTCGAGGGCGACTTCGCCGCGGGCGACCCGGTCGAGCTGCGGGACACCGCGGGGCGGGCCGTGGCGCGCGGCCTGGTGAACTTCGACGCCAAGGAGCTACCGCAACTCCTCGGCCGCTCCACCAGGGATCTCGCGCGAGAACTCGGACCCGCGTACGAGCGGGAGGTCGTGCACCGCGACGACCTCGCCCTGCTGCACGACTGAGTCCTGCGCGGGTCCCGGCCGCGGCCGAAAACAGCCGCGAACGCCGTGCGCCGCCCGGCCCGTGCGAGGTGAAACTCCCCAAAACCGCCCCGCGGGGGCGCTTGGCCTGCTCAACTTTGTTCCAGACACTTCCGCACGACCATTGCGTATCCGCACCACCATTGCGTAGAGGAGGCCGTCGTGAGACGAGTGCGCCCGGGAGCGTCGTCCCGCGCGCCGGCTGAGCGGTCCCTGACCAGCGTCGCCGCGGGGGCGTCGTACACCGGTGACACGCAAGCGGCGGGAGAGACGGACGAGAGCCAGGAGGGCGAGACGGTGGACGCGCCCCGTCTGTGGCACGTCACCTTGAGCGTCTCGGGGAGCGAAGCCCCGCTGAAGGAGGTCAGGCGCGGCCTCGAACAGCTCGCCCACGACCACCCCTTCCTGCTGACCAGCAGGTACGCGCCCGACCACGCGGAGATCCGGTACTGGGAAGAGGCCCGCGACCTGCACGACGCGGCCGCGGTCGCGCTCCGGCTCTGGGGAGAGCACCGGCAGAGCGCGCAGCTCCCGCCGTGGGAGATCGTCGGTCTCGAGGTCATCGACCGCGACACGTACCACCAGCGCATCGCGGAGGGGTACGGCCCGCTGCCGGCGACCCCGGTGGGCGTGCACCCTTTTTGAGCCGACGTGAGCACCGTGGTCTCGGCTGCTGAAACAGCGGGTGGACCGTGGCCGCTCCCCATTACGCTGCGGTCATGACGTCCCTCACGCCGGTCTCTCCGTACGACAACCTCTCGCCGGTCGCCCAGGCCGCCTACCGCGCCCGTGGCGCGGCCGCGACGCTCGCCCCGCTGCCGCGTGCCGCGAAGGACGACGCGCTCCTGGCGATCGCCGACGCCCTCGAGGTCCGTACGGCCGAGATCATCGAGGCCAACGGCAAGGACACCGCCCGCGCCCGCGAGGCCGGGACCAGCGAGTCCGTCGTCGACCGGCTGACGCTCACCCCGGAGCGGGTCCGCGCCATCGCCGCCGACGTGCGCGACGTGGCCGCCCTGCCCGACCCCGTCGGCGAGGTCGTCCGTGGCTCGACCCTGCCGAACGGCATCGACCTGCGGCAGGTCCGCGTCCCGCTCGGCGTCGTCGGGATCATCTACGAGGCCCGCCCGAACGTCACCGTGGACGCCGCCGCTCTCTGCCTGAAGTCCGGCAACGCGGTGCTCCTGCGGGGCTCGTCATCGGCGTACGAATCGAACACCGCGCTCGTCCGTGTCCTGCGCGACGCCGTCCACGGAGCGGGCCTGCCCGCCGACGCCGTCCAGCTCGTGCCGGGCGAGAACCGTGACTCCGTGCGCGAGCTGATGCGGGCCCGCGGCCTCGTCGACGTGCTCATCCCGCGCGGCGGCGCCTCGCTGATCAAGACCGTCGTCGAGGAGTCCACCGTCCCGGTCATCGAGACCGGCACCGGCAACTGCCACGTCTATGTGGACGCCGAGGCCGACATCGACATGGCCGTCGACATCCTCATCAACTCCAAGGCCCAGCGCCCCAGCGTCTGCAACGCCGCCGAGACGCTCCTGGTGCACGCCGACATCGCCGACGCGTTCCTGCCGCGCGCCCTGGACGCCCTGGCCGAGGCCGGGGTCACGGTGCACGCCGACGAGCGGGTCATCACCTACGCCGACGGCTCGAAGGCCACCGTCGTGCCCGCGACCACGGAGGACTGGGAGACCGAGTACCTCTCGTACGACATCGCGGCGGGCATCGTCGACTCCCTGGAGCAGGCGGTCGAGCACATCCGCCTGTGGACCTCCGGGCACACCGAGGCGATCGTCACCACCTCGCAGCAGGCCGCGCGCCGCTTCACGCAGCTGGTGGACTCCACGACGGTCGCCGTGAACGCCTCCACGCGCTTCACGGACGGCGGCCAGTTCGGCTTCGGCGCCGAGATCGGCATCTCCACGCAGAAGCTGCACGCCCGGGGCCCGATGGGGCTTCCCGAGCTGACCTCGACGAAGTACATCGTCACCGGCGACGGCCACACCCGCTGAATTCCCGCCCGGGCCGAATTCCCTTACCGTCTGCCCAGATTGCCCCTTCCGGTCTACGCTGGAAGGGTGCCGGAGGACGTGGGGGGCACGCCGTCGTTTCCTGACGGCGGGGAGCCCGACGACGACCGCGACCGCGGGGGTGCGGACGAAGAGTTCGCCTCCGTGGTCTTCGACGAGGCCTTCGTCAAGGCCGCCGAGATCCATGAACCCACCGCGGTGGAGCGGCTGTTGGCCGCCGCCCAGGCGCGCGCGGAGGCGTCCGAGGCCGAGAGCCGCCGGGCCCGCACCCGGGGCTCTGGCCGCGACTCCCCGGAGGATGATCTCTACGACGAGGGCTTCGGCCCCGACGACGCCGGCGAGTTCGGCCACGACGCGGACCTCGACGACGTGTACGACCGTGAGTTCGCCGAGCACGGGTACGGCAGGCAGGGTTACACGGGCCACAACCGCTGGCACCGCCCCGTCGCCTGGATGCTCGCCCTCCTGATGGGCATCGGCATGGTCGCGCTCGCCTTCACCGCGGTCTACCGAGGCGCCTCGACGGGCCGCCAGGACCCGGCTCCGCCCTCGGTGTCCACGGAGCCGTCGGCCTCCGCGGAGTACGGCAGGCCGCCGGTCTCCGCAACGCCCCGCGTCCCGTGAGAAGTTGTCAGAACTTGTCGTGCAGCAGGGCGTTTACCTGACCGCGCCGAGACCTACTCTGAAGGTATGGGCGGGCCAGGTGAACCACCCGAGGGGACATCCGAGGGCGCTCCCGCCGGTGGTGAGGACGAGTACCGATCCGTCGTCTTCGACGAATCGTTCGTTCGCGCCGCGCGGCTCCAGGAGTACTCCGCGCACGAGCGGATGAGTGATCACACGCATGCGGTGCGCCGCACTCCCGCGCGCCACAAGCACCTCTCCAAACAGGCCGTGATCCTCGTCCTGCTGATCGCCGTCGCCTTCGGCACCGCGATCTACATGGGCGTGCGCCACCCGTACCAGAACCCCGTCGCCCAGCGCCCCGAACCGCTGCGGATGACGGTCATCCCGCTCGCCCCGCCGGGGCCCGTGCCCGGCGCCGAGAAACCCGCCGACCTGTTCGCGCACAGCCCTGCCGCGCAGTTCCGGGTGGGCGCGTCCGGCATCAACCTCCCCGCGGCGCACCGGACATCGCACTTCTCGGACAGTCAGGTGATGACCGCGCTGACCACCGCCAAGGACTACCTCGTCGAGTCCTCGCTCGACCCGGACGTCCTCACCGGCGGCGCCGTGCGCTCCGCCCGCATCCTGCTCGACCCGCGGCAGCTCGACCAGTTCGACGAGAGCTTCGCGCACCCGGCGGCGGACGGGCGGCACGCCCCCACCGGCTGGCTCGTGCGCTTCGACCCGACGAAGACGTCCCTCGCCTCGCCCGGCATCCGCGTCCACGGCACCCTGCGCGCCGCCGAGACGGACAAGAACACCCTTGAGGTGACCTCCGACCACACGTTCGTCTACGCGCTGCGCCCGGCCGGCGAGGGGGAGCACGCCAAGGCATCGCTCTTCACCGTCCGGCGTGAGCTGCAGTTCCGCTTCGACCGCGACGACCTGCGGATGCGCCAGGCCGAGCTGCTCGTGTCGTACATGCAGGCGGGGCCGCTCACCTGCTCCGCCGACGCCGCCGACCGGCTGCGCCCGCTGCTCGCCGGGCAGAAGGCGAAGGCGGGCGGCCCCGCGGGCACCGACCCGTACGCGACGGGTGGTGCCACGGCGCTGTGCGGCTCGCTCTCGGCGACCGCCCAGCCCTCGCTCTGAGGGTTACCGCGCTTCGTCGGACGGCGGCGTGTCACCCCGGTTCGGACCGGTGAACTTGCCGCGCAGCTTGCCGCCCAGGTCGCCCGCGCCGCCCGCCAGGTCGTTGACCAGCTTCATCAGCGGGTCCTTGCTGTTGCGTACGTCGTCGGCGTAGCTGGAGGCCGACTGGCGGAAGGAGTCGGACACCGAGGTGTCCCCGTCCTCGTCGCGGCGGGGGTAGTGGCCGTCCATGATCCGCTGGTAGTCGCGGGTCTCGGCCCACTTCTTCAGCTCGGCCGCGCGCACGGTGGTGAAGGGATGCGAGCGCGGCATGACGTTCAGGATCTTCAGGACCGAGTCCCGCAGGTCGCCCCCGGCCTCGTACTCCTTGGCCTGCTCCAGGAACGCGTCCACGTTCATCTCGTGCAGGTGGTTGCCGCCCGCGATCTTCATCAGGCCGCGCATCGACGCCTTGAGGTCCTGGCCGACCAGGAGCCCCGCGCGGTCCGCCGAAAGCTCCGACTTGCGGAACCACTCGCGCAGGGCGGTCACGATGGCCATGATCGCCATGTTGCCCAGCGGGATCCAGGCGACCTTGAGCGCGAGGCTGGTCAGGAAGAGCAATATCGTGCGGTACACCGAGTGGCCGGAGAGCGCGTGGCCCACCTCGTGACCCACGACCGCGCGCATCTCCTCCTCGTCGAGGAGCTCGACGAGGCCCGTGGTCACCACGATGATCGGCTCGTCCAGGCCGATGCACATCGCGTTCGGGTTCGGGTCCTGGTTCACGTACATCGGCGGGACCTTCTCCAGGTCCAGGATGTAACAGGCGTCCCGCAGCATGGTGTTGAGGTGCGCGAACTGTGCGTCGGAGACCCGTACGGAATCCGAGAGGAACAGGAGTCGCAGGCTCCGCTCCGGGAGCAGTCCGCTGAGCGCCTTGAAGACGGTGTCGAACCCGCTGAGCTTGCGCAGGGCCACCAGGGCCGAACGGTCGGCCGGGTGTTCGTACGCCCGTGACGAGATGCCGGGAAAGCGCCTGCGCTGCCTGCTCGGCACGTGCTCGTGCCCACCGTCCCGCAGGCCGTGGTCGTTGTCGTCGGTCATGCCCCATCCCCCATGCTCGTCCAGTCATGCCCCCGAGGTGGGTCCCAGCCTAGGCGGAGATACCGTGACAGGGCAGCACAGCGAATGGAGTCGCCCGTCATGGCCGTCATGGAGCACAGCGCCGCAGCCCACCACTGGGTCACGGAGGCGGCCGCCCTGGCCGCGAAGGAGCAGGGGGCGGGCAATCTGCTCCGCGTCGTGCTGATCGTCATGGTCGTCGGCTGTGTGCTCGTGGCGTGGTTCCTGCTGCGCGGCTACCGCCAGGGAGCCGACGCGGAGCGCCGTGACGCGGATGCCGGGCGCCGGGGCGGGGGCGGCGAGGACGATCGCGCGGACCACAACGGCTGAGTCGGCGTGAGCTCTGCCGGTGCCCCCGCATACGATGGCCCGGAAGTCCTTGTTCCCGCCCACCTCCGGATAGGTCCTGCCGACGATGAGCCTCCACAGCACCGCCTCCCAGCTGGTCACCCTCGCCTCCGAGGGCAAGCACGTCGACGAGCACGCAAGCCTCAGCCCGTACCTCACCGGCGGTGGCGCGTTCGTCGTGCTGATGCTGCTCCTGTGGATCACCACGCGCTTCAACCGGGACCGCTGAGCCGTCCACCGAACGGACGCTGAAACAGAGCCCGTCCGCCGGGCCGGTAGGGTCTGCACGCATGGGAGAGCAGGACATGCCTACCGGTCCCGGTACCGGCCCGGCCAGCAAGGGCAAGCGTCGCCTGGGCGTCATGGGCGGAACGTTTGACCCGATCCACCACGGACACCTGGTGGCGGCCCAGGAGGTCGCCGCGCAGTTCCACCTCGACGAGGTGGTGTTCGTGCCGACCGGGCAGCCGTGGCAGAAGAGCGACAAGGCGGTGTCCCCGGCCGAGGACCGTTATCTGATGACGGTCATCGCGACGGCCGAGAACCCGCAGTTCTCGGTGAGCCGCATCGACATCGACCGCGGCGGACCGACCTACACGACGGACACGCTGCGCGATCTGCGCACGCTCAATCCCGACACGGACCTCTTCTTCATCACGGGCGCGGACGCCCTCGGCCAGATCCTCACCTGGCGCTACACCGAAGAGCTCTTCTCCCTGGCGCACTTCATCGGGGTCACCCGGCCGGGCCACACGCTGGCCGACCCCGGACTTCCCGCAGGCGGCGTCTCCCTCGTGGAGGTCCCGGCCCTCGCCATCTCGTCCACGGACTGCCGTGCGCGGGTCGCCAAGGGCGACCCCGTCTGGTATCTGGTGCCGGACGGCGTGGTGCGTTATATCGACAAGCGCGAGCTGTACCGCGGCGATTGAGCCGAGAGGGGCACCGGTGAACGACCGACAGTACGACCCGTATGCGGGCGGCGACCCGTACGCGGGCGAGTACGCGGCTGATCAGTACCAGATCGTCGGGTACGACGAGTACGGGCAGCCGGTGTATCAGCAGGTCCAGCAGCAGCCCCCGCAGCAGGCCCAGCCGTCGGCCTCGTACGACCAGTACGGGCCCCAGGCCCAGGCCCAGCAGCAGTACCAGCAGCCGCAGGGCTACGGCTACGACCCCTACGCGACGGGGCAGCAGGCACCTGTCCCGCCGTACGACTCCGGTTCGTACGGCACCTACGACCAGCCTCAGCAGGCGCCGCAGCCCCAGCCGCAGGCCGCCCAGCAGACGCAGACCGGCTGGATCCCGCAGCAGTCGCGGCAACCGGAGCCCGAGCCGGATCTCGAAGCCGAGCCGCAGCGTGAACCGCAGCGCCGCGACCCCGCCTACGAGACCCAGCAGTTCTCCTTCATCGAGGAGCCGGACGAAGAGTCCGAGGACGTCATCGACTGGCTGAAGTTCACCGAGAGCCGCACCGAGCGGCGCGAGGAGGCCAAGCGGCGCGGGCGTTCCCGGGTCGTCGCCCTCGTCGTGGTGCTCGCGCTCGTGATCGCAGGCGGCGTCGGCTACCTCTGGTACGCGGGCAAGCTGCCCGGCCTGTCGGACGACGCGGCCGGCGGCGGCGACGCGGCGGCCGGACCGCAGAACCGCGACGTGATCGTCGTCCACCTGCACAACACCAAGGGGGGCGGCACCTCCACGGCGCTCCTGGTGAACAACACCACGACCAAGCGCGGCACCACCGTCCTGCTGCCCAACGCCCTCTCCGTGACGAACGACGAGGGCGCGGGGACGACGCTCGGCAAGTCGGTCGACGACGACGGCTCCACCGGCACCCGCGAGTCGATCGACAGCCTGCTCGGCACCCAGGTCGAGGGCACCTGGCGCCTCGACACCCCTTACCTGAACAACCTCGTCGAGCTGGTCGGCAACATCGACATCGACACGGACGCCGATGTGCCCGACCCCAAGGCCAAGAAGGGTCAGGCGCCCCTCGTGAAGAAGGGCGAGCAGCAGACCCTGAGCGGCCCGATGGCCGTCGCGTACGCCACCTATCGCGCGTCCGGCGAGTCCGAGACCGCGCAGCTCGACCGGTTCGGGCAGGTCATGCAGGGTGTTTTGCGGAAGCTGTCGTCCGACCCGCAGGCCGCGACGACCACCGTTCAGTCGCTTGCCCAGATCCTGGACCCGTCCCTCAAGGAGAAGGACCTCGGCGCCTTCCTCGCCAAGCTCGCCGACCGCGCGAAGGGCGGCGACTACTCCACCCAGATGCTCCCGGTCCAGCAGGACGGGACGCTCTCGGAGAAGGCCGGCGCGAGCGTGGTCAAGAACGTCCTGGGCGGCGCGGTCAAGAACGCGGACAAGGACGCGGCCGTACGGGTCGGCGTCAAGAACGCGTCCGGCAGCAAGGGCGCGGGACAGGACGCGCGGATCTCGCTGGTCAACGGCGGCTACACCTTCGTGGACAGCGGCGCGGGCTCCACGGCCCAGGCGACATCGCAGGTCACGTACGCCGACGCGGACAAGAAGACGCAGGCCACCGAGGTCGCCAAGACCCTCGGCCTGCCGGACGGCGCGGTCCGCAAGGGCAAGACCGCACCGAACGCCGATGTGTCGGTCGTCCTCGGTCAGGACTACGACGCGGGATGACGGCAGCGGCCCCGGCCGGGGGTTCTTCCGGCCGGGGTGACGCAGCAGACAGCGCCGTCGCGTGAACGGCGGGAGGTCTCTCGGCGGTCCGTGAGACCCTTGGGGTGTCTTGACCACCTGAAGGAAGCTCAACTGTGACCGCCACGGACCGCTCCATCGAGCTCATCAAGGTCGCCGCTCAGTCGGCCGCCGACAAGCTCGCGCACGACATCATCGCGTACGACGTCAGCGACGTGCTGTCGATCACGGACGCCTTCCTGCTCGCCTCCGCACCCAACGACCGCCAGGTCAAGTCGATCGTCGACGAGATCGAGGAGCGGCTCAGCAAGGAGCTCGGCGTCAAGCCGGTGCGCCGCGAGGGCGACCGCGAAGCCCGCTGGGTCCTCCTGGACTACGTGGACATCGTGGTCCACGTCCAGCACAGCGAGGAGCGTGTCTTCTACGCCCTCGAGCGCCTGTGGAAGGACTGCCCCGAGATCGAGCTCCCCGCGGACGCCGTCGCGACCCGCGGCAAGGCCGCCGAGCACGCCGAGCAGCGCGCCGCGGAGGAGGCAGCCGATCTGGACGGTGAGCTTCGTTGACCAGCCGCGGCTGCCGGATCATCCTGTGGCGGCACGGCCAGACGTCCTGGAACCTGGAGCGCCGCTTCCAGGGCTCCACGGACATCGAGCTGACCGACACCGGAGTCGCTCAGGCCAGGCGCGCCGCCCGGCTGCTCGCCTCGCTGAAGCCGGACGCCATCGTGGCGTCCGACCTCAAGCGGGCGGCGGCCACGGCGAACGAGCTCGCGGCCCTCACCGGCCTCCCCGTCCTGCACGAGCAGGGTCTCCAGGAGACGTACGCCGGTGAGTGGCAGGGCCTGACGCACGACGAGATCATCGCGCGCTTCGGCGACCAGTACGCCGCGTGGAAGCGCGGCGAGTCGGTGCGCCGCGGCGGCGGCGAGCTGGAGACCGAGGTCGCCGACCGTGCCGCGCCGATCGTGCTGCGCCATGCCGAGAAGCTGCCGGAGAACGGCACGCTCGTGGTGGTCAGCCACGGCGGCACGATCCGCACCACCATCGGCCGCCTCCTCGGCCTGGAGTCCCATCACTGGGAGGGCCTCGGCGGGCTCTCCAACTGCTGCTGGTCCGTGCTCGGCCAGGGCGCGCGGGGCTGGCGCCTCCTCGAGCACAACGCCGGCACGCTGCCGGAGCCGGTGCTCGGCGACGACGACTAGCCCGCCCCGGACCGGGCAGGTGCGAGAGCCGCTGGTCACAGGGCCGGGGAGGGCCTGTCACCCGGATTTCACATTCCGGCCCGGCGCAGGCTAAAGTTCTTCTTGTTCGCCCGCCGAGCGGGAGGAACGCAAGGGGCTATAGCTCAGTTGGTAGAGCGCCTGCATGGCATGCAGGAGGTCAGGAGTTCAATTCTCCTTAGCTCCACAATCCGGATCCCGTCCTCATCAGAGGGCGGGATCCCTCCGTTTCCGGTGGCCTGAGCTCACGGAGCTCGGCCGCCCGCCGACGGCTCTCCTCGTCGTCCGGGGTGTACGCGACGATCCGGCACTCCGGCATGCCGTTGATGGACAGCGAGACCGACGTCATCCGCAGCTCTCCGACCGCCTCGTGCCGGAACGTCTTCACACGGGGCCCCGGCGGCGCCACGTCGCCCCGCTCCCACAGCTCGGCGAAGTGCGCGCTCGCGGCGGACAGCCGGCCTATGAAGTCCTCCCAGGCGGGCTCGCCCACATGGCGGCCGTACGAACTGCGCAGTGTGGCCACCATCACCGGCAGCTCCTCGTCCCGGAAGACCAGCGGGCAGACGGGATCGGGTGCGATGAACAGCGTCCACAGCACGTTCGGTGTGCCGAGGGATGCCAGCTGTGGGACGAAGAACAGATCCCGGTAGGCGGGGTTGGTGGCGAGGATGTCGTACCGCGCGTTGTAGACCACCGCCGGGTGGGGGTCGAGCGCGTCGATGATGCCCTGGATCTCCGGGCCGACGGCCGCGGGGGACGTGGTCCTGCGGACCGGCTCGTACGGAACCTCCGCCAGGTGGTACAGGTGCTCGCGCTCCGCCTTGTCGAGCCGGAGCGTGCGCGCCACGGCGTCCAGGACCTGCGCCGACGCGTTGATCGGGCGGCCCTGCTCCAGCCAGGTGTACCAGGTGACGCCGACACCGGAGAGCTGGGCGACCTCCTCGCGGCGCAGGCCCGGCGTACGGCGGCGCAGGCCGGGCGGCATGCCCACGTCGGCCGGTGTCACCCTGGCCCTGCGGCCGCGCAGGAAGGCGGCGAGCTCCGGCCTCCGTCGCTGAGTCGTCCCCATCGTCGTCACATCCCCCATGGTCGGTCCTCGCCCCGGGCCTTGCCAGGTGCTGCCGGTACCAGCATCGGCGGGCTCTCGTTACCCGTACCAACTCGCCGCCAGGCTCGGTGCCATGACAACCACATCCCCGCCCACCGCGGTGGGACCCGCTGGTTCGAGCCCCGCATCCAGTAAAGCCCCCGGCACCGACAATCGCCCCGGGCGGCTGCTCGCCGTCGTCATCGCCGCGCAGTTCATGGCGCTGCTCGACGTCTTCATCGTCAATGTCGCCGCACCCACCATCCGCACCGAACTGGGCGCATCGGGCGCGGGCTTGCAGCTGGTGATCGCCGGCTACACCATCACGTACGCCGTGCTCCTGATCACCGGTGCGCGGCTCGGTGACCGCCTGGGACACCGTCGTGTCTATCTCATCGGCCTCGCGGTCTTCACCGTCGCCTCGCTCGCCTGTGGACTCAGCCGCGGGACGGGCGAGTTGATCGCCTTCCGGCTGTTGCAGGGCGCGGGGTCCGCGCTGCTCATCCCGCAGGTGCTCAGCCTGATCCAGCGCAACTTCACCGGGGAGGCGCGGACGAAGGCGCTCGGCGCCTACGCGGCCACGCTCGCCGTCGGGGCCGCCGCGGGGCAGGTGCTCGGCGGTGTCCTGGTCAGCGCCGACCTGTTCGGCACGGGATGGCGTCCGGTGTTCCTGGTGAACGTGCCGGTGGGCGTGGTCCTGCTGATCACGGCAAGGCGCGTGCTGCCTCGTGACGGGGGCGCCACCGGGGATTCGGCTGAGGCTGCGGTTGCGGGGCAGATGCGGCGGGCGCGTGAGCTCGATCTGCCGGGACTCGTGCTGCTCGGCGCCGCCGTCTCGCTGCTCACCGTGCCGCTGGTGCTCGGCCAGGAGCAGAACTGGCCGCTGTGGTCCTGGCTCTCGCTCGGGTCCGCGCTGCCGCTCTTCGCCCTCTTCTGCGCGTACGAGTCCCGGCTCGCCCGCGGCGGTGGCGCACCGCTGATCTCGCCGAGGGTCCTGCGCATCCCCGGTATGGGGCTCGCCGTCTTCCGGATCGCCGCGGTGATGGGCGTCAACGCGGGCTTCCTGTTCGTGCTCACGCTGCACATCCAGGGCGGCCTCGGCTACAGCGCGCTGCGCGCCGGTCTGACGTTCGCGCCGACCGCGGTGGTCTTCGGCGCGGTCGGCCTGACGTGGCGCCGCTGGCCGGCGGTGCTCCAACGGGCACTGATACCCGGCGGGTTCGCGCTCACGGCGGTCTCGGCGGTCGCCGTGGGGCTGCTGCTCCGGGACGGCGGGGAGGGCGAACCGTGGCTGTATGTGGCCTTCGTGGCCATGGGCGCGGGTCTCTCGCTGGGGTTCAGCCCGACGCTGACCCGGGCGCTGTCCACGGTGCGGCCCGAGGACGCCGCTGACGCCGGTGGCCTCCTGTCGACGGTCGCTCAGCTCGGCCAGTTGATCGGCGTCGCGTGTTATGGCGCACTTTTCCTCAACCGGCTTGAGTCACCGGGGCCTCCGGGGGCGTATTCATCCGCGGACGCTCTTCTGGTGTGCACATACGCCCTGGCCGGGGCGGCCGCACTGGGTGCCGTGTCCGGACTGGTACGACTGCGTCGCTGACCAGGTCGCTCAGGCCGTGGCAGAATCGGACAGCCGGAAGGGGACCGCACCAGACCACCGATTGTGACCCGACGGGAGGGAGAGCGATGCCTGCGAGCATCCTCGATGGGGCAGACGGCCCCATCGCAGTGGCCGCGCGACGACGCGCTGCCTCTCCCTTCGCGGCGATCCCTCTCCTCACCTGTCCGTCCTGCGGTTCGTCCCATGTCGCCCAAGTGCTCGGCGACAACGGCGGTGTCTCGTACGTGTGCACGGCCTGCGGCCGCAGCTGGAGCTGATCGATGGGTGCACACAGGCGGAAGTGCGACTGGTGCGGCAGTGGCACGCCGATCGTCCGCGACATGGAACCGGTCAACCAGGACTACCAGTACTGGTGCGAGGAGTGCGCGCGGGCGCTGATCATAAAAGGCGACCCCATCGAGACGTACCGCGAACTCGAAGGGGAGCCGATCTATGGCCGGCTGCTCGACGAACACTGCACGCTCAAGCGCTTCTACTCCTTCGCCACGGCTTGATCTCGCCTGATCCTCAGGAGGGCCCGGCGTCCCGCTCCTTGCAGCAGGAACGCGAAAGCGGTCCCTACGTAGAGGGCTGACAGCGTCATCTCGCCATAATTCTGGTCGAGTTCGAGCCGCCCCACGCCGTGCGGGACCCACCACAGGGCGTACGAGCAGAAGACGAGGACCAACGCGCCGGTGGCCGCCCACCGGGCCCGGCCGCCCCGGCGCACCGCCTCCGTCCACCCGAGCAGTGCCATCGGCACGCACCACACCCAGTGGTGCGACCACGACACCGGGCTCACCAGGAGCGCCGTCGCCGCGCAGCTCACCGCGGCCCGGGCGCGCTCCCCGCGCAGCGCCGCGCGCACCGCGACCGTCAGGCCGAGCGCACCGGCCGCCGCCGCGGCCACGATCCACCAGACGCCGGGCTCCTCGGTGTGCAGGAGCCGGGCGAGCACCCCGCGCAGAGACTGGTTGGCGGTGTCCTCGGGGAGCCCGACCCGGCCCGCCTCGAAGATCATGTGGGTCCAGAAGCGCCGTGAGTCGTACGGCAGGACGGCGGCCGCGAGCAGCGTCGCGCCGGCGAAGGAGACGCCCGCCACGCACGCGTGCCGTACGGGTGCGCGCCACTGCCCGCGCCGCGCGGCCTCCGCGGCGCCGGTGAGCAGCAGGAACACCGCGAAAAGCGCGGGCGTGAGCTTGATCGCGGCCGCGATGCCGATGCCCAGGCCCGCCCAGCGGTGGCCGGTCCTGCGGGAGAGATCCCACAGGACCAGGACGGCGAGCAGCAGATTGATCTGGCCGTACCGCAGGGTCGTCCACACCGGCTCGGCCCAGACCGCGAGCGCGGCCACCCACAGGGCGGTCTTCACGCGCGCGTGCCCGGTGTCCGTGGCGGGCCCGACGAGACGGAGGGCGAGGTGGGCGAAGGCCACGAGGAGGAGCAGGTTCGCCACGGTCGCCAGTGTGCGCATCGCCGCCGTGTCCAGGAGCGTCAGCGGCGTGAACAGCAGGGCGGCGAACGGCGGGTAGGTGGTGGGCAGATGGGCCTCGGTGGTCCGCAGCGCGTAGAGATCGCCGCCCGCGCGCACGGTCTCGCCCTCGGCCCGGTAGACCATCAGGTCGATCATCGAGACGTCCGCCGCGCGCTGCGCGAGCCAGAAGGCCGTGAAGGACAGCAGGCAGGCCCCGGCGGCGAGGGGTACGCGGCGGTGGGCGCCGACAAGCGCGATCACGGTCACGAAGGCAGACAGTACCGGCCTTATCCGTACAGACCGGAAACGATTTGGTGGAGCACGGGGAGGACCGTGTAATGTTGGCGAAGCCGCCGGGGGAATCGGGCGGACAAGCAAGGGGCTATAGCTCAGTTGGTAGAGCGCCTGCATGGCATGCAGGAGGTCAGGAGTTCAATTCTCCTTAGCTCCACAGCAGATGAGAGCGGGCCACCCGGATCGGGTGGCCCGCTTTCGTGTGTCTCACCGTGCCTCTAGCTGCGGGTCACTGTCGCCCGCTGCCGAGCGCCCTGCGGCCACGGCCTCTGCCCGGCGGCAGTGCGAGCGGCAGTGCCGTGCGCGGCGAGGGCACGGACGGGTCCTCCTCGATGCGCAGGGCGAGCGCGGGGCAGCGGCGTACGGCACGCTCGGCGCGCGCTTCGGAGTACCGCGGTACGGATGCTTCGGCCACACCGGGGAAGCCGTCGGGGCCCAGCTGGATCAGCTCGGGGACGATGTCCGCGCACAGCCCGTGGCCCTGGCAGAGCGTCCAGTCGACGGCGAGCCTGCGGCCGCTGGGCGCCTCGGCCTGCGGGGTCTCCGCCTGGAGGGGCAGGACGCCCTCCACGGGGCGGCCGCAGCCGCCGCCGAGGACGTGCGCGGCGAGGTCGTCCGTGAACGCGGAGATCGTGGAGTCGATGAACGCCGCCGTTCCGTCCGGGTGCTTGCAGGCGCCGCGTCGCTTCACGGCCCGTGTCACCTCGCGCAGCGCCTCCAGGGCCGTGGGACCGCCGCCGTCCAGGACGTCCGCGAGGCCGCGGGCCGCCGCCGGAAGGCCCAGATAGCAGGGGCCGCACTGCCCCGCGCTCTCGGAGGCCAGCCAGTTCGCCACGTGCAGCGCCTCCCCGAGCGGGCACGTGCCGGTGCCGATCGGCAGGATCGCGCCGGCGCCGAGCGCGCCCCCGCAGGCCTCCAGGGAGGCGCGTGAGACGACCGCGTCGTGCGCGGTGACCGCGTCGAGCCACTTGCCGTGATAGCCGCCCGTCAGGACGCCCTGGGGGAGCGGCGGTGCGCCTGCCAGCTGCAGGACGTACCGCAGGGGCACTCCTGTGGGGACCTCGACCACCATGGGCCGTGCGACGGCTCCGGAGACGGTGAGCAGCACCGTGCCGGGCTCGTCCCGCAGGCCGGTGCGGCAATAGCGGTCGGCGCCGATCCGGGCGGCGACCGCGAGCTGGGCGAAGGTCTCCGCGTTGGACAGGAGCGTGGGCGCGCCGCCCACCCCGGATTCGGAGGTGCGCACCTTGCGTCCCGGCGGCATGGGCGGGCCCCCGTCCGCCGAACGCACCAGGGCCGACGATTCGCCGGTCACCATGCGCACCGGGTTGCGCTGCACGCGCGCGCGGATGCTCGATCCGCGCCGGTTCGTCAGGCCGCGCTCGGCGAGCGCGGCCAGCATCGAGGACTCGGTGGAGTCCCGGGTGACGCCCACGACGAGGGTGCGGGCGCCGAGGGCCTCGGCGGCAAGGAGAGCGCCGTCGAGGATGAGGTGCGGGGCCCGGTTGATCAGGACGGTGTCCTTGCGGCAGGCCGGCTCGTCCTCGCTGCCGTTGATGACGACCACGGGGCGCACGCCGCGACGTATCGCCGCGTCGGCGACCGAGCGCAGCTTCTTGGCGAAGGGGAAGCCCGCGCCGCCCCTGCCGCGCAGCGAGATGGCCTCCGAGAGGGAGGCGAGGGACTCGCCCGCCATGGGTTCGAGCGGGCCGTGCACCTTCAGGTGCATCGCCAGATCGAGGCGCTCGACCAGGTCGAAGCCCGAGGTCAGGAGCGGAAGCCCGACGACTCGGACTTCGGGGACGTCGGGCAGCGACGCGTTCACTTGGGGCCTCCGGTGGCGGCGTTCCAGGGCTCGCCCGAACTCGGCGCCTGGAAGGTGTGGGGCAGCGGTTCAGTGGCGGGGCCGTTGTCGTACGGGGCTTGGTACGGAGCTTGGTACGGGACCTCGTACGAGGGGTCGGTGGCCGCGCCGTACGTCGGGTCGTACGCGGTGTCGTGCGAGCGGTAGCCGGGGTCCTCCGAGCCGTACGCGGTGGAGTGGGTGTCGTAGGCGTACGTGGTGTCGTCGTACGGGATGTGCGGGGCCTCGGCCGGGGGTGGCGGGGACGGGGACGGCCAGCGGGGCGCCGGGGGCTCGGTGTGCGGCAGTACCTCCGTGACCTCGGTGGGCTGGTTGGTGGAGGCGAGGACGCGGTAGGCCGCCGCGATGCCGACCACCGGGGTGGTGCCGGGCCCGGGTTCGGGGGCACGGCCGGGAGCGGCGGCCGTGCCGGGGAGCGGGGACTCGGCGGTGTCCCGGCGTACGGGGTCTCTGCCGCCCGCCCTGCGCTCCGGTTCGAGGACGGCCAGGATCTGGGCGGCCACCTTCCGCTTGATCGGGAGCGGGGACGCGCGGAGCGCGACCGCGCCCGCGACGGCGACCAGGCAGAGGCAGTACAGGACGAGCACCCACGGCTTGGGCGCGCGTCCCGCGTACAGGCCGTGGATCAGCGCCGAACACCAGGCCGGGTAGGCGAGCATGTGCAGCGCGCGCCAGCGTGACGCGACCTGGGCCGGTGAGGCGAAGGCGCTGCGAAGAGCCCCGGTGACGCCTGTGACCACCATGAGGAGCCCGGCGAGCGAGCCGAGGCCGATCAATCCGTCGCTGCCGGAGAAGCCCATCCCGAAGGGGATGAGGGCGCCGACCGGCGATACGTGGTCGAGCGCGAGTTTGACGGTGACGTGCAGCAGAAGGAAGCCGATGGAGGCGACCGCGGTGGCCCGGTGCACGGCCTGGGCGAGCAGTCGCTGACGGGAGTGCAGGAAGAGCCGGTCCGTGGCGACCAGGCCCCAGACGACGGCGGCGGTCAGGGAGACCAGGGACAGGACGCCGGTGGTGAAGTCGAGTGCGGCGCGGAAGGCGTCGCTCCCGATGATCACGAGCAGGGGTATGAGAAGCAGCGCGGCGGTCATCAGGACTCCGCGCGTGGTTCTGCTCGGTTCGGGGAAGGCTGCGAACGAACGGCTCTTGCGGCTCGCACGGGTGGTGCGGTCGGCACGGGTGGTGCGTGTGTCGCGAGTGGTGCGGGTGGTGCGGCTTGCGTCGCTCTTGCGGTGAGGATTCAGAGGGTTCATGGGGGCGACTCCGAAATGGCTCGATCGCCGCATGCTAAGTGTCCTCATACCGGCGAGTACGCGGTTTGAGTTATTGCGTCGTTATCTAAAAGCGATGCGATCTTGGTGTTGCCCCGATAGCGGTCGGTACGCGGGGTAACCCTTGGCCAAAGGTGGGCATCCGGTCCGCCGGCGCACCGCGCGGCGGCGTCGGGCGGCCCGGTGGAACGTCGTCGCGGGCCACGCGGGCGCTGCGGTACCCTGACGCCATGCGTGCCGTACGCCTTCTGCTTAGCGGGCCGCGCTGATCAGTCCCGACCGCCGGAAAATCGCGGTCGGCATCGGCGCGGCGTCCCCTCCTGTGTGAGGGGCTTTTTCATTTGGCCGGGACGGTCATTTCCGCAGGCAGAGACGATCGATGGAGCTTTGAGGATCATGAGCGAGACGAATTCTGCTGCCGCCTCCGAGGTGGCCGCACCGCACCGCTACACGGCCGCCCTGGCCGCCGAGATCGAGGCACGCTGGCAGGACTTCTGGGACGCCGACGGCACGTACGAGGCGCCCAACCCGAGCGGTGACCTGGCGCCGAAGGGTGACGTGCAGGCCGCGCTGGTCGCCAAGCCCAAGAAGTTCATCATGGACATGTTCCCGTACCCCTCCGGGGCGGGCCTGCACGTCGGCCACCCGCTGGGTTACATCGCCACGGACGTCTTCGCGCGCTTCCAGCGGATGAACGGCCACAACGTCCTGCACACGCTGGGCTTCGACGCGTTCGGCCTGCCCGCCGAGCAGTACGCCGTGCAGACGGGCACCCACCCGCGGGCCTCCACCGAGGCCAACATGGAGAACATGAAGGCGCAGCTGCGCGGTCTGGGCCTGGGCCACGACAAGCGCCGCACCTTCGCGACGATCGACCCGGACTACTACAAGTGGACCCAGTGGATCTTCGTACAGATCTTCAACTCCTGGTACGACACCGACGCCAGGAAGGCCCGCCCGATCGCCGACCTGGTCGCCCAGTTCGACAGCGGTGAGCGCGAGGTTCCCGGCACCACGCGCGCGTGGAGCGAGCTGGACGCCGCGGAGCGCGCGGAGGTCCTCGGCGAGTACCGCCTGGCGTACGCGTCGGACGCGCCCGTCAACTGGTGCCCCGGCCTGGGCACCGTCCTGGCCAACGAGGAGGTCACCGCCGACGGACGCTCCGAGCGCGGAAACTTCCCCGTCTTCAAGGCCAAGCTGCGCCAGTGGAACATGCGCATCACCGCGTACGCGGACCGCCTGCTCGACGATCTGGACGCGCTGGACTGGCCCGAGGCCATCAAGCTGCAGCAGCGCAACTGGATCGGCCGCTCCGAAGGCGCCCGCGTCGACTTCCCCGTCGGCACCGAGGACGGCGACGCGATCACCGTCTTCACCACCCGCCAGGACACCCTGTTCGGCGCCACCTACATGGTCCTGGCGCCCGAACACGAGCTGGTCGACAAGGTCATCCCCGACGCCTGGCCCGAAGGCACCCACGAGACGTGGACCGGCGGGCACGCCACGCCGGCCGAGGCCGTCGCCAAGTACCGCGCGTTCGCCGCGTCCAAGTCCGACGTGGAGCGCCAGGCGGACGCCAAGGAGAAGACCGGTGTCTTCACCGGTGTCTACGCCACCAACCCGGTCAGTGGCGAGCAGGTCCCGGTCTTCATCGCCGACTACGTGCTGATGGGCTACGGCACCGGCGCGATCATGGCCGTCCCGGCGCACGACAGCCGCGACTTCGCCTTCGCGCGCGCCTTCAACCTGCCGATGCGCTGTGTGGTCGAGCCCGCGGACGACCGCGGCACCGACCCCGCGACGTGGGACGACGCCTTCTCCTCGTACGAGGCGAAGCTGATCAACTCCACGAACCCGGAGATCTCCCTGGACGGCCTGGACGTCGCCGGGGCCAAGGCGCGCATCACCGGCTGGCTGGCCACCCGAGGCATCGGCGAGGGCACCGTCAACTTCCGCCTGCGCGACTGGCTGTTCAGCCGCCAGCGCTACTGGGGCGAGCCCTTCCCGATCGTCTACGACGAGGACGGCGTCGCCCACTCGCTGCCCGAGTCGATGCTGCCCCTGGAGCTGCCGGAGGTCGAGGACTACTCCCCGCGCACCTTCGACCCGGACGACGCGAACACCTCTCCGGAGACGCCGCTGTCCCGGAACGAGGACTGGGTCAACGTGGAGCTGGACCTGGGCGACGGCGTGAAGCGCTACCGCCGCGAGACCAACACCATGCCCAACTGGGCGGGTTCGTGCTGGTACGAGCTGCGCTACCTGGACCCGCACAACGACCAGAAGCTGGTCGACCCGGACGTCGAGCAGTACTGGATGGGCCCGCGCGAGGGACAGCCGACCGGCGGCGTCGACCTGTACGTGGGCGGCGCCGAGCACGCGGTGCTGCACCTGCTGTACGCCCGCTTCTGGTCGAAGATGCTGTTCGACCTGGGGCACATCTCGTCCAGCGAGCCGTTCCACAAGCTGTTCAACCAGGGCATGATCCAGGCCTACGTGTACCGCGACAGCCGTGGCTTCCCGGTCCAGGCGACCGAGGTCGAGGAGCGCGACGGCCAGTACTTCTTCGAGGGCGAGCCGGTCAAGCGCGAGCTGGGCAAGATGGGCAAGTCCCTGAAGAACGCCGTCACCCCGGACGAGATCTGCGAGGAGTACGGCGCCGACACCCTGCGCCTGTACGAGATGGCGATGGGCCCGCTGGACGTCTCGCGCCCGTGGGACACGCGCGCGGTGGTGGGCCAGTACCGCCTGCTGCAGCGGATGTGGCGCCTGATCGTCGACGAGTCGACCGGTGAGGTCACGGTCGCCGACGTCGCGGAGTCCGACATCGCCGAGGGCACGCTGCGCGCCCTGCACAAGGCGATCGACGGCGTGCGCCAGGACCTGGACGGCATGCGGTTCAACACCGCCATCGCCAAGATCACCGAGCTGAACAACTACCTGACCAAGGAGGGCGGCACGCTGCCGCGCTCGGTCGCCGAGCGCCTGGTGCTGCTGATCGCTCCGCTGGCCCCGCACGTCGGCGAGGAGCTGTGGCGCAGGCTGGGCCACACCGACTCGGTCGTCCACCAGGACTTCCCGGTGGCCGACCCGGCGTACGTCGTGGACGAGAGCGTGACCTGCGTCGTGCAGATCAAGGGCAAGGTCAGGGCGCGTCTGGAGGTCTCCCCGGCGATCTCCGACGAGGAGCTGGAGAAGGTGGCCCTGGGCGACGAGAGGGTGGTCGCGGCGCTGGACGGCGCCGGCATCCGCAAGATCATCGTTCGGGCGCCGAAGCTGGTGAACATCGTTCCGGCGTAATGCCGGGCGCTGAACGCGTGCGAGCGTAATGCCGGGCGCTGAACGCGTGCGAGGGGGCATGAGGGTAGTCCCCTACGGGCAGGTTGGGGGTTCCGCTGGAACCCTCGGCCTGCTCTTTGCGTTTACCGTTGAAGAGTCGGTGCGGAACCAGCCGCAGGACCTGAGAGGAGCGTCATGGAAGCCGTGGGCGTGATCGTGGCACTGCTCGTCCTGCTGTTTGTCGTCTTTGGTGCGTACATGACGGTGAAGGCGGTCGGAGCCGCGAAGCGCGGCGTGGACCGCACGATCTCGCAGGCGCGCCGGTCGGTGGAGGACACGACGCTTCGCGCGAAGAGCTTCGCGCAGGTGGGCGCGGCCGGTGAACTGGCCCAGCTGCGGCTCAAGTTGCGTACGTCGATGCGGGCCACGCAGGACGCCCTGCAGGCGGGCGTGGTCGAAGACGCCTCGCTGAAGGAGTCCCTGGGCCTCTTCGAGCGGCTGAGCGCGCACGGGCACGAGCTGGACGACGAGCTCCGGCGCCTGGAGCGGGACCCCGACAGGACGACTCTGGCCACGCGGCTCCCGGCGCTGCGTGAGCGTACGGCGCAGATCACCAAGTCGGCGGACTCGCTGCGGTGGGCGGTGCGTGACCGGTCCCACCGGTTCGCGGACGACGACCTGGAATCCCTGAGCTCGCAGATCGACCTGGAGACGGGCGCGCTGCGGCACTGGACGAAGGAGCCCGCGCCCACGCAGGCACCCCCCGCGTGGCCCGAGCCCGAGCAGGCGGGGGACGCGGGCAAGGGGGCCGAGCAGACGTGGACGGAGCCGTCGGCGCAAGCGGAGCGTCCGGAGCGGGCGGAGTCGGCGGACCAGGCCGGGCCTGGCGCGTCGGCGGAGGAGTCCGCACGGCCCGCCATCACGCCGCCCACGCCGCGGCCCACCTATCCCTGGGAGAAGCAGGCCAGGCCCGAGAGCACCACGTGACCGCACGGGCGACCCGGCACGGCCGCGAGCGCGGCTGGCAGACTGTCACCCACAGGGTCTGGCAGGGGCCCGGGCCAGGGGCCGGGCTGCCGCCGTCGGGCCCAGGCAGGTAATCTCCACCGCATGTCCCGTCATGTCGCGATCGTCACGGATTCAACGGCCTATCTGCCGCAGCGGACGATGGAGCGGCACGGGATCACGTCGGTACCTCTGACCGTGGTCCTCGGTGACCAGGCTCTCGAAGAGGGCACGGAGATCTCCGCCCGTTCCCTGGCTCTGGCCCTGCAGAAACGGCGCTCCGTGACCACCTCTCGGCCGAGCCCGGAAGTCTTCGCGCAGACCTACCGCAAGGTCGCCGAGTCGGGCGCGACGGCCATCGTCTCGCTGCATCTGTCCGCCGAGTTCTCGGGCACGTACGACGCGGCGGTGCTCGCCGCGAAGGACGCGCCGGTACCGGTGCGGGTGGTGGACACCGGGATGGTCGCGATGGCCCTCGGCTTCTGCGCCCTCGCGGCGGCGGAGGCCGCCGAGTCGGGCGGCTCGGTCGACGAGGCGGTGGCCGCGGCGGAGAAGAGAGCCGCGAACACGTCCGCGTACTTCTACGTCGACACGCTGGACTATCTGCGCCGAGGCGGCCGGATCGGCGCCGCACAGGCCCTGTTGGGATCGGCCCTAGCCGTGAAGCCGCTGCTTCAGCTCGACGGCGGGCGCATCGAGATGCTGGAGAAGGTGCGGACGGCGTCCAAGGCCATCGCCCGCCTGGAGGAGATCGTGGTGGAGCGGGCCGGGTCGGACCGCGTGGACATCGCGGTACATCACCTGGCGGCCCCGGACCGCGCGACCACCTTGGCGGACCGCCTCAGGGACCGGGTGGCCGGCCTCGCGGAGCTGCATGTGAGCGAGGTGGGCGCGGTGATCGGGGCGCATACCGGGCCGGGGTTGTTGGGGGCTGTGGTTTCGCCCTGGTGAGGGTGAGGGGCTGGGGGTTGCAGGGGCTGGAGTGTGGGTGAGGGAGCAGGTGTGGGTGAGTGGGGGAGCGCGTGTGGGTGACGGCGTTATCCACAACCCTCGGGTAATCCACGGGAATTGAGCAAGATCAACCTGATTCCGCCGCGGTGCCTAGCGTCGTCGGCATGGCACTTCGATCACTTTCACGGACATCTGCCGCGACGAGCGGACCGGGGCGAGGCCCCGCGTCGGACGGTCGCGTCTCCACCTCCCGCGCTCAAGGCGGCCGCACTCCAGCCGACCGCGCGCGATATCGCCATGCCCGCGGTCGGGCGACCCGGCGCCGACATGCTTCGGCGGAAGCGCGGGCACAGGCGTTGCGACAGCGCGCGGAGCTGCTCTTCCCGGCCGGGGCCGAAGGGGGCGGAAGCGGCGGGGGGTTGAGGTCGGGGGCGCCGCCGGGACCGGTGACTGAGCCGGGCGCGAAGGCTGGGCTTCGGGCTTTGTCCCGGACTTACGGTGCACCGCAGGTGCGGACGGGGGCCGCGCGGTGGCGGCAGCCGGAGTTGCCGGAGTTGGAGGCCGTGCGGGGCGAGGCGTCGGAGGCGGAGCCGGGGTCGGAGCGGCAGGTTGCGCGGTCGCGTTCGTCGGGGCCGGAGCGGTTGGCGCGAAGGCAGGTTGGACCGGGGGCTCAGGGTGCGCCGGTGGGGCGGAGTGTGCGGACGGCTGCTGGGTCGGTGTCGCGGCAGTCGGAGGCCGTGACGTTGCCGCAGGCCGTGACGTCGCCGGAGGGTGTGACGTTGCCGGAAGGCGTGACGTTGCCGCGGGCCGTACGGCGGCAGTCTTGGGCGGCGGCGCGGTCGGATGCTGTGACCGTGCCGCCGGCTCAGGCTCAGGCGCAGGTGCGGGCCCCGGTTTCGGAGCCCCGTGGCGCCCAGCGGGCGGTGGTTTCTGGGGCGGATGGTGAGGCTGTGTCACCGTTGCCGGGACGGGTGGGGCTTGCGGTGCGGGAGCGGTTGCCGCTCTGGCTTCAGCTGCGGTGTGGTCTTGAGCGGCGCAGCCTGGTCGCGCTCCTGGTGGTCCTCGCCCTCGCGGCGGTCTTCGCCGCCCAGCACTTCTGGGCGGGGCGGACGCAACCGGTGCGGGCGCCGGACGTGGTGGGGGCCGCGCCCGATCGGGGCGCGCAGCCGTCTCCGTCGCCGGGCGCCCCGCCTTCTCCGGAGGGCGATGGCCGACCGGCGACCGGCCCCGGCGGTGGGCGGATCGTCGTGGACGTCAGTGGAAAGGTCCGCAGCCCCGGGATCTTGCGGATGCCCGCGGGTTCCAGGGTGGCCGACGCGCTCAAGGCCGCGGGCGGCGTGCGCCCCGGCGCCGATACGGACGGCCTCAACCGTGCCCGTCTCCTCATCGACGGCGAACAGGTCGTGGTCGGCGCTCCGGTGACGGCACCGGCAGCTCCGGCGGTACCTGGCGCGGGGGCGGCCGCAGGGGCGACGGGAGCGAGCCCCGCCGCTCCGGTCGGCCTGAACACGGCCACCGCCGAGCAACTCGACGAACTGCCGGGCGTCGGTCCCGTGCTGGCGCAGCACATCATCGACTACCGCACGGAACACGGCGGATTCCGCGCGGTGGACGAGCTGCGGGAGGTCAATGGAATCGGGGACAAGCGTTATGCCGACCTGCAGAACCTCGTGCGGCCATGAGAGCGCCGAGCCGGGCGGGCGTCGCGCCAGAACCGCCAAGGAGTCCGGGCCATCCCGCCGTTCACGCGCCGGGCGGCCGCCGGCTCGCGGGATCCCTGCCACGCCCGGAGGGCCCGCTGGACCTGCGCCTCGTACCGCCCGCCCTCGCGGCGTGGGGCACCGCGGCCCTGACGCTGGACGCCTCGCCTCGGTGGGTGATCGCAGCCGTGGTGGTCTGTGTGGCGGTGGCCGGAGTCCTGCTGGTGACGTGGACGGTGAGGGGGCGACGGGACGGGCGGGAAGTGCGGGCCGCGACAGAGCCGGCCGATGGCTGGCAGCAGCGACAGCGGCAACCCTGGCAGCGGGTGTCCGTGGCCGCCGTCCTCCTCTGTGCCGCGGCGGGCGCCACCTCAGCGGCACTCCATGGGGCCGATCTGCGCCGGGGGCCGGTCCCTTCCCTGGCGCGTCACTATGCCGAAGCGGAGGTCGAGTTGGAGGTCACGTCCGACCCCCGGCTGACCCGGCCCCGCATCACGGGGGCGCATGCGATGCCGCCCTCCGTCATGTTGAACGCGGAGATCGTCCGGGTGACGTCGCCGGACGGCAGTACCTCCGTGACACGCACCCCGGCCCTGGTTTTCGCCGAGGGCGCCGGGAGTGCCGAGAGCACTGAGAGCGCCGAGGGCGCCGGGAGTGCCGAGAGCGGGGGTTCCGTCGGGCCCTGGCGGAAGGGCCGCGAGGCTTCTTCGGCCCCGTGGACCAGGGCCCGTTGGCTCGCGCTGCTGCCTTCGACCAGGGTGCGTGTTCAGGCGAGCCTTGCGCCTCCCTTGCCGCGGGGTGACCGTGTCGCGGCGGTGCTGCGGGTGTCCGGGGAGTCGGCGGCACGGGTGGTCGAGGGGCCGTCAGGGCCGCAGCGGGTGGCGGGGCGGTTGCGGGGCGGACTGCGCGAAGCCACGGACGGTCTGCCGCCCGACGCGCGGGCGTTGTTGCCCGGGCTGGTGGTGGGGGACACCTCGCGCGTGCCGGCCGAGCTGGAAGAGGCGTTCAGGGCGACCGATCTGACGCATCTCCTGGCGGTGAGCGGGGCCAACCTCACGATCGTCCTCGCCCTGCTCATCGGTCCGCCCGGCCTCGCGCAGCGTGCTGAGCGCCGGGGCATCGCGCCACGGCTGGGGATTCCGCTGCGGGCGACCGCGTTGCTGGGCGGCGCCCTCACCCTCGGCTTCGTCATCGTCTGCCGACCGGACCCCAGTGTGCTGCGGGCCGCGGCCTGCGGGCTGATCGCGCTGCTCGCCATTGGCACAGGGCGGCGCCGTTCGCTGGTCCCGGCCCTGGCCGCCGCCGTACTGCTGCTCGTTCTGTACGACCCGTGGCTGGCCCGAAGCCCTGGCTTCCTGCTCTCCGTCCTGGCCACCGGAGCGCTGCTCACTCTCGCCCCGAGGTGGAGTGCTGCCCTGCGAAGACGTCGGGTTCCTTCTCGGTTGGCGGAGGCGTTGGCCGCCGCGGCCGCCGCGCAGGCGGTGTGCGCGCCCGTCGTCGCGGTCATCGCGGCACGGGTGAGCCTGGTGGCGGTGCCCTGCAATCTCCTCGCGGAGGTGGCCGTGGCGCCCGCCACGGTCCTCGGCTTCGCCACGCTCGCGGCCGCCCCGATCGCGATGCCGGTGGCCAAGGCCCTTGCGTGGTGCGCGAGTTGGCCGACGGGGTGGATCGCGGACATCGCCCGCGCGGGTGCGGGGCTGCCCGGCAGCGGGGTCGACTGGCCCGGCGGTTGGCGCGGGGGTCTGCTGCTCGCCCTCGCCACGGTCGGCGTGGTGCTGGTCGGCCGCAGGCTCATCAGGCACCTGTGGCTCAGCGCGGCCTGCGCCCTGCTGCTTCTCCTCGCGGTCGTGCAGCCGCCGCCCCTCACTCGGGTGATCGCGGGCTGGCCACCGCCGGGGTGGCGGTTCGCGATGTGTGACGTGGGCCAGGGGGACGCGACGGTGCTCGCCGCCGGGGACGGGGCCGGGGTGGTCGTCGACGCGGGGCCCGACCCGGTGCTCGTGGACCGCTGTCTGCGTTCGCTGGGCGTGACCCGTGTGCCGCTCGTGCTGCTGACGCACTTCCACGCTGATCACGTGGCGGGTCTGCCGGGGGTGCTGCGGGGGCGTTCGGTGGGGGCGATCCAGACGACGGGGTATCAGGAGCCGCCGGAGCAGGCGCGGTTCGTACGGGCGCAGGCGGCTGCCCATCGGGTCCCGGTGAGTCACGCCGTGGCGGGGGAGCGGCGCCGCACGGGTGCGGGCACCCTCGACTGGCAGGTCCTCTGGCCCATGGCGGCCGGTCCGGGGACGGAGCCGACCCCCGACGGTGCGAACGACGCCAGCGTGACCCTGCTCGTCCGGGCCATGGGGGTGACCTTGCTCCTGCTCGGTGATCTCGAACCGCCCGCCCAGCGAGCCCTGACACGCACCCCGGCCGTGGCGGCGCTGCCACCCGTGGACGTGCTCAAGGTCGCCCACCACGGGTCGGCCTACCAGGACCCCGAACTCCTGCGGAGGGCGGCGCCGCGCCTCGCCCTCATCTCCTGCGGGCGGGACAACTCGTACGGGCACCCGGCGCCCCGCACGCTCGCGGCGCTGCGGGCCGGGGAAGCGGAGGTGTTGCGAACGGATACCGACGGCTCGATCGCGGTGTCCGGCCCGACCGGCAGGTCGGCGGCCGGGCCGAGGAACGGAGCTCCGCCCTTGGAGGTGACCACCCGTCCCCCATGACAAGCCGCCCCGAGCAGTCAAACCCCCACCCAGGAGGACCAATTCGGTTACTCGCGACAGTTTCAGCGCTAACGCGGGATTTCAGCGCAGTGGGCTCGTGTTGCATCGAATGCGGCAACGGTGATCGAATGCCTCTTCGTGACCAGAGTTGTCAAGGTGCGCGGGGGTGTGTCGCAAATGTTCGGCCGTTGGCTGGGAGACCGTACGAACCGAGCCGGCCGGATGAACGGAGCCGGAGCAGGAGCCGGTGGGTTGGGCCGTGCCGGTCAGGCCGGGCGAGCGGGGCGAGGAGGCGGGCCTCTTTCCGCGCTGGCGGTTCCGCCCAGTGCGGGGGTGCTCAGTTGCCGGGTGCTCGACCCCGTGAATGAGCCCGTGCGGCACGCGGAGTTCGCGGTCAGCGATGCCATGGGGCGCAAGGTCGTCGGTGGGGGGCTCGACCCGTACGGCTCGTTCGTGGCGACCGTTCCTGCCGGGGACTACCGTCTGGCGGTCTCGGCGGAGGGATTCACGCCGTACCGGGCGAACGCCACGGTCGGGGAGAGCGCGCACGCCTCGCTCGGTGACGTCATGCTCCAGATAGCCCCGCCCCCGGCGCTGCCCGAGCCCGGCGACTGGGAGATCGACCCGCTGCACTCCTCGGTCGCCTTCACCGCGCGGCACATCGGTCTTGCCCGTATCCACGGCCGCTTCAACAGCTTCGCGGGGGCCATACGGCTGGGGGAGCGCATGGAGGAGTCCGCGATGCACGTCGTCATCGACGCCGCCTCCATCGACACCGCGGTGCGGATGCGCGACGACCACCTGCGGTCCAAGGACTTCCTCGACGTGGAGCGCTTCCCCACGATGGAGTTCTACAGCGACCGCTTCGTGCACAAGGGCGGCACCCGCTGGGCGATCACGGGCGGCCTGACGCTGCACGGCGTGACGCGCACGGTGACGCTGGAGACGGAGTACCTCGGGGTGGGCCAGGGCCTGGAGGGCGAGACCCGGGTGGCCTGCCGCGCCTCCACCGAGCTGCATCGCGACGACTTCACGATCAACTGGCAGACGATGCTCGCCCGTGGCATCGCCGCGGTCGGGCCCAGCATCTCGATCGACCTGGACATCCAGGTCCTGCCCAAGAGCTGACGCCCCGGGCGCCTTCGGGCGAAGGGCCGTCACGGAACGGCCGTCACGGAAGGCCGTCACGGAACGGCCGTCACGGAAGGGCCGTCACGGAGCTTCGAGCCAGCCCTCGTGCTCGGCCGCCAGATCGTCCAGTGCCGTCCGGTCCAGGCGCCTCTCCGGGTCCTCGACCACGACCAGCCACTGGGCGTCCTCGGCGTCGTCCTCGCCGGCCAGGGCGTCACGGACGAGCTGGGGCTGCTCGCGCACGCCGAAACGGTCGGGGAGTTCTTCGGCCACTTCCTCCGCGGCATCGCGGTCGGGCAGCACCAGGACATGTCGTACGTCGGTCACCCGCTCATTCTCCGATACGGGGGGAGGCGGCCGGGAACCGGCTGTACGGGACGGGCTGTCAGTGCCGCGTGGGATGCTTTACCGCGATGGCCAGGAAGACAGATACCGCCGACCCGCTCGCTCCCCTCACGCTCGCCGTGGGCCAGGAGGACCTCCTCCTCGACCGCGCCGTGCAGCAGGTGGTCGCGGCCGCCCGTGCCGCTGACGCAGACACGGACGTGCGCGACCTCACCTCCGACCAGCTGCAGCCCGGCACCCTCGCCGAGCTGACCAGTCCCTCGCTCTTCGCCGAGCGCAAGGTCGTGATCGTACGCAACGCGCAGGATCTGTCGGCCGACACGGTCAAGGACGTGAAGGCGTATCTCACGTCGCCGGCCGAGGAGATCACCCTCGTCCTGCTGCACGCGGGCGGAGTCAAGGGCAAGGGGCTGCTCGACGCCGCGCGCAATGCCGGGGCCCGTGAGGTCGCCTGCCCCAAGATGACGAAGGCCGCGGACCGGCTCTCGTTCGTGCGGAGCGAGTTCCGCGCCCTTGGCCGTTCGGCCACTCCCGAGGCGTGCCAGGCCCTGGTCGACTCGATCGGCAGCGATCTGCGGGAGCTCGCATCGGCGGTGTCCCAGCTGGTGGCCGACGTCGAGGGCACGATCGACGAGGCCGTCGTCGGCCGCTACTACACGGGCCGGGCCGAGGCCTCCAGTTTCACCGTGGCCGACCGTGCGGTGGAGGGGCGGGCCGCCGAGGCGCTCGAGGCGTTGCGCTGGTCCCTGTCGACCGGTGTCGCTCCCGTACTGATCACCAGCGCGTTGGCACAGGCCGTGCGGGCGATCGGGAAGCTGTCCTCCGCGAGGGGCGGGCGGCCGGCGGACCTGGCCCGTGAGCTGGGGATGCCGCCGTGGAAGATCGACCGGGTCCGGCAGCAGATGCGGGGGTGGTCTCCCGACGGGGTGGCGGTGGCTCTGCGGGCCTGCGCGGAGGCTGACGCGGGCGTCAAGGGCGGGGGCGATGATCCCGAGTACGCCCTGGAGAAGGCCGTGGTCACCATCGCTCGTGCGGCGAGGTCCCGGCGGGGCTAGGCGTCGCGCGGGGCGCTTCGAGCGGGGTGCGGTGTCTGTCTGCGGGCCCGCTGTGCTTGTTCGCGCAGTTCCTCGGGCCCCTGGGGGGTGTCCGACGGTGTGTGTCCGCGGGGCCGTCGTGGTTGTTCGCGCAGTTCCTCGCGCCCCTGGGGGGATGTCCGACGGGGTCTGTCTGCGGGGCCGTCGTGGTTGTTCGCGCAGTTCCTCGCGCCCCTGAGGGGATGTCCGACGGTGTCTGTCTGCGGGTCCGTCGTGCCTGGTCGCAGTCGTGCAGTTCCCCGCGCCCCTATCACTCACCGGCGCCCCCATCATTCACCCGCGCCCCCCATCACACCCTGGCGCCCCATCTCTCACCCGCACCCCCACCACTGCACCCCCACCACTCACCCGCGCCGCCCCCCCACCCCCAGACACAGCAATGCCCCCGGAGTGGGCCGGGGGCATCGTCGCAGCGTGGCGTACTGCGTGGTCTGTCCGCGATTCGAGGTAGAGGGCTCGAATTACCCTCGCGGGAGGATTGATCAGCGCCCCGGCGGACCGGGGCAAGGGGTTCAGCCCTGGAGGGTCGCAACCTTCGAAGCAAGCGCCGACTTCTTGTTGGCGGCCTGGTTCTTGTGGATGACACCCTTCGAGACAGCCTTGTCGAGCTGACGCGAAGCCTCACGCGTCGCCTCGACGGCCTTCTGGGTGTCGCCTGCGGCAACGGCCTCGCGGGCCTTGCGGATCGCGGTCTTCAGCGAAGACTTGACCGCCTTGTTGCGCTGACGCGCCTTCTCGTTGGTCTTGATCCGCTTGATCTGGGACTTGATGTTCGCCACGAAAGAGCCTTTTCAGGTTCAGGTACTGCAGAGGTACTGCAGATGAGTTTCTTTGACATGTGCCTCAGGGCTGAGAGGGCCAGGAGACACAGCTGCCCAGATTACCAGCCGCTCCCCGACCGGCCCAATCCGGGCCCCGCGCTCCACCCCGACCGGCCCACACCGGGTCCAGTGCCTCACCCATGGGACCATGGAACCTACGTATAGATCCGACCCGAGGCGACAGGCGCCTCAAGAGACAGGACCCTGCGTGCCCGCGACCCCTAAAAATGTGCCCGAGCCGAGCCGTACCGACCCGGCTCTGATCCGTAATTTCTGCATCATCGCGCACATCGACCACGGCAAGTCCACGCTCGCCGACCGGATGCTCCAGCTGACCGGCGTGGTCGACCAGCGCCAGATGCGTGCTCAGTACCTCGACCGCATGGACATCGAGCGCGAGCGCGGCATCACGATCAAGTCCCAGGCGGTGCGTCTGCCCTGGGCCCCCACGGAGGGGCCCGAGAAGGGCAGTACCCACGTTCTCAACATGATCGACACCCCGGGGCACGTGGACTTCACGTACGAGGTGTCGCGCTCGCTGGCGGCCTGTGAGGGCACGATCCTCCTGGTCGACGCGGCGCAGGGCATCGAGGCGCAGACTCTCGCCAACCTCTATCTGGCGATGGAGAACGACCTCAAGATCGTTCCGGTGCTCAACAAGATCGACCTGCCGGCCGCGCAGCCGGAGAAGTTCTCCGAGGAGCTCGCCAACCTCATCGGTTGCGACCCCGAGGACGTGCTGAAGGTCTCCGCGAAGACCGGCATGGGCGTCGAGGCGCTCCTCGACAAGGTCGTCGCCGAGGTCCCGCCGCCGGTCGGTGTCGCCGACGCGCCCGCCCGCGCGATGATCTTCGACTCGGTGTACGACTCGTACCGGGGCGTCGTGACGTACGTCCGTGTGGTCGACGGCCAGCTCAACAAGCGTGAGCGGATCCGGATGATGTCCACCGGGGCCACGCACGAGCTGCTCGAGATCGGTGTGTCGTCCCCCGAGATGACCCCGGCCGACGGCATCGGCGTCGGCGAGGTGGGCTACATCATCACCGGCGTGAAGGACGTCCGTCAGTCCAAGGTCGGTGACACGATCACCTCCCTGCACAAGGGCGCCACCGAGGCCCTCGGCGGTTACAAGGACCCGAAGCCGATGGTCTTCTCGGGTCTGTATCCGCTGGACGGCTCGGAGTACCCCGACCTGCGCGAGGCCCTGGACAAGCTGCAGCTCAACGACGCCGCGCTGGTCTACGAGCCGGAGACCTCGGCCGCGCTCGGCTTCGGCTTCCGCGTGGGCTTCCTGGGTCTGCTGCACCTCGACGTGATCCGTGAGCGGCTCGAGCGCGAGTTCGGACTCGACCTCATCGCCACCGCTCCGAACGTGGTCTACCGCGTGGTCATGGAGGACGGCACCGAGCACACGGTCACCAACCCGAGTGAGTTCCCCGAGGGCAAGATCGACGAGGTCTTCGAGCCCGTCGTGCGCGCCACGCTCCTCGCGCCCAGTGAGTTCATCGGCTCGATCATGGAGCTGTGCCAGAACCGGCGCGGCACCCTGCTCGGCATGGACTACCTCTCCGAGGACCGCGTGGAGATCCGCTACACGCTGCCCCTCGCCGAGATCGTCTTCGACTTCTTCGACCAGCTCAAGTCCAAGACGCGCGGTTACGCATCGCTGGACTACGAGCCCACCGGCGAGCAGTCCGCCCAGCTCGTCAAGGTCGACATCCTGCTGCACGGCGACAAGGTCGACGCCTTCTCCGCCGTCACCCACAAGGACGCCGCGTACGCGTACGGCGTGCGGCTCGTCGCCAAGCTGCGCGAGCTCATCCCGCGCCAGGCCTTCGAGATTCCCGTGCAGGCCGCGATCGGTTCCCGGGTCATCGCCCGCGAGACCATCCGCGCCATCCGCAAGGACGTCCTCGCCAAGTGCTACGGCGGTGACATCTCCCGTAAGCGCAAGCTCCTCGAGAAGCAGAAGGAGGGCAAGAAGCGCATGAAGATGGTCGGCTCCGTCGAGGTGCCGCAGGAAGCCTTCATCGCGGTGCTCTCCAGTGACGAGAGCGGTCCGGGCAAGGCGAAGAAGTAGCTCACGCCTCGGCCGCCGTCCCGTCCGGCACGGGCGTCACACCGGCATCTCAGCGGGTCCGTCGCGCTTCTGCGCGGCGGACCCGTTCTTGTAGGAAGTGACAGGCAGAAGCCCCTTACGCACCGGGCTTCGGCGCTCTACTCTGATCACTGCTCGTAGGTTACTCGCAAGTTAAACAAGACCCTCGCAAGTTCAACAAGACCAGCAGCCGCCAGCCAGTCGCCGCATAGTCGCGGGTCCGGAGGATGTCGTGAGCGACACACAGACCTTGATCGAGAACCGTCCGCCGTCCGTGGCCCAACTCTTCCTGGAGCGCGTGGCGGCCACGCCCGACGCGGAGGCCTACCGCTACCCGGTGCCCGCCGCGTCCGGCGAGGGCCCCGACGACTGGAAGTCGCTGAGCTGGGGACAGGCCGCCGAGCGCGTCTACGCCATCGCGGCCGGTCTGATCGAGCTCGGTCTCGCGCCCGAGGACCGGGTGGCGCTCGCCTCGTCCACGCGGGTCGAGTGGATCCTCGCCGACCTCGGCATCCTCTGCGCGGGTGCGGCCACCACCACGGTGTACCCGCAGACCAATGCCGAGGAGTCCACCTACATCCTGGCCGACTCCGACAGCCGGGTCCTGATCGCGGAGAACGCCGAGCAGCTCGCCAAGGCGCGCGAGAAGCGGGCCGAGCTGCCCGATCTGCGGCATGTCGTGGTGATCGACGCCGAGGGCGCGGGCCCCGCCGAAGGCGACCCCGAGGGCTGGGTGCTCACCCTCGCCGACCTGGAGGCGCGCGGCGCCGCCCATCTGGAGAAGAACCCGGAGGCGGTCAAGGAGCGGATCGCCGCGATCACCAAGGACCAGCTCGCCACGATCATCTACACCTCCGGCACCACGGGTAAGCCCAAGGGCGTGCGCCTGCCGCAGGACAACTGGTCGTACATGGCCAAGGCCATCGCGGCGACCGGGCTGCTCGGCCCGGACGACGTGCAGTACCTGTGGCTGCCGCTCGCGCACGTCTTCGGCAAGGTGCTGACCTCGGGCCAGATCGAGCTCGGGCACGTCACCGCGGTCGACGGCCGCGTCGACAAGATCATCGAGAACCTGCCGGTGGTGCAGCCGACGTACATGGCCGCCGTGCCGCGCATCTTCGAGAAGGTCTACAACGGGGTCGCGGCCAAGGCCAGGGCCGGCGGCGGCGCCAAGTACAAGATCTTCCTGTGGGCCGCCGAGGTCTCCCGCGAGTACGCGAAGGTCAGCCAGGACAACTTCCGCAGGACCGGCAACGCGTCCGTGCCCTTCGGCCTCGGTGCCAAGCACAAGGTCGCCGACACGCTCGTCTACTCCAAGCTGCGCGAGGCCTTCGGCGGAAGGCTGCGCGCCGCCGTCTCCGGGTCGGCCGCGCTCGCCCCCGACATCGGCTACTTCTTCGCCGGCGCGGGCATCCACATCCTGGAGGGCTACGGCCTCACCGAGTCCTCGGCCGCCTCCTTCGTCAACCCCGGCGAGGCCTACCGCACCGGCACCGTCGGCAAGCCGCTGCCCGGCACCGAGGTCCGGATCGCGGACGACGGCGAGATCCTGCTGCGCGGCCCCGGCATCATGGAGGGCTACCACGGCCTTCCGGAGAAGACCGCCGAGGTCCTGGAGTCCGACGGCTGGTTCCACACCGGCGACATCGGCGAGCTGTCCGCGGACGGCTATCTGCGGATCACCGACCGCAAGAAGGACCTGATCAAGACCTCCGGCGGCAAGTACATCGCGCCCGCCGAGGTCGAGGGTCAGTTCAAGGCCGTCTGCCCGTACGTCTCCAACATCCTGGTGCACGGCGCCGACCGGAACTTCTGCACCGCCCTGATCGCGCTCGACGAGCCGTCCATCCTGGCCTGGGCCAAGGACAACGGCCTGGACGGCAAGAGCTACGCAGACGTGGTCGCGGCCCCGGCGACGATCGCCCTGGTTGAGGGCTACGTGAAGGAGCTCAACGAAGGCCTCCAGCGCTGGCAGACCGTCAAGAAGTTCAAGCTGCTGCCCCGCGACCTGGACATCGAGCACGGTGAACTGACGCCGAGCCTGAAGCTGAAGCGCCCGGTCGTCGAGCGCGAGTACCAGCACCTGATCGACGAGATGTACGCGGGCTCGCGCGAGGCCTGAGCCCCGACGCCCGTACGCGGGCGGGGGGTGGTGCCCGACTCGTGGGTCAGCCGCCGCCCCGCCCGCGCCGCATCTCCTTCACCAGCTCCTCCATGTGCGTCACGTGGTGGCGCAGCTCGAGGATGTCCCCGAGGCTGCTGGCCGCCATGTGCGTCTCGATGGCCGAGAGGCGGGCCGCGAGCTCGTCGAACTGCTGCTGCTCGCGGGCCAGGATCTTCTCCAGCTGCTGGTTCTTGCGGTGCAGTTCGAGGAAGACGGTGACCTTGGCCCGCAGCACCCACGGGTCGAACGGCTTCGTGAGGTAGTCCGCGGCACCTGTCGCGTAGCCCCGGAAGGCATAGCCCGCGTCGTTGTCGGTGCCCGTCAGGAAGATGATGGGCACGTCCTTGGTCTGGTCGAGCCGTTTGATGTTCGACGCGGTCTCGAAGCCGTCCATCCCCGGCATGCGGACGTCGAGGAGGATCACGGCGAAACGTTGGCGCAGGAGGGCCTTCATCGCCTCCTCGCCCGAACGGGCGCGTACCAGTGGTTCGTTGAGTGACCCCAGGACGGCTTCGAGCGCCATCAGATTGTCCTCCATGTCATCGACGAGGAGGATGCTCGCGCGGTTGTCGGTCAGGACCTCTGTGCTCATGGTGGCGGTGCCTCACTCGATCGTCGGCGGAACAGCGGCCTCCCCATGAGCGCCTGCCGGTTCCGGTGAAACGGTCGTATCTGTGGTGGTGGGGGTGTCCGGCGCTGTCCTGTCCGCGCTCTCGGGTGCCAGAAGCGCGCAGGCGACGGTGAGCAGCTGGTCCACGTCCACGGGTTTGGGTACATAGTCGTTGGCGCCCTGCTCGATGGCCTTCTCGCGGTCGCCGGGCATCGCCTTGGCGGTCAGGGCGATGATGGGGAGGCCGGTCCAGCGCGGGGTGCGGCGGATCGCGGCGATGGTCTCGTAGCCGTCCATCTCCGGCATCATGATGTCCATCAGGATGAGGTCGGTGTCGGGGTTGCGCTCCAGGGTCTCGATGCCTTCGCGGCCGTTCTCCGCGTAGAGGACCGGCATGCCGACGCGGCTCAGCACATGGGTGAGCGCGAAGACGTTGCGGATGTCGTCGTCCACGATCAGGACGCGGCGCCCGCGCAGTATGCGGCCCGCGGGCCCCTCGCGGTACTCCTCCAGCTTGGTCGGCGTCGGCCAGCTGTCGTTCTGTTCGTGGAAGGTGTGCGGGGACATGGTGACCCGCTCCTCCTGCGGCTCCGGCGTGGTCAACGACCTGGTCGCCGCGTACGCCGCCGCCGCGGGGCCGTGCCCGGGGTGCACCACGGGCACGTAGAGCGAGAAGGTGGAGCCCTGCCCCGGGCTGCTCTCCGCGGTGATGCGGCCGCCGAGGAGACCGGCGATCTCGCGGCTGATGGAGAGGCCGAGGCCGGTGCCGCCGTACTTGCGGTTGGTGGTGCCGTCGGCCTGCTGGAACGCCTCGAAGATGGCCGGGAGCTGATCGGCCGGGATGCCGATGCCGGTGTCCGTGACGGCGAAGCAGAGGCGGTCGCCGCCGTCGTGGAGGCGCAGCTCTCCGGTGTTCTTGACGCGGCTGACGCGCAGCTCGACCCGGCCGCTCGCGGTGAACTTGACCGCGTTCGACAGGAGGTTGCGCAGGATCTGCTGGAGCCGCTGCTCGTCGGAGAACATCTCGCGCGGCACGTCCTCGCCGACCGACACCTCGAAGGCGAGCCCACGGTCCAGGGTCAGCGGGCGGAACGTCGCGTGGACGTAGTCGAGGACCTTGATGAGGGGGAGCTTCTTGGGACGTACGTCCATCCGGCCCGCCTCGATCTTCGACAGGTCCAGGATGTCGTTGATGAGCTGGAGGAGGTCGGAGCCCGAGCGGTGGATGGTGGTCGCGAACTGCACTTCCTGGTCGGAGAGATGGCTGTCGGGGTTGTCGGAGAGCAGCCGGGCCAGGATGAGCAGGGAGTTCAGCGGTGTCCGCAGCTCGTGCGACATGTTCGCGAGGAACTCCGACTTGTACTGCGACGACGTGGCGAGGAGCGCCGCCTTCTCCTCGAGCTCGGCGTTCGAGCGCTGCAACTCCGCCTGCTGGAGCTGGAGTTCGTCCGAACGGTCCTGGAGCTGCGTGGCGAGCCGCTGGGACTCGCTGAGCAGTGACTCCGTACGGGAGTTGGCGATGATGGTGTTGATCGCGACGCCGATGGTGCTCACGAACTGGTCGAAGAAGGCCAGGTGCACGTCCGAGAAGCGGGAGAACGTGGCCAGCTCGATGACGCCGAGCAGCTTGTCCTCGAAGAGGATGGGGATGATCACCAGGCTGGCCGGGGCGGCGTCCCCGAGGCCCGAGGTGATCTTGATGTAGTCGGGCGGCACCTCGTCCACGAGGATCCGCTTCTTCTCCAGGGCCGCCTGCCGCACCAGGCCGTGCGCGGGCATCGCGCCCGTGTCGACGACCGAGCCCTGCGCCGAGCCGTACCCCGCGATGAAGGCGAGGCCCTTGACCGGGGGAGTCTGCAGCGTCGTGGTGTCCCCGGCCTCCGGGTCGGCCAGGAAGAAGGCGCCGTACTGCGCGTTCACCAGCGGGGTCAGCTCACGCAGGATCAGGTCCGCGACCTCCATCAGGTCGCGGTGGCCCTGCATCAGACCCGCGAGACGGGCCAGGTTCGACTCCAGCCAGTCCTTGGCGCGGGTTGTCTCGCGGAGGTTGGAGACCATGACGTTGATGTTGTTCTTGAGCTCGGAGACCTCGCCGCGGGTCTCGACGGTGATGGACCGGGTCATGTCGCCCTGCGCCACGGCCGACGCTACCTCCGCGATGGCGCGGACCTGGGTGGTGAGGTTCAGGGCGAGTTCGTTCACGTTCGTCGTCAGGCGTTTCCATGTGCCGTAGACGCCCTCGACTCGGGCCTGGCCGCCCAGTTGGCCCTCGGAGCCGACCTCGCGGGCCACGCGGGTGACCTCGGACGAGAAGGAGGACAGCGTGTCCACCATGGTGTTGATGGTGGTCTTCAGCTCCAGGATCTCGCCGCGGGCGTCCACGTCGATCTTCTTGGAGAGGTCACCCTGGGCCACCGCCGTCGCGACCTGCGCGATGTTGCGGACCTGGCCGGTGAGGTTGTCGGCCATGTAGTTGACGTTGTCCGTGAGGTCCTTCCACACGCCCGATACGCCGAGCACCTGGGCACGGCCGCCGAGCCGGCCGTCCGTGCCGACCTCACGGGCCACGCGGGTCACCTCGTCCGCGAAGGCACGCAGCTGCTCCACCATCGTGTTGACGGTGTCCTTCAGCTCCAGGATCTCGCCGCGCGCCGTCACCGTGATCATCTTGGACAGGTCGCCGTTGGCGACGGCCGTGGTGACCTGGGCGATGTTGCGCACCTGGGAGGTGAGGTTCAGCGCCATGAAGTTGACGTTGTCGGTGAGGTCCTTCCAGACGCCGGACACGCCGCGCACCTGGGCCTGGCCGCCGAGGTTGCCCTCGGTGCCGACCTCGCGGGCGACGCGGGTGACCTCGTCGGCGAAGGCGGAGAGCTGGTCGACCATCGTGTTGATCGTCGACTTCAGTTCGAGGATCTCGCCCTTCGCCTCGACCGTGATCTTCTTGCCGAGGTCCCCCTGGGCGACGGCCGTCGACACCAGAGCGATGTTGCGCACCTGGGAGGTGAGGTTGTCGGCCATGAAGTTGACGTTGTCGGTGAGGTCCTTCCAGACCCCGGACACGCCGCGCACCTGAGCGCGACCACCCAGGTTTCCCTCCGTGCCGACCTCGCGGGCCACGCGGGTGACCTCGTCGGCGAAGGCGGAGAGCTGGTCGACCATCGTGTTGACCGTCGACTTCAGCTCCAGGATCTCGCCCCGGGCGTCCACGGTGATCTTCTGGCTCAGGTCGCCGTTGGCGACCGCCGTGGTGACCTGGGCGATGTTCCGCACCTGGGAGGTGAGGTTGGACGCCATGAAGTTGACGTTGTCCGTGAGGTCCTTCCAGACCCCCGAGACACCACGGGCCTGCGCCCGGCCGCCCAACTGACCCTCGGTGCCGACCTCGCGGGCAACGCGGGTCACCTCGGCCGCGAACGCGGAGAGCTGCTCCACCATCGTGTTGACGGTCAGCTTCAGTTCGAGCAGCTCTCCCGTCGCCTCGACCGTGACCGTCCGCGTCAGGTCGCCCTGCGCCACCGCCGTCGTCACCAGGGCGATGTCACGCACCTGGGCGGTGAGCCGGGCGGCCATCGTGTTGACGGCCTCCGTCACGTCACGCCAACTGCCCGAGAGCCCCCGCACCTTGGCGCGCCCGCCGAGCCGCCCCTCCGTGCCGACCTCGCGTGCGACCCGGGTGACCTCGCCCGTGAAGAGCGACAGCTGGTCGACCATCGTGTTCACCGCGCGGCCAAGCCGTCGCAGGTCTCCCCGCAGCTCACGGGAGCCGTCGTGCAGATCCACGCGCTGGGTGAGGTCACCGCCCGCGACGGCGTTCAGCACGCGCGTCGCGTTGGCCGCGGGGGCGACCAGGGAGTCGAGCAGGGAGTTGGCGTCCGCCACGCGCGTGGCCCAGCTGCCCTGCCCCGGACTCGCGGTGAACCGCTCGTCGAGGTGGCCGTGCCGGATGATCTCCCGGCGTACGCGCGTGAGTTCGCTGTCGAAGTGCAGCGAGCGGTCGAGCATCTCGTTGAACACCGTGTGCAGCTCGGCGACCAGGCCGTGGCCACTCACCGTGACCTTGGTGAAGTCCCCGTCGCGCGCCGACCGCATGGCGGCCAGGAGATTGCGCAGATCGGACGCCGATTCCGGGGCGGTTTCCGAGATGTTCTCTACTTCTGCGTCCGGATCGTTCCCGGCGCGTGGCTGAGGTGTCGATGCTGGTTTCGGTGCCGGAATCCGACCGTAACCGAGCGCGGGCATAGCACTGTTATCACTCATAGCGGCCCACTTCAGTAACTCGGTGCTTATGGGCGTGGCCAGTCTGTCACTCTGTCCGTGTCGGCTGAGGCGTATTCGACCGAACTGCTCAGGAGCCGAAACGTGGGGTCCATTCCGATGCAACGGGAGAACATTTTCCGTGCGTCCACCCAGCCGGGGCACCAGCCCGGCCCGCCGGCGGTGGTGTGCACGTCGCTGCCCGGAAACCCGATGGCGCCCGCCGCCGCACGAAGGTTTGTGCGCGCCGCGCTCGCCGACTGGGTCGAGCTCTCCGTACCCGCCGCCGCGGGTGTCACCGACCGCCTCGCGGACGACGCCGTGCTGCTGGTCAGCGAGCTCGTCACGAACGCCGTCGTGCACGCGGGCACGACGGTCGAGCTGGTGTGCAGGCTCGACGAGGCGGGCCTCGGGGAGAACTGCGACACCCTGGTCATCGAGGTCTCCGACCACCACCCCGCCCGGGCGGTCCGCAGCGAACCCGCGCCCCAGCAGCCCGGCATGCCCGAGTACGGCCGCGGCCTCCAGCTCGTCGCCACCCTCTCCGACTCCTGGGGCATCACCTACCGCACCGGCACCAAGGCCGTCTGGGCCCGCCTCCCCGTCGGCGGCGTACAGGCCGGCCAGGAGATCGAGTCGTACACGAACGAGCAGGCGGCGCAGCGGGGGATGCGCGCCGCCGAGATCCTCGCGCCGATGCCCAGACGGATCACGCACGACACGGAGTGGGTCAACCGCGGCGCGCTCACCTTCCTCGCCGAGGCATCCGATCTGCTCGCCGGCCAGTTCGACGAGGACCTGGTGGCCGCGCTCGCCGGGCAGCTGCTCGTGCCGCGGCTCGCGGACTGGTGCGCCGTCTGGCTCGACGACGAGACGGAGATCGCGCCGCGCGGCTCCGCGGGCGGGGGCACGAGCTCCCGGCTCGCCCGCGTCTGGCACACGAGCGAACAGCGGATAGAGGAACTGCGCCGCAGCCTGGAGAAGGACCCGCCCCAGCTGCCCGACGCGGTGGGCTCCGGCGCCGTCCCCGTGCCCTGGCCCGGCGAGGCGTCGGTGGGAGAGGCCAGCGGCACGGCCCTGGCGTACCGCCTCACGGCGGGCGGCCGTGCGCTGGGCACGCTCGTCATCGGGCGGGCCGGGATGATGCGCTTCGCGGACGAAGTCACCGGCCTCATCGAGGACTTCAGCCGCCGCGTCGCCCTGGCCATCAGCGCGGCGCGGCGCTATCAGCGCCAGGCCACCATCAGCCAGGTCCTGCAGCGCGGCCTCCTGCCGAGCTCCGTCGCCGACATCCCCGGCGTGAGCAGCGGTGTCGTGTACGAGCCGCGGGACAAGGGCGGGCCCGGCGGTGACTTCTACGACGTGTTCCAGGCGGGCAAGAACCGCTGGTGCTTCGCGCTCGGCGACGTCCAGGGCAAGGGCGTCGAGGCGGCCGTCGTGATCGGCCTCGCCCGGCCCTGGCTGCGGCTGCTCGCCCGCGAGGGGTACGAGGTCGCGGAGGTGCTCGACCGTCTCAACCAGCTCCTCCTCGACGACGCCACCGAGGCGGCGGACGCGGCCGCGGCGGTGGTCGCCGTCGCGGGCGGCCAGGGCGTGCCGCCCGAAGGGGCCACCTCCCGCTTCCTCTCCCTCCTCTACGGCGAACTGGTGCCCATGGACGACGGGGGTGTCCGCTGCACGGTGGCCAGCGCGGGACATCCCCTGCCGCTGCTGCTCTCCCCGGACGGGAAGGTCCAGGTGGCGGCCACGCCCCAGCTGCTGCTCGGGGTCGTCGACGACGCGACGTACAAGAGCGAGACCTTCGAGCTGCGCACGGGCGACACGCTGCTCTGCGTCACGGACGGCGTGACGGAGCGGCGTACGGGCCGGCGGATGTTCGACGACGGCGACGGCCTCGCGGCGGCCCTCGCGAGCTGCGCGGGCCTCGACGCGGCTCTCGTGGCGGAGCGGATCAAGCGCATGGTGCACGAATTCTCGGACCGGCCGCCGGACGATGATCTGGCGGTGCTGGTGCTGCAGGCGGAGTGAGGCGGTGTGCGGTTGCTCGGCGGGGGTGTGGTCTGTGTGGCTGGGGGTCCGGGGGTCGTCCCCCGGGTGGGTGCAGCCTCGGGCCGGCCGCCGGATGATGATCTGGCGGTGCTGGTGCTGCAGGCGGAGTGAGGCGGTGTGCGGTTGCTCGGCGGGGGTGTGGTCTGTGTGGCTGGGGGTCCGGGGGTCGTCCCCCGGGTGGGTGCAGCCTCGGGCCGGCCGCCGGATGATGATCTGGCGGTGCTCGTGCTGCAGGCGGAGTGATGTGCGGGTGACGCACGGCAGCGGCGTCCGGGTTCTCCGGGGTGCGGGACAATCGGGGTATGCCTTCCGCACTGCCCGATGGTGAGCCCATGCCCGAGGACGGGGCCCTGCCCGCGTCCGCCCTCGCGGGTGCGGCGTCGCGTCCGCTCGGTTTCTACCTGCACGTCCCGTACTGCGCCACGCGCTGCGGGTACTGCGACTTCAACACGTACACCGCGACCGAGCTGCGTGGCTCCGGCGGTGTGCTCGCCTCACGCGACAACTACGCGGACACCCTGATCGACGAGGTGCGGCTCGCGCGCAAGACCCTGGGCGACGACCCGCGCCCGGTACGGACCGTCTTCGTCGGGGGCGGTACGCCGACGCTGCTCGCCGCGGCCGACCTGGTCCGCATGCTGGGGGCCGTGCGGGAGGAGTTCGGGCTCGCGGACGACGCGGAGATCACCACCGAGGCGAATCCGGAGTCCGTCGACCTGGCCTACCTGAGCGAGCTGCGGGCCGGCGGCTTCAACCGCGTCTCCTTCGGCATGCAGAGCGCCAAGCAGCACGTACTGAAGGTGCTCGACCGTACGCACACCCCCGGCCGGCCCGAGGCCTGCGTGGCCGAGGCGCGGGCGGCGGGGTTCGAGCACGTCAATCTGGACCTCATCTACGGGACGCCGGGCGAGACGGACGAGGACTGGCGGGCCACCCTCGACGCGGCCATCGGCGCCGGGCCCGACCACGTCAGCGCGTACGCCCTGATCGTCGAGGAGGGCACGCAGCTGGCGCGGAGGATCCGGCGCGGTGAGGTGCCCATGACCGACGACGACGTGCACGCGGACCGGTACCTGATCGCCGACGAGGTCCTCGGGGGCGCCGGATTCTCCTGGTACGAGGTGTCCAACTGGGCCACGTCCGATGCCGGGCGGTGCCTGCACAACGAGCTGTACTGGCGCGGGGCCGACTGGTGGGGGGCCGGGCCGGGGGCCCACAGCCACGTGGGGGGCGTGCGGTGGTGGAACGTCAAGCATCCCGGGGCGTACGCGGGGGCGCTGGGTGCTGGGCGCTCGCCCGGGGCCGGGCGGGAGGTTCTCGCTGCGGAGGATCGGCGGGTGGAGCGGGTCCTGCTTGAGCTGCGGCTGCTTGAGGGGTGTCCGTTGTCGTTGCTGAAGCCTGCGGGTCTTGCGGCTGCGGGGAGGGCCCTCGCGGATGGCCTCCTCCAGGCGGGCCCCTACGGGGAAGGGCGGGCCGTGCTGACCCTGCGGGGGCGGTTGTTGGCGGATGCGGTGGTGCGGGACCTGGTGGACTGAGGTTCGGGCGGTCCCTGCGGGGCTTTCCCCAATCCCACCCCTTCCCGAAATTCCGGCTCCGCCGACTCGGGGGCACCGTCATCACCGGCTCCGCCGAGTTCGTCCTCAAACGCCGGACGGGCTGAAATGACCTCGGCCGGGCTGGAGAGCTCGCGTCGGGTGGGGGCGGGACAATCCGCACCCGCACGCGGCAGGCGGGCTATTGGCCCGCCTCCGGCGGTCCCGTGACGAAGTCGATCAACTCCTCCACGCGGCCCAGCAGCGCCGGCTCCAGATCCCGGTAGCTCCGCACCGAGCCCAGGATTCGTTGCCACGCGGCGCCCGTGTTCGGGGGCCAGCCGAGCGCCTCGCAGACGCCCGTCTTCCAGTCCTGGCCGCGGGGGACCCGGGGCCACGCCGCGATCCCCACCGAGGACGGCTTCACCGCCTCCCACACGTCGATGTAGGGGTGCCCCACCACCAGGGCCGAAGAGGAATTCACCTGCGCCGCGATCCGCGATTCCTTCGAGCCGGGGACCAGGTGGTCCACCAGGACGCCCAGGCGTGCGTCGGGGCCGGGGGAGAACTCCTCGACGATCCCGGGGAGGTCGTCGATGCCCTCCAGGTACTCGACGACCACACCCTCGATCCGCAGGTCGTCGCCCCACACCCGCTCGACCAGCTCCGCGTCGTGCCGTCCCTCGACGTAGATCCGCCCGGCACGGGCGACCCGGGCCCGCGCACCCGGCACGGCCACCGAACCCGAGGCGGTACGCGTGGGACGTACGGGAGAGGAAGCAGCGGACGGGCGGACGAGGGTGACCGTCCGGCCCTCCAGGGCGAAGGCGCCCGGCGTCATGGGGAAGACACGGTGCTTGCCGAAGCGGTCCTCCAGGGTCACCGCCGGACCCTCCGCCGTCTTCTCGCAGCGGATCACCGCCCCGCAGAACCCGGTGCTCAGCTCCTCCACCACGAGGTCCGCCTCCGCGGCGACCTCCGGCACGGGCTTCGGCTTCTTCCAGGGCGGAGTGAGATCTGCGGAGTACTGGCGCATTCGCATGACGATAAGAGGAACGGTGTGCGAGCGGCTACGACACGCCGAAGCGAGCCGCCAGTGTGGCGCGTTGCGCGCGGACAAATGCCGCATCGACCACCGCGCCGTGCCCCGGCACGTACAGCGCGTCCTCGCCGCCCAGGTCCAGGAGCCGGTCGAGCGCGGCCGGCCACCGTGCCGGGACCGCGTCAGGACCCGCCTGCGGTTCGCCCGACTCCTCGACCAGGTCGCCGCAGAAGACGATCTCGGGGGTGTCGCCCGTGCCGGGGACCAGGACCGCCAGGTCGTGTCCCGTGTGGCCCGGGCCGACGTTCGCGAGCAGGACCTGCACCCCGCCGCCCAGGTCGAGCGTCCACTCCCCGCACACCGCGTGATGCGGGCGGACGAGCAGGTCAGCCGCCTCCGCCGCGGCGTCCGGGGCGACCCCCTGCCGCACCGCGTCGTCGCGCAGCTCGTCGCCTCCCCTGGCGAGCAGCGCGTCGAGTCCGACCGCGCCGTACACCTCCACGCCCGCGAACGCCGCGGCGCCGAGAACGTGGTCGAAGTGCGGATGCGTCAGGGCGAGATGGGTGACCCGGCGGCTCCCGCCGAGGATGCCGCGCGCCTGGGTGCGCAGTTCCGCACCCTCGCGCAGGGTCGCGCCCGCCTCGATCATCAGCGCCGAATCACCGCCGACGACCAGGCCCGCCGTACAGTCCCAGACCGGCAGCCGCCTGCGTCCCACATGCGGCGCGAGCCGCTCCCAACCCGCCTCGTCCCAAGCCAGTGCCACGTCCATGGAGCCGACGCTAGTCCCGCGCGGGCGGCTTGGCAGCCGTCACTCCGGCCGTCGGACCGACATAGGGTCCGGCCCTTGCCGGGCCCGTACCTCGCAGCCGTACACTGGGCGCGGTGCAGGCTGGCACTCACCTGCGGGGAGTGCCAGGCAAGGCCGCGGGGCAGACGGGTCCCAGGGCGAAAAGGTGGAGGTGTTGCGCGGATGCTCAGTGAACGCAGGCTCGAGGTGCTGCGTGCCATCGTCCACGACTACGTCGGCACCGAGGAGCCCGTCGGCTCCAAGGCGCTCACCGAGCGGCACAGCCTCGGTGTCTCACCGGCCACCGTCCGCAACGACATGGCGGCGCTCGAGGAGGAAGGGTTCATCGCCCAGCCCCACACGAGCGCGGGCCGTATCCCGACCGACAAGGGGTACCGCCTCTTCGTCGACCGGCTCGCGGGCGTCAAGCCGATGGCGGCGCCGGAGCGCAGGGCCATCCAGAACTTCCTCGACGGCGCCGTCGACCTCGACGACGTCGTGGCGCGCACGGTACGGCTGCTCGCGCAGCTGACCCGGCAGGTCGCGGTCGTGCAGTATCCGTCCCTCACGCGGTCGACGGTGCGGCACGTGGAGCTGCTCTCACTGGCTCCCGCCCGGCTGATGCTCGTACTGATCACGGACACGGGCCGGGTCGAGCAGCGCATGATCGACTGTCCCGCCCCGTTCGGCGAGACCTCGCTCGCGGACCTGCGGGCGCGGCTCAACAGCAGGGTCGCGGGCCGTCGCTTCGCGGACGTGCCCCAGCTGGTGCAGGACATGACGGAGTCCTTCGACGCGGAGGACCGCGGCACGGTGGCGACGGTGCTCTCCACACTCCTCGAAACTCTTGTCGAGGAGACCGAGGAGCGGCTGATGATCGGCGGAACGGCCAATCTCACCCGCTTCGGACATGACTTTCCCCTCACCATCAGGCCCGTCCTGGAGGCTCTTGAGGAGCAGGTCGTCCTGCTCAAGTTGCTTGGCGAGGCCACAGATTCGGGCATGACCGTACGGATCGGTCACGAGAACGCCCATGAGGGACTCAGCTCTACGTCCGTGGTCTCCGTCGGCTACGGTTCGGGCAGCGAGGCAGTAGCCAAACTCGGCGTGGTCGGCCCGACCCGCATGGACTATCCGGGAACGATGGGAGCAGTACGCGCAGTGGCACGTTACGTCGGACAGATCCTGGCGGAGTCGTAAGTGGCCACGGACTACTACGCCGTACTAGGCGTGCGCCGCGACGCTTCCCAGGACGAGATCAAGAAGGCCTTCCGGAGGCTTGCGCGAGAGCTTCACCCGGACGTGAATCCGGACCCGAAGACTCAGGAGCGCTTCAAGGAGATCAACGCCGCGTACGAGGTGTTGTCGGACCCGCAGAAGAAGCAGGTCTACGACCTCGGCGGCGACCCGCTGTCCCAGCAGGGCGGGGGCGGCGGTGCGGGCGGTTTCGGGGCCGGTGGCTTCGGCAACTTCTCGGACATCATGGACGCGTTCTTCGGGACGGCGTCGCAGCGTGGCCCCCGGTCGCGCACGCGCCGTGGCCAGGACGCCATGATCCGGCTCGAGATCGACCTGGACGAGGCGGCCTTCGGGACCACCAAGGACATACAGGTCGACACGGCGGTCGTCTGTACGACCTGCAGCGGTGAAGGTGCCGCGCCGGGGACATCCGCTCAAACGTGTGACATGTGCCGCGGTCGCGGTGAGGTGTCGCAGGTCACGCGGTCCTTCCTCGGCCAGGTCATGACGTCGCGGCCGTGCCCGCAGTGTCAGGGCTTCGGCACGGTCGTGCCCACCCCCTGCCCGGAGTGCGCCGGCGACGGCCGCATCCGGTCGCGGCGGACGCTCACCGTGAAGATTCCCGCCGGTGTCGACAACGGCACGCGGATCCAGCTCGCGGGCGAGGGCGAGGTCGGCCCCGGCGGCGGTCCCGCGGGCGACCTGTACGTGGAGATCCACGAGCTGCCGCACGCCGTGTTCCAGCGGCGCGGGGACGATCTGCACTGCACGGTCACCATCCCCATGACGGCCGCGGCTCTGGGCACCAAGGTGCCCCTGGAGACGCTGGACGGCCTGGAGGAGGTCGACATCCGGCCCGGCACGCAGTCAGGACAGTCGGTGCCGCTGCACGGCAGGGGCATCACGCACCTGCGGGGCGGCGGTCGCGGTGACCTCATCGTGCACGTCGAGGTCCTCACGCCGAGCAAGCTGGACGCGGAGCAGGAGCGGGTCCTGCGGGAGCTCGCGCAGCTGCGCGGCGAGGAGAGGCCCACGGGGCAGTTCCAGCCGGGGCAGCAGGGTCTGTTCTCTCGCCTGAAAGACGCGTTCAACGGCCGCTGAGGTTCTGGTGCTCCGGCACCGGAGGGTTTGCCCTCCGGTGCCGGAGCATTGCCGATTTCTGCGGGGTGCCGGGTGGGTGGGCAGGAAAGTCTGTAGCCCGCCGCAGGCGCCCGCGGGCAAGGCGCAAGGGGCGATTCGGCCGCCCGCCCAGGGCATGGCACGATGCGTTCATGCCCACCGCACTGACCGATCTCTGCCGCCTACCGATCGTGCAGGCCCCCATGGCGGGCGGCGCCTCGTGCCCCCAGCTCGCCGCGGCCGTCTCCGAAGCCGGGGGGCTCGGATATCTCGCCGCCGGATACAAAACCGCCGACGGGATGTACCAGGAGATCAAACAGCTGCGGGGGCTCACGAGCCGGCCGTTCGGCGTGAACCTGTTCATGCCGCAGCCCGAGTACGCGGACGCCGCCGCCGTCGACGTCTACCGCAACCAGCTCGCCGGTGAGGCCTCCTGGTACGAGACGCAGCTCGGCGACCCGGACAGTGGCCGCGACGACGGCTACGACGCCAAGCTGGCGATCCTCGTCGAGGACCCGGTGCCGCTGGTGTCGTTCACCTTCGGCTGCCCCACCCGCGACGTCTTCGACGCCTTCGCCCGCGTCGGCACCATCACCGTCGCCACCGTCACCTCGCCCGAGGAGGCTCAGACCGCCCAGTGGTCGGGTGCCGACGCCGTGTGCGTCCAGGGCATCGAGGCGGGCGGCCACCAGGGCACGCACCGCGACAACCCCGAGACGGACGGCGCGGGGCTCGGCCTCCTCTCGCTCATCGCGCAGGTGCGCGACACCGTGCAGATCCCGATCGTCGCGGCCGGCGGTCTGATGCGCGGCTCGCAGATCGCCGCGGTGCTCGCGGCCGGCGCGGACGCCGCGCAGCTCGGCACGGCCTTCCTGGTCTGCCCCGAGTCGGGCGCGAACGCCCTGCACAAGCAGGCCATGACCAACCCGCTGTTCACCCGCACCGAGCTGACCCGGGCCTTCTCGGGGCGCCCCGCGCGGGGCCTGGTCAACCGCTTCATGCGGGAGCACGGTCCCTACGCCCCCGCCGCCTACCCCCAGGTCCACCACCTCACCAGCGGTCTGCGCAAGGCCGCGGCCAAGGCCGGTGACGCGCAGGGCATGGCGCTGTGGGCGGGGCAGGGCCACCGCATGGCGCGCGAGCTTCCCGCCGGGCAGCTCGTGGAGGTCCTCGCGGCCGAACTGGCCGAGTCGAAGGCAGCGTTGGCGGCCGGAGGGCAGCAGGGGGACCAGCCGGGGGGCCAGGCGTGACCGCGCCCGTCTTCGTCGTCGAGACCTTCGAGCCCATCGAGAAGGCGGCCGCGGGTGGCGACGGACGCTACGTCCTCGACGGCCCCGAAGGGCGCCATGCCGTCTCCGTGAAGCGGCTGCACGCCGGTGAGGACGTCGTCCTGACCGACGGGGCCGGGCGCTGGGCGAACTGCGTGGTCGAGGACACCGAGGGCAAGGACCGGCTGATCCTGCGGATGGTCTCCGTACGCGAAGAGGAGCCGCAGGAGCCCCGCATCACCGTCGTACAGGCCCTGCCCAAGGGCGACCGCGGTGAACTCGCCGTCGAGACCATGACGGAGACCGGCGTCGACGCGATCGTGCCCTGGTCCGCGTCGCGCTGCATCACGCAGTGGAAGGGCGAGCGCGGGCTCAAGGCGCTCGGCAAGTGGCGGGCCACGGCGCGCGAGGCCGGCAAGCAGTCCCGCCGGGTGCGGTTCCCCGAGGTGGCGGACGCCATGTCGACGAAACAGGTGGCGGCGCTGCTCGCCTCCGCCGACCTCGCCGCGGTCCTGCACGAGGAGGGCAGCGAGCCGCTGGCCACGGCCGGTCTCCCGGCGGCCGGGCACATCGTCCTCGTCGTCGGCCCCGAGGGTGGCGTGTCACCGGACGAGCTCGCGGCCTTCGCGGACGCGGGGGCGAAGCCGTACCGCCTGGGGCGTAGCGTGTTGCGTACGTCGACCGCGGGGACGGCGGCGGCCGCGCTGCTCCTGGGGCGCACGGGCCGCTGGTCCTGAACTCCCGCGCCGGGTGAGGGAGATGCCGTGGAACTGGCCCAAGTACGGCTGCTCGTATCGGACTTCAGTGCCTGCTACCGCTTCTACGCCGACATCCTCGGCCTCAAGCCGCAGTCGGGGGCGGTGCACGGGCCGTACGAGAAGTTCAGTCCCGCGGTCGGTTCCGCGGGGATCGCGCTCCAGGACCGCTCGATGATGGCCCGGCTCCTCGACGAGCTGGACGAGTCGGCGACCGGCCACCGCTCACTGGTGGTGCTCCGGGTCGACGACCTCGACGCGTACTGCGGGCAGATCGTCGGGCGCGGCGGTGTCATCGCCCAGGGGCCCGCCCCGCTGACCGACCGCATGCGGGCCGCCCATCTCAAGGACCCGGAAGGGAACTTGGTGGAGTTGCAGGAGTGGCTGCTGCTGCGCGGCTGAAGCCGGTCAACTGCTCAGGGCCTCGCGGGAGTTGGACGCAAAGGGGACTGTCGTCAGGCGGCTCGCAGTGGCACTCTGCCGCCCATGGGGGCATTGAGGCGCATACGAGATCGTGCGGTGGAGGTACGTGGACGGCGCCGCCGGGAGCTGTACGCCGTCGGGTTCGCGGGGGCGGCGGTGATCGGGGCCGCCGCGTGTGATCCGACCGCCGGCGGCATGAACACCGCGGCCATCGCCATCACCACGGACGAGATGGCGACCAAGGAGCTGGAGCGGCAGCAACTCGACGTGCTGTGGATCAGCTGCACCGCCCGCTACGAGTCCAAGGTCACACCGTCCAGCGGCTCCCCCGACCGGGACGCCGCGGCCACCGTCGACTGCCAGGGTCAGGCCAAGAACGACAAGAGCTCGGACGGCACCAGCGACATCACCGTCAAGGGTTCGGTGTGGTCCGTCGTCGACGGGCGCTGCGTACGCGGCAACCTCACCGCCAAGGTCGACGGCAAGCAGTGGTTCCGGGTGGACGTGCTCGGCGACTGCGCCGGAGGCGACACATCGGAGCAGCCGCAGGACCCGGACCAGCCGGACCAGCCGGACGAGCCCGACCAGCCGCCCGTCGCGACCGTCACGGTGACCGTCACGCCCCATCCGAGCTGCTCGTGCATCAGGGGCAAGTGATCCAAAACCCTGTCCGGCTCCGCCGACCCTGCCTAGGCTGGCCGTGTGACACTGACTGGGCACTCTGCGTATCTCCGGTTTCCCCATCTGCGCGGCGAGTTGGTCGCCTTCACCGCCGAGGACGACGTCTGGGTCGCGCCGCTCGACGGCGGCCGGGCGTGGCGCGTCAGCGCCGACAACATGCCGGTGAACCACCCCCGGTTCTCCCAGGACGGGACCACCGTCGCCTGGACGTCCACGCGTGACGGCGCCCCCGAGGTGCATGTCGCCCCGGCCGACGGCGGACCTTCCGAGCGCCTTACGTACTGGGGCAGTTCACGCACCTCGGTACGCGGCTGGACCCCGGACGGGCGGGTCCTCGCCGTCAGCACGGCAGGCCAGGCCTCGCTGCGCCGCAGCTGGGCGCGGGCCGTCCCGCTGGACGGCGGGCCTGCGGACACGCTGCCGTACGGACTCGTGGGCGATGTCGCGTACGGCCCCCGGGACGGCCAGGTCCTGCTGCTCTCCGCGCCGATGGGGCGCGAGGCCGCCTGGTGGAAGCGCTACCGCGGCGGCACGGCGGGCAAGCTCTGGATCCGGCGCGGGGACACCGGCACGGACGCGGACGGCGGCGAGGCCCGCTTCGTACGCGTCCACGAAGAGCTCGACGGGAACATCGAGTACCCGCTGTGGGTGGGTGAGCGTGTCGCCTTTCTCTCCGATCACGAGGGCGTCGGAGCCGTCTACTCCTCGCTCGCCGACGGCTCCGAGTTGCGCAGGCACACCGGCATCGACGGTTTCTACGCCCGGCACGCCGCTACCGACGGCACGCGCGTCGTGTACGCGTCGGCGGGTGAACTCTGGCTCCTGGACGACCTGGTGGACGCCGCGCCCCGCCGTCTCGACATCCGCCTCGGCGGCCAGCGCGCCGACCTCCAGCCGCACCCCGTGAGCGCGGCACGCTGGTTCGGTGCGGCCGCTCCCGACCACACGGGGCGGGGCAGCGCCGTCTCCGTGCGCGGCGGCGTGCACTGGGTGACGCACCGCGAGGGGCCCGCCCGCGCGCTCGCCGCCGAGCACGGGGTGCGCGCACGGCTGCCGCGCACGTTCCGGGTCGACGGCGAGGAACACGTCGTCTGGGTGACGGACGCGGAGGGCGACGACGCGCTCCAGTTCGCGCCGGCCACGGGCCTCGCGCCCGGCGCCACCCCGCGCAGGATCGCCGCCGGGCAGCTGGGCCGGGTCCTCGGGCTCGCCGTGGCACCCGACGGGAGCCGGGCCGCCGTCGCCTCGCACGACGGCCGGGTGCTCCTTGTCGAGCGGGAGAGCGGTGAGGTGCGTGAGGTCGACCGCGGGGAGCACGGCGACGCCACCGGGCTCGTCTTCTCGCCCGACTCGGCCTGGCTCGCGTGGTCGCATCCGGGGCCGAGTCCACTGCGGCAGCTGAAGCTGGCCAACACGGCCGATCTCTCGGTGTCCGACGCGACGCCACTGCGGTTCCGTGACTACGCGCCCGCGTTCACCCTCGACGGGAAGCATCTGGCGTTCCTGTCCGCGCGGGCCTTCGACCCCGTCTACGACGAGCACGTCTTCGACCTCGCCTTCGTCGGAGGATCGCGGCCCCACCTCATCACCCTTGCCGCCACCACGCCCTCGCCCTTCGGGCCGCAGCGCCATGGGCGGCCCTTCGAGGCTCCCGACAAGGACGAGACCCCGGACAGCGAGGGCTCGCCCGTCACCCGCATCGACCTCGACGGTCTCGCCGACCGCATCGTGCCGTTCCCGGTCGAGGCCGCCCGGTACTCGACGCTGCGGGCCGCCAAGGACGGCGTCCTGTGGCTGCGGCACCCCGTGCGGGGCGTCCTCGGCGCGTCCCGGGCCACCCCGTCCGACCCCTACCCGCAGACCGAGCTCGAGCGCTACGACCTGGTCCAGCAGCGCATCGAGGAACTGGCATCGGACGCCGACCACTTCGCCGTCAGCGGGGACGGCAAGCGGGTGCTGCTGTGGGCCGACGGAAAGCTGAAGGTCGTGCCGAGCGACCGGCGTGCCTCCGGGGACGAGAGCTCCGACTCGAACATCACCGTCGACCTCACACGGGTCAGGCAGACCGTCGACCCCGCCGCCGAATGGCGCCAGATGTACGACGAGGCCGGGCGCCTCATGCGGGACAACTTCTGGCGTCCCGACCTGGGCGGGATCGACTGGGACGGCGTACTCGACCGGTACCGTCCGGTGCTCGACCGGGTGGCCACCCACGACGACCTAGTGGACCTGCTGTGGGAGGTCGCCGGAGAGCTCGGCACCTCGCACGCGTACGTCATGGGCGGCGGAACCCGGGGGAGTTCGGCGCTGCGCCAGGGGCTGCTCGGCGCGGACGTCTCGCGCGGCGCGGACGGCGCGTGGCGCATCGACCGCATCCTGCCCTCCGAGACCTCTGATCCCGCCGCCAGGTCGCCGCTCGCCGCCCCCGGCGTCGCGGTGCGTGCCGGGGACGCCTTGCTGGCCGTCGCGGGGCGCCCGGTCGATCCGGTGGTGGGCCCCGGCCCGCTCCTCGTGGGCACGGCGGGCAAGCCGGTGGAGCTGACGGTGTCGCCCGCGGGCGGGGGCGACCCGCGGCACGCGGTGGTGATCCCCGTCGACGACGAGGAGCCGCTGCGGTACCACGCCTGGGTCGTGGACCGGCGTGCGTACGTCCACGAGCGGTCGGGCGGGCGGCTCGGATACCTGCACGTGCCGGACATGCAGGCCCCCGGCTGGGCGCAGATCCACCGGGACCTGCGGGTGGAGGTGGCCCGGGACGGTCTCGTGGTGGACGTACGGGAGAACCGTGGCGGGCACACGTCCCAGCTGGTGGTGGAGAAGCTGGCCCGCAAGATCGTGGGCTGGGACCTGCCGCGGGGCGCGCGGCCCTTCAGCTATCCGGCGGACGCGCCGCGCGGGCCCGTCGTCGCCGTCGCCAACGAATTCTCCGGCTCCGACGGGGACATCGTGAACGCGGCGATCAAGGCGCTGGGGATCGGGCCCGTGGTGGGGACGCGGACGTGGGGCGGCGTCATCGGCATCGACAGCCGGTACCGGTTGGTGGACGGGACGCTGGTGACCCAGCCGAAGTACGCGTTCTGGCTGGAGGGCTACGGCTGGGGCGTCGAGAACTACGGGGTCGACCCGGACGTGGAGGTGGTGACGACCCCGGAGGACCACGCGGCGGGCCGGGACCCGCAACTGGACGAGGCGATCCGCCTGGCACTGGCTTCCCTGGAGACGACACCTCCCAAGACGGCACCGGAGCTGCCGGGGTCCTGAGGTCGCCGGATAGCATGCGGGTGGACCAGTGAAGAGCGAGGACCGGAGGCACCGCATGGCGGGAGAACCGCAGGCTGACTGCCTGTTCTGCAAGATCGTCGCGGGGGACGTGCCCGCGACCCTCGTCAGGGAGACGGACACGACCGTCGCCTTCCGGGACATCAACCCGCAGGCCCCCAGCCACGTATTGATCATCCCCAAGGCGCACTACCCGGACGCCGCCGCCCTCGCCGCCGCCGAACCCACCATCGCCGCAGACGTCCTGCGCGAGGCCGGCGAGGTCGCCGCCGAGGAGAAGGCGGAGAGCTACCGCATCGTCTTCAACACCGGTACCGGCGCGGGCCAGACCGTCTTCCACGCGCACGCCCACGTCCTCGGCGGACGCGGCCTGCAGTGGCCTCCGGGATAAGCGCCCTTGTCCGTCCGTGAACTGGTGGTCCTCGGCACCGCCAGCCAGGTCCCCACCCGGCACCGCAACCACAACGGGTACGTCCTGCTCTGGGACGGGCAGGGCATCCTCTTCGACCCCGGCGAGGGCACGCAGCGCCAGATGCTGCGTGCCGGGGTCGCGGCGCACGACCTGCACCGGATCTGCGTCACGCATTTCCACGGCGATCATTCGCTCGGCCTGCCGGGGGTCATCCAGCGCATCAACCTGGATCGCGTCCCGCACGACGTGACCGTGCACTTCCCGCGCTCCGGGCAGCACTTCTTCGACCGGCTCCGGTACGCCACCGCCTACCGCGAGACCGTCGCCCTCGTCCAGGAGCCCGTGTCGGACGACGGCCCCTTGGCCGTCACCCCCTCCTTCGCGCTGGACGCCGTCAAGCTCTCGCACCCCGTCGAGTCCTTCGGCTACCGCATCACCGAGCCCGACGGCCGGCGGATACTTCCGGAGCTGCTCGCCGAGCGCGGCATCGCCGGGCCCGACGTGGGCCGCCTGCAGCGGGAAGGCTCGCTGCGGGGCGTCACGCTCGACGAGGTGAGCGCGGTGCGGCGGGGGCAGAAGTTCGCCTTCGTGATGGACACCCGCCTCTGCGACGGCGTCCGCGCCCTTGCCGACGGCTGCGACATGCTCGTCATCGAATCCACGTTCCTGGACGAGGACGAACAACTGGCTCTCGATCACGGGCACTTGACCGTGGGGCAAGCCGCCCGGGTCGCCGTGGACGGCCGTGTCCGGCATCTCGTGCTGACCCATTTCAGTCAGCGCTACCCCGACCCCGGCGTTTTCGAGCAGCAGGCCCGGGACGCGGGATTCGACGGTGAACTCACCGTCGCCAAAGACCTGCTGCGTGTACCTCTGCCCAAACGAACCACCTGAGTGAGCCGCCGCCATGCCCCTTCCCAAAGCCGAACTCCACCTCCACATCGAGGGGACGCTCGAACCCGAGCTCGCTTTCTCCCTCGCCGCCCGCAACGGCGTGACGCTCCCGTACGCGGACACCGAAGAGCTCCGCAAGGCCTATCTCTTCGATGATCTGCAGTCCTTTCTCGACCTGTACTACGGGTTGATGGCCGTTCTGCGGACCGAGGCGGACTTCGAGGAGCTCGCCGACGCCTATCTGGCGCGAGCGGCCAGCCAGGGCGTGCGGCACGCGGAGATCTTCTTCGACCCGCAGGCGCACATGGCGCGCGGCGTCGGCATCGGAACGGTGATCGAGGGGCTCGGGCGCGCCCTCGACCGCAGTGTCGAGCGGCACGGGATCTCGACCAAGCTCATCATGTGCTTCCTGCGCGACGAGTCCGCCGAGTCCGCCCTGCAGACGCTGGAAGCCGCCAAGCCCCATCTGCACCGCATCATCGGCGTCGGGCTCGACTCCGCCGAGGTCGGGCACCCGCCCGCCAAGTTCCGCGAGGTGTACGAGGCGGCGGCAGCGCTCGGCCTGCGCCGGGTCGCGCACGCGGGCGAGGAGGGGCCGCCCGCGTACATCACCGAGGCCCTTGACGTTCTCGGCGTCGAGCGCATCGACCACGGGCTGCGCTGCATGGAGGACCCGGAGCTGGTCGAACGCCTCGTGCGTGAGCGGGTGCCGCTGACGCTGTGCCCGCTGTCCAACGTCCGGCTGCGCGCCATCGACGTACTCGAAGAGCATCCCCTGGCGCGGATGATGGACGCCGGGCTGCTGTGCACGGTCAACTCCGACGACCCCGCGTACTTCGGCGGCTATGTGGACGACACCTTCCACGCCGTACGGGAAGCCCTGGCGATCGACCAGGAACGGCTGCGGGAGCTCGCGCGGAACTCCTTCGAGGCGTCCTTCCTCGACGGCAGCGCACAGGACGAGGCACTGCGGACGCGGTACCTCGCCGAGGTCGCGGGATATTCCTTCGACTGATCGCGAAGGGCGGGCCTACGGTTCGCCCATGCATCGTCAAACATCCCGTCGCCCTGCCCATATCGCCATGGTCGGCGTCCCGATGGTCAGTCACGTGCTGCCCGGCCTGGAGATCATCCGCGAACTCGTGGCGCGCGGGCACCGGGTGACGTACGCCAACGACCCGGCGACGCGTGAGCTGATCGAGCCCACCGGCGCCGAACTCGTCCCGTGCACATCGGGGTTGCCGTTCAAGGAGAACGTCTGGCCCGAGGATCCGATCGCCGCCAGCGGTCTGTTCCTCGACGACGCGATGGCGGTGCTCCCGCAGCTGCGCTCGTTCTACGACGACGATCCCGCCGATCTGTATCTGTACGACATCGGCGCGTACGTCGCCCGCGCGCTCGCCGAGGCGCAGGGGCGGCCGTTCGTGCAGCTGTCGCCCACCTTCGTGTCCTGGGACGGCTACCAGGAGGAGGTCGGGGCGCAGTTGAAGCAGCTGCCGGGGGCCGCCGAACTTCAGGCGCGGTTCGGCGAGTGGCTCGCGGGATGCGGGGCCACGACCCTGGATGTGGACACCTTCTCGGGCACGCCGGAACACGCCGTGGCCACGATCCCCCGTGCCATGCAGCTGTTCGCCGACCGGGTCGACCCGAAGCGGGTCGCCTTCGTCGGGCCCTGCTTCGGCGACCGCTCGGCGCAGGGCGGCTGGCAGCGGCCCGAGAGCGCCGAGAAGGTGCTGCTCGTGTCGCTGGGCTCCGCGTACACGCAGCAGCCCGAGTTCTACCGGCGGTGCGTGGAGGCGTTCGGCGGGCTCGCCGGGTGGCACGTGGTGCTGCAGATCGGCAAGCACGTGGATCCCGCGGAACTGGGCGAGGTGCCGGGGAACGTGGAAGTGCGCTCGTGGGTTCCGCAGTTGGCGATCCTGGAGCAGGCCGACGCGTTCGTCACGCACGCGGGCATGGGCAGCAGCAGCGAGGGCCTTTTCAGCGGAGTGCCGATGATCGCCGTACCGCAGGGCGCCGAGCAGCCGCTCAACGCGGACCGGCTCGTGGAACTGGGGGTCGCGCGGCGGATCGACACGGCCGACGCGACGGCTGACGCGTTGCGCCGCGCACTGCTGGAGCTGACGTCCGACGCCGACGTCGCGCTCCGGGTCGCGCGCCTGAAGGCGGAGGTGCGGGCCGAGGGGGGCACGGCCCGTGCGGCCGACCTCGTGGAGGCGCGGCTCGGCGGCTAGTGGCGCGGTGGGTGGTAGCGGGTGCCGCTTTCCCCGGTCCACACCCCGGACCTCGCTCCCCAAACGCCGCGGGGGCCGAAAAATCGGCCCCCGCGGCGTTTGCCGCACCGCCCGAGCGAAGCTTCGTCCGTTACCGTCCCTGCATGGTCGTACCTCTCAAACCCAGCATCGACCCGCTCAAGGGAGCCCGCAGAGCAGGCGATCCGCCCTGCGACGTCTTCCTCACCGGCACGGTCTTCCTCGACATCATCTTCACCGGGCTCGACTCGGCGCCCGTGCGCGGCACCGAATCCTGGGCGCGCGGCATGGGGTCGAGCCCCGGCGGCGTCGCCAACATGGCGACCGCGCTGGCCCGGCTCGGCCTGCGCACCTCGCTGGCGGCGGCGTTCGGGGACGACCACTACGGGGAGTACTGCTGGGACGCGCTGGAACAGGGCGAGGGCATCGACCTCGCGACCTCACGCACCGTGCCCGGCTGGCACTCACCGGTGACCGTCTCCATGGCCTACGAGGGCGAGCGGACCATGGTCAGCCACGGGCACGAGCCGCCGCCCGACGCCACATCCCCGGACGGCGGCGCCCCGGCCTGCCCGCCACGCGCGCGCGCCGCGGTCGCCTCCCTGACGCCCGGCGCGCGCTCCCCGTGGATCGCCGAGGCCGCGCGCGAGGGCACACGGATCTTCGCCGACGTGGGCTGGGACGACACCGGCCGCTGGGACCTGGCGGGGCTCCCGGACCTGCGGCATTGCGAGGCGTTCCTGCCGAACGCGGAGGAGGCCATGCGGTACACGCGCACGCAGTGCCCCCGGGCCGCCGCGCGTGCGCTGACCGAACACGTGCCGCTCGCCGTGGTGACGCTGGGTGCCGAAGGGGCGTACGCGGTGGACGGGCGGACCGGCGAGACCGCCGAGGTTCCGGCCATCGCGGTCGAGGCGCTCGATCCCACGGGGGCCGGTGATGTCTTCGTGGCGGGTTTCGTGACCGGCACCCTCGCCGGGTGGCCCCTCGCCGACCGGCTCGCCTTCGCGGGGCTCACGGCGGCGCTCTCGGTCCAGGAGTTCGGCGGCTCCCTCTCGGCGCCGGGCTGGGCGGAGGTCGCCACATGGTGGCGGACCGTGCGGGAGGTCGACGACCAGGACCCCGTGGCGCTGCGCAGGTACGGGTTCCTGGAGGGGCTGCTTCCGGAGGCCACGCGTCCGTGGCCGCTGCGGCGCGCGGTGCCCACGATCGGGTTCCGGTCGGCGTAGCCGCCGCCGGAAGTCGCACACTCGTGCGTGACCGGAGTGGAAAAGCCCTACGGCGGTGACAGTGGTGCGTCGTACTCTTGGCAGTGCAAGGCTGTCGAGCGGCCACCAAGCCCCGCATGAGGAGGATGAGCAGGCCTAAGTGCCGGCCCATGACTCAGACACCCACAGCTCGTACCCCTGCCCAGGGCCAGTCGCGAGCACATTTCACCGTCCCGGCCAACCACCCGATGGTGACGGTGCTCGGTTCCGGAGACGCCCTGTTGCGCGTGATCGAGAAGGCCTTCCCGGCGGCCGACATCCATGTCCGGGGCAATGAGATCAGCGCTGTCGGTGACGCCCATGAAGTCACCCTCATCCAGCGACTGTTCGACGAGATGATGCTGGTGCTCCGCACCGGTCAGCCGATGACGGAGGACGCAGTGGAACGCTCGATCGCCATGCTCAGGGCGGACGAGGCAGGAGAGGGCGACGGCCAGGAGACCCCGGCCGAGGTCCTCACGCAGAACATCCTCTCGTCCCGCGGCCGCACGATCCGCCCCAAGACGCTCAACCAGAAGCGCTACGTCGACGCCATCGACAAGAACACCATCGTCTTCGGCATCGGCCCCGCGGGCACCGGCAAGACCTACCTGGCCATGGCCAAGGCCGTGCAGGCCCTCCAGGCCAAGCAGGTCAACCGCATCATCCTGACCCGACCCGCCGTCGAGGCCGGTGAGCGGCTCGGCTTCCTGCCGGGCACGCTCTACGAGAAGATCGACCCGTATCTGCGGCCGTTGTACGACGCGCTGCACGACATGCTCGACCCGGACTCGATCCCGCGTCTGATGGCGGCGGGCACCATCGAGGTCGCGCCGCTGGCGTACATGCGCGGTCGCACCCTCAATGACGCCTTCATCATTCTCGACGAGGCGCAGAACACCAGCGTCGAGCAGATGAAGATGTTCCTCACCCGCCTCGGCTTCGAGTCGAAGATCGTGATCACGGGCGACGTCACCCAGGTAGACCTGCCGAACGGCACGAAGTCGGGTCTGCGCCAGGTCCAGGACATCCTCGAGGGCATCGACGACGTGCACTTCTCGCGGCTCACGTCCCACGATGTCGTCCGGCACAAGCTCGTCGGCCGTATCGTCGACGCGTACGAGAAGTACGACGACAGCCAGCAGAACCAGAAGCAGCAGAACCAGAAACACGGGAAGTAGCGAAGCCAGCGCCATGTCGATCGACGTCAACAACGAGTCCGGGACCGAGGTCGACGAGCAGGCGATCCTCGACATCGCCCGTTACGCCCTCGCGCGGATGCGCATCCACCCGCTCTCCGAGCTCTCGGTGATCGTCGTGGACGAGGACGCCATGGAGCAGCTCCACATCCAGTGGATGGACCTGCCGGGGCCGACGGACGTCATGTCCTTCCCCATGGACGAACTGCGCCCGCCGGCCAAGGACGAGGAGGAGCCCCCGCAGGGCCTCCTCGGAGACATCGTGCTCTGCCCCGAGGTCGCCACCAAGCAGGGCAAGGAAGCGCCCACGGAGCACTCCATGGACGAGGAGCTCCAGCTGCTCACCGTCCACGGGGTGCTTCACCTGCTCGGGTACGACCACGAGGAGCCGGACGAGAAGGCCGAGATGTTCGGCCTCCAGGCGGCCATCGTCGACGGCTGGCGCGGGGAGAACGGCCTGACGGGCCCCTCTCCGGCGCCCACGGTCTCGTAGGCCCATGAGTTTTCAGCTGATCGCGGGCGCCGTCGCCCTGGTCGTCGTCGCCTGGCTCGCGGCCTGCGCCGAGGCGGGCCTCGCCCGCGTCTCCAGCTTCCGCGCCGAGGAGGCTGCCCGCTCCGGGCGGCGCGGCAGCGCCAAGCTCGCGCAGGTCGCCGCCGACCCCACCCGCTACCTGAACGTGGCGCTGCTCGTGCGCGTGGCGTGCGAGATGGCGGCGGCGTCCCTGGTGACGTACGCCTGCCTGAAGGAGTTCCCCGAGACCTGGGAGGCGCTGGCCATCGCCATCGCGGTGATGGTCCTCGTGTCGTACGTGGCCGTGGGGGTCTCGCCGCGCACCATCGGCCGCCAGCACCCGCTCAACACGGCGACCGCCGCCGCGTACGTCCTGCTGCCGCTCGCCCGCATCATGGGCCCGATCCCGCCGCTCCTGATCCTCATCGGCAACGCGCTCACGCCCGGCAAGGGCTTCAGGCGCGGCCCGTTCGCCTCCGAGGCCGAGCTGCGGGCGATGGTCGACCTCGCGGAGAAGGAATCCCTCATCGAGGACGACGAGCGCCGCATGGTGCACTCCGTCTTCGAGCTCGGTGACACCCTCGTACGCGAAGTCATGGTGCCCCGGACTGACTTGGTCGCCATCGAGCGCTTCAAGACCATCCGGCAGGCGCTCACGCTCGCGCTGCGGTCCGGCTTCTCGCGCATCCCGGTGACGGGTGAGAGCGAGGACGACGTCGTCGGCATGGTCTATCTCAAGGATCTGGCCCGCAAGACGCACATCAACCGCGACAGCGAGTCGGACCTGGTGTCGACGGCGATGCGCCCGGCGACGTTCGTGCCCGACACGAAGAACGCGGGCGACCTGCTGCGGGAGATGCAGCAGGAGCGCAACCACGTCGCCGTGGTCATCGACGAGTACGGCGGCACGGCGGGCATCGTCACCATCGAGGACATCCTCGAGGAGATCGTCGGCGAGATCACCGACGAGTACGACCGTGAGCTGCCGCCCGTCGAGGAGCTCGACGACGGCTGCTACCGCGTCACCGCACGCCTCGACATCGGCGACCTCGGTGAGCTCTTCGGGCTCGACGAGTTCGACGACGAGGACGTCGAGACGGTCGGTGGTCTGCTCGCCAAGGCGCTCGGCCGGGTGCCGATCGCCGACGCGTCCGCGCTTGTGCCGCTGCCGGACGGCCGTGATCTGCGGCTCACCGCTGAATCCGCGGCCGGGCGGCGGAACAAGATCGTGACGGTGCTCGTGGAGCCGCTCGCGCCGGCGGGCGCGGAGAAGGAGACCCCGGAGTGACGCCACAGGAGCTGCGCACGTTCTGCCTGTCGTTCAACGACGCGGCGGAGGAGTTTCCGTTCGGCCCCGAGACCTCGGTGTTCAAGGTCGCGGGCAAGATGTTCGCGCTCACCTCGCTGGACGCGGAGCCGCTGAACGTGAACCTGAAGTGCGAGCCCGACATGGCGGTCCAGTTGCGGGAGGCGCACCCGGAGATCGCGCCGGGATGGCACATGAACAAGCGGCACTGGAACACCGTGACCGTCGACGCGAAGCTCCCGGACCAGCAGGTCCGGGAGCTCATCGAGGACTCGTACGACCTGGTCGTCGCCGGTCTCCCGAAGGCCGTACGGCTCCGTCTCGACCGGCCCTAGGCGCCGCGCCGGGTGCGCAGGCCAGCCGCCACCAGGGCGGCCGTCACGAGCAGGACCGCCGCGTCGATCAGGAGCACCGTCCGCGTTCCCGCCAGGAGATCCGTGTTCGTGGTCGCGAGGACTCCCAGGAGCGGGATGCCGATCGTGATGCCCACCTGCTGGGTGGACGTCACCAGGCCCGTGGCCAGGCCCTGCTCCTCGTCCGGGACGCCCGACGTGACCGTCACGCCGTACGAGATGATCGCGCCGAGGTGGAACATGCTCGCCACCGACACTCCCGCCGTGGCGAGCCAGACCGACCAGGAGCCCTCGTCGATGCCGAGCAGCGTCGCGATCAACAGACCCTGGCCGAGCAGCGAGACCACGAGAGTGCGGCGCGCTCCGAAGCGGCTGATCACCTTGGGCGCGTAGATCCCGGCGACCACCGAGAGCACGCCCTGCACGCCGAAGACCAGACCGGTCCGGAAGGCGGAGAGCTCCAGGACCTCCTGGAGGTACAGCGTGAGGACGAAGATGACCGCCGACATCATCGAGAACGTGACGAGACCGCCCAGGTTGCCCCACGCCACCGTCCGCCGCCGCAGCATCGGCAGCGAGACGAGCGGGGACGCGGCGCGCGACTCGACGTATCCGAAGGCCGCGAGCAGCAGCACGCCCGCGGTCAGCGTGACGATGACGTCCGCGCCGCCGAAGCCGCGCTCGGCCGCCGTGGAGAGCGCGTAGATCAGGGCGAGCAGACCGCCGGTGACGGTGACCGCGCCGGGGATGTCGAGGCGGGGGCGGTCCGGGGTGCGGGACTCGGGCAGGAGGCGCGGCGCGAGCGGCAGCACGATCAGCGCGAAAAGCGTCAGCAGACCCATCGTGGAGCGCCAGCCGAGCGTGTCGGTGAGTACGCCGCCCAGGACCATGCCCACCGTGAAGCCGAGCGAGAGCAGCGTGCCGGATATTCCGAGCGCCCGGTCGCGCTGCGGGCCCTCGGGGAACGTCGTGGTGAGCAGGGACATGCCGGTCGGCACGATGGCCGCCGCTCCCACGCCCTGCAGCGCGCGCCCGGCGAGGAAGGACGCCGGGTCCCAGGCGAAGGTGGCGAGGAGCGAGGCGAGGCCGAAGAGCGCGAGGCCGCCGATGAACAGCTTGCGGCGGCCGAACAGGTCGCCGGTGCGGCCGAAGAGGAGCAGGAAACCGCCGGAGGGAAGGGCGAACGCCGTCACCGCCCACTGCAGCGCGGACTGGCTCATGCCCAGGTCGGCGCCGAGCACGGGCAGCGCCACGTTCAGCACGGAGAAGTCGAGCGCGACCATGAACTGGGCGGCGCAGAGCACGAAGAGGACGAGTCTGTCGCGGGAGGAGAGCTGGGGCGCCCCGGCCTTGGACCGGGGCTGTGGGGTGGGGGCCGTTGTCCTCGTGGACGGGGGAGTGGTGGTGTCGATCGCCATGGCAACGAGCTTCGGGCGTCCGGAATACCCGTGGGGAGCGGGAACTTATGCTGGTGGTCGTAACACCAGGCAGGGGGGAATCCGCGGATGGCAGGGACGAGTGAGGCGGCGGCCGTGCGGCCCCGGGACGAGGCCAAGGCACGGCGGCTCGGCGAACTGCGCGAGTTCCTGATGAGCCGCCGCGCCCGGGTCAGCCCCGCGGAGGCCGGCCTCCCGGACGGCGGCGCGCGGCGGCGTACGCCGGGTCTGCGCCGCGAGGAGGTCGCCGTCCTCGCCGGGGTCGGCGCGTCCTGGTACCAGTGGCTCGAGCAGGGCCGCGACATCTCGGTGTCGCCGCAGGTCCTCGACTCCGTGGGACGCGTCCTGAAGCTGTCGAGCACCGAGCGCCGCCACCTGTACGTCCTCGCCGGTCTCAATCCGCCGGCCCCCGAGGTCGAGCAGGCCGACCGGGACATGTGCCAGGGGATGCAGCGCCTGATCGACACGTGGATGCCGTACCCGGCGCACATCATGGACCGCTACTACAACTGCGTCATGTACAACGACGCCGCGGGGATGGTCTTCGGGATGCGACCCGAGATCACCCAGAACTGCATCGTGGACTTCTTCACGGACCCCATCTACCGCTCCCGGAGCGTGAGTTGGCGGACGAACGCGGAGACGGTCGTCGCGCAGTTCCGCGCGTCGTGCTCGGAGACCCCGGACGACGAGGGGTTCCAGGCGGTCCTCGCCGAGCTGCGGGAGGCGGCGGGCGAGGAGTTCACCGAGCTGTGGGAGCGGCGGGACGTGCGGCCCGCGGGGCAGGTGCACAAGGAGCTCACGCATCCGCTGGTGGGGGCGTTGCACGTCGAGTCGACGGCCCTGCGGGTGCCGGCGCGGCCCGACCTCACGATCGTGCTGCACACGCCGCTGCCGGAGGCGGAGACCGCGGCGAAACTGGAGTGGCTGGCGTCGCCGGAGGGGCGGCGGGGGTCCATGTACCCGGTGGCGGGGTAGGGCCCTTCGCTCCGTATGCTCGGCGTATGACCGAGAGTGCTGCGCTTGACGCTGAGGACCGGAAGATCGTGACGCTGGCTCGTTCGGCGCGGGCGCGGAACGGGGTGGCCGAGGGGGCCGCTGTGCGGGACGAGACGGGGCGGACGTATGTCGCCGGGACCGTCGCGCTTGCCTCCCTTCAGCTCTCCGCGCTGCGTACCGCCGTGGCGATGGCCGTGGCGTCCGGGGCGGAGTCGCTCGAAGCGGCTGCGGTTGTCTCGTCCGCGGAGGCACTTTCCGCGGAGGACCTTTCCGCTGTGCGGGACCTCGGCGGGGCCGGGACGCCGGTGTTCCTTGCGGGGACCGATGGGGAGATTCGGGCGCAGGTTCAAGCGAACTGACCTTTCCCCCACCCCGCCCCTTCCCGAAAACCCGCTCTGGCGCGGGAGCCTCGGTCGCCGTCAATCACCGGCTTCGCCGAGTTCGTCCTCAATCGCCGGACGGGCCGGAAATCCAGCCCGTCCGGCAAAAGGGGCGGGGTCGGGAGAATCACACCGCGTCCGGGCCCCGTTCCCCCGTCCGTACCCGTACCACCGTCTCCACCGGGACCGCCCACACCTTTCCGTCACCGATCTTGCCCGTGGACGCCGCGCGCACGATCGCGTCGATGACCGGGTCGAGGTCGGGGTCCTCCACGACGACCTCCACCCGCACCTTCGGGACCAGGTCCACCTGGTACTCCGCGCCCCGGTACACCTCCGTGTGCCCCCGCTGGCGTCCGTACCCGCTCGCCTCCGTGACGGTGAGGCCCTGGACGCCCAGTTCCTGGAGCGCGGTCTTCACCTCGTCCAGGCGGAACGGCTTGATGACCGCGGTAACGAGCTTCATCGGACGGTGCTCCCCTTCATCGGGCTGACCAGGACGCCGTGATCGTAGGCCGTCTCCGCGTGGTGCGTCTGGTCGAGGCCCGTCTGCTCGTCCTCCGCCGACGCCCGGAAGCCCATGAGCTTGTCGATCGCCTTGCCGATGCCGTACGTCACCGAGAACGTGTACGCCGCCACCGCGAGCACCGCCACCGTCTGCTTGCCCAACTGGCCGAGCCCGCCCCCGTAGAAGAGGCCCCCCGCGCCGTCCGTCATCGTGGCCGTCGCGAACAGGCCGATCAGGAGCGTGCCGATGACACCGCCGACCAGGTGGACGCCCACCACGTCCAGCGAGTCGTCGTAGTCGAAGCGGAACTTCCACGCCACGGCGTACGAGCAGACCACCCCGGCCGCGAGACCGACCACCGCGGCGCCGAGCACCCCGACGACCCCGCACGCGGGGGTGATGGCGACGAGACCCGCCACCGCGCCCGACGCCGCGCCGAAGGTGGTGGGGTGGCCGTCGCGCTTCTGCTCCACGAAGAGCCAGCCGAGCAGGCCCGTGCAGCCGGCGAGCAGCGTGTTCAGGAGGGAGGCCGCCGCGAGGCCGTTCGCGCCGAGCGCCGAGCCGCCGTTGAAGCCGAGCCAGCCGAACCAGAGCAGGCCCGCGCCCATCAGCACCATCGGCAGGTTGTGCGGACGCATCGCGTCCTTCTTGAAGCCGATGCGCGGGCCGATGACCAGGACGAGCGCGAGACCGGAGGCGCCGGACGCGATCTCGACGACCAGGCCGCCCGCGAAGTCCAGCGCGCCGAGGGACGAGGAGATCCAGCCGTCCGGGCCCCACACCCAGTGCGCCACGGGAACGTATACGAGCAGCGCCCAGAGCGGCACGAAGATCATCCACGCCGCGAACTTCGCGCGGTCCGCGATCGCGCCGCTGATCAGTGCCGTGGTGAGGATCGCGAAAGTGAGCTGGAAGGTGGTGAAGAGGAGGGTGGGGACCGTCCCGGTGAGCGTGCTCGGGCCGATGCCCGCCATGCCGAGATGGTCGAGGCCGCCGATCAGCCCCCCGAACGCGTCGTCGCCGAACGCGAGCGAGTAGCCGGCGAGCAGCCACACCACCGTGACCAGGGCGATCGAGACGAAGGACATCAGGAGCATGTTGAGGACGCTCTTCGTGCGGACCATGCCGCCGTAGAAGAGCGCGAGGCCCGGCGTCATCAGCAGGACGAGTGCGGTGGCCGCGAGCAGCCAGGCGGTGTCGCCGGTGTCGGGGCCCTCGGCCGCGGCCAGGGTCGTGAGGGGGTACGCGAACTGCGACTGCACGGGGAATCTCTCCTCCGGGTGGGGGCAGAGGGAGAGCGTCACCGCCCCGCGTTTCGGAACGGGCACCCGGGCGTTTCCGTCGTGTTTCGTGTTGCGCGAGGGTTTCCGGAGGCTCACGGACGGCCTGCCGGGGCCCGATCGGCGGCCCGAGGGCGCCTCGGGGTGCTGCGGCCCTCCGGCGATCAGGGAGAATGGGCGCCATGAGCGTTCGTACCGAGTCATCCGAGCCGTCAGAATCGTCGGGGGCGGCCCACCGCGCCGGCTTCGCCTGCTTCGTCGGCCGCCCCAACGCGGGCAAGTCCACCCTTACGAATGCTCTGGTCGGCCAGAAGGTGGCGATCACCGCGAACCAGCCGCAGACCACGCGGCACACGGTCCGCGGCATCGTGCACCGGCCCGACGCCCAGCTGATCCTGGTGGACACCCCCGGGCTCCACAAGCCGCGCACGCTGCTCGGCGAGCGGCTCAACGACGTGGTGCGGACCACGTGGGCCGAGGTCGACGTCATCGGCTTCTGTCTGCCCGCGAACGAGAAGCTCGGCCCCGGTGACCGCTTCATCGCCAAGGAACTGGCCGGCATCAAGAAGACGCCGAAGATCGCGGTCGTGACGAAGACCGACCTCGTCGACAGCAAGACGCTCGCCGAGCAGCTCATCGCCATCGACCAGCTCGGCAAGGAGCTCGGCTTCGAGTGGGCGCAGATCGTGCCGGTCTCGGCGGTCGGCGACAAGCAGGTCCAGCTGCTCGCCGATCTGATCGTCCCGATGCTTCCGAAGAGCCCGCCGCTCTACCCCGAGGGCGACCTCACGGACGAGCCCGAGCAGGTCATGGTCGCCGAGCTGATCCGCGAGGCCGCGCTCGAGGGCGTGCGGGACGAGCTGCCGCACTCCATCGCCGTGGTGGTGGAGGAGATGCTGCCGCGCCAGGACCGGCCCGCGGACAAGCCGATGCTCGACATCCACGCGAACGTATACATCGAGCGCCCCAGCCAGAAGGGCATCATCATCGGCCCGAAGGGCAAGCGCCTCAAGGAGGTCGGGATCAAGTCCCGCCAGCAGATCGAGGCCCTCCTCGGTACGCCGGTCTTCTTGGACCTGCACGTGAAGGTCGCCAAGGACTGGCAGCGCGACCCGAAGCAGTTGCGCAAGCTTGGCTTTTGAGCGGGGTGTACGTGGCTCGGCAGATCACCGGCTCCGCCGAGTTCGTCCTCAATCGCCGGACGGGCTCAACCCGTCTCACTCGACGCCCTTGATCCGGCACACCAGCAGCGCCCCCGCCAGCCCGATCACCGCCGCCACCAGGTACAGCACCCGGTAGCCGCCCAAGTGCGTCACGAGCGGGGCCGCCAGGGCGGGGGCCGCTACCTGCGGCAGGGAGTTGGCGATGTTGATGACGCCCATGTCCTTGCCGCGGTCCATGGCCTTCGGCAGGACGTCCGTCATCAGGGCGAAGTCCACCGACGTGAAGACGCCGAAGCCCACCCCGAGCACCGCCGCCGCGACGATGGCGCCGGGCCAGGTCTGCCAGCCGGACAGCAGGGCCGTCGCCACCGCCATCAGGACGCCCGACCAGAGCACGAACGGCTTGCGGCGGCCCACCCGGTCCGACCAGACGCCGCCCACGACCACCGTCGCGAGCAGCGTGAGGCCGTTCACCGCCGTGAGGATCAGGACGCCCTCGTCCGGGTCGGAGTAGTGCAGGCGGTCCCGCAGGTAGTAGAGGAGATAGAGCAGGACCAGGGCGTTGCTGAGGTTGATCAGGAAGCGGGTCAGCCAGGCCCACCCCAGGTCCGGATAGCGGCGCGGGCTCAGCCAGAAGGCGCGGGCGAACGACCGCCACGCGAACGGCGGCCTGTCCCGCGGCGCGAGGCGCAGGTCCCGGTGGCGCAGGACGTACGGGAGCACGCCCGCAAGCGTGAACACCGCGCACGCCGCGTATCCCGCGCCCACACCCCCCGCGGCCGTCGCGAGCCCCGTGCCCACGACCACGCCCAGGATCTGCGCCGCCCCCAGCCAGCCGCCGACCGAGCCCCGCTGGAGCCGCGGCACCCGGTCCGGCACGGCAGCCGTGACCGCGGCGAACGCGGCGTTCAGCGTGAGCTGCACCAGGCACCAGCCCGCCGCCATCCACCACACCGACCCGGCGGCCGAGAGCAGCAGGAGCGCCGCCGCGCCGCCCGCCGCGCCCGCCACGATCCACGGCGTACGCCGCCCGAAGCGCGACACCGTCCGGTCCGAGAGCGCGCCGAAGAGCGGGTTCGACGCGAGGGACACCAGGGCCCCGACGCCCGCCACCCACGCGAGCACCGTCTCCTTCGACGTGCCGGCCGGGGCGAGGTCCTCCGCCTGCAGGGCCAGGAGGATCTGCAGCGGGCCGTACCAGCCGACCCAGATCGCCCCGTTGGCGAGGGAGAGCGCGGCCGTCCAGCTCCGGCCGACCCGTTCGGCCGGCTCCTTCAGCGCGTCGACCGGCGTCGTGGTCATGCCCGCTGGGCCCGCAGCGTCTCGCGCAGCCATGCGTACGACGCCTTCGGGGTGCGCTCAAGAGTGGCTGTGTCCTCGAAGTCGACGTGCACCAGGCCGAAGCGCTGCCGGTAGCCCTCCGCCCACTCGAAGTTGTCCATCAGGGACCAGACGAAGTAGCCGCGTACGTCCACGCCCGCCTCCAACGCCCGGTGCAGGGCGCGCAGATGGCCGTCGAGGTAGTCGATCCGGCGCTGGTCGTCGATGCCCTCGTACGAGCAGCCGTTCTCGGTGATCACCAGCGGTGGCAGGCGGTCGCCGTACCGGTCGCGGAAGCCGGTGAGCAGCTCGGTCAGCGACTCGGGGACCACCGGCCAGCCGAAGTCCGTCACCGGGTGACCCGCGATCTCCCGGGGCGAGAAGGGGAGTTCGGGCGGGAGGGTGAGGCCGGAGAACTCCGTCGCTGCCGCCGCCGGGAGCGGGGCGCCCACCTTGGTCGGCTGGTAGAAGTTGATGCCGTACCAGTCGACCGGCTCGGCGATGACCTTCAGGTCGGCCTCGATGTCGCCGCCGGGCATCAACTCACCTATGCCGTCCGGGTATCGGCCCAGGATGAGCGGGTCCGCGAACAGGCGGTTGAGGAGCACGTCGTAGAAGTCCGCCGCCTGCGTGTCCTCGGCCGAGGAGGACGCCGGCCAGGTGGGCCCGTGCGAGTTGGCGATGCCGATGTCCGTGACGCCCGCCGCGCGCAGCGCCCGTACGGCGAGACCGTGGGCGAGGAGCTGGTGGTGCGCCACCGGCAGCGCGTCGAACATCAGCTGCTGACCGGGCGCGTGCTGGCCGAGCGCGTGACCGAGGAGGGTGTGCTCGGCGGGCTCGTTCAGGGTGATCCACTTCTTGGCGCGGTCGCCGACCCGCGCTGCCACCACGCCCGCGTACTCCGCGAAACGCTCGGCCGTGTCCCGCCGCAGCCAGCCGCCCTCATCGGCGAGCGCGAGCGGTGTGTCCCAGTGGAAGAGCGTGGGGACGGGGCTGACGCCCGCCGCGCACAGCTCGTCGACGAGGCGGTCGTAGAAGTCCAGGCCCGCTGCGCTCACCTCGCCCGCCCCGCCCGGCAGCACGCGCGGCCACGACACCGAGAAGCGGTAGGCGCCGACGCCCAACTCGCGGATGAGCGCGACGTCTTCGCGGTAGCGGTGGTAGTGGTCGCAGGCGACGGCGGCCGTCGTGCCGTCCTTCACCCTGCCCGGCACCGCCGTGAACGCGTCCCAGACCGAGGGGCCGCGTTCGTCGACGGCGCCCTCGATCTGGTGAGCCGAGGTGGACACCCCCCACACGAAGTCGCGGGGGAACTGAGGGAGTGGTTCGCGCGCAGGGGTCGCTGCCATGGGCGCGATCTTCCGTACGGTCGCGTACGGAAGTCAATGGGCGTGCCTCAGAAAAGGTGAACACCGCTCAGGTTTTTACGAGCCCTCCTTGAGGACGCGCGTGATCAGCTTGCGCTGTGGATCGGTCAGGCGGGGATCCGAGCAGTACACCGTGTGTCCGTCCACGGTGAGCTGGTAACTGAAGCCGTCCGGCACCCCTATCGGTGGCGTGCTCCGGCCCTCTGCCACGGCCTCTTCGGCCAGGGCCTGCCACTCGTGGGCATCGGGCAGTCCCGAGGTGTCGACCTCGGCGTGCCGCTCGATGCCCGCGAATCCTCCCGTGCGCTTCACCTGGATACGCATGGAACCTGTCTACTCCATGGGGAGGCGGGTGGGTAGGTCAGTTGGTGGGCACGCCGACCTGGGACCACGCCTTCACCACCGCACCGTGCTCCTCGCCCTCGCCGTACTTGTCGCGCGCCGCGGCCACGGTCAGCTTCGCGAAGTCCGCGAAGGACGCGTCCTGGGCCAGCTCGCCGCCGGTCAGGACGGCGTACCAGATCTGTCCGGCCCGCTCCCACGCGTTGCCGCCGAGCGCCTCGGCAAGGAGGTAGAAGGCGTGGTTGGGGATGCCGGAGTTGATGTGCACGCCGCCGTTGTCGCGGCCGGTGCGGACGTAGTGGTCCATGTCGGCGGGCTGCGGGTCCTTGCCGAGCACGTCGTCGTCGTACGCCGTGCCGGGCGCCTTCATGGAGCGCAGTGCCGTGCCCGTGACGCGCGGGGCGAGCAGCCCGGCGCCGATCAGCCAGTCGGCCTCGGTGGCGGTCTGGCCGAGCGTGTACTGCTTGATCAGCGAGCCGAAGACGTCCGCGAAGGACTCGTTCAGGGCGCCCGGCTGGCCGAAGTACGTGAGGTTCGCCGTGTACTGGACGACGCCGTGCGTCAGCTCGTGGCCGATGACGTCCACGGGGATGGTGAAGTCGAGGAAGATCTCGCCGTCACCGTCGCCGAACACCATCTGCTCGCCGTTCCAGAATGCGTTCCCGTACTTCTCGCCGTAGTGGACCGTCGCGTTCATCGGCAGGCCGCTGCCGTCGATGGAATTGCGCTGGTACGACTTCAGGAACAGCTCGAAGGTCGCGCCGAGGCCCGCGTACGCGCGGTTGACGGTCGCGTCCTTGCCGGGCTTCTCGCCCTCGCCGCGGACCTTGCGGCCCGGCAGCTCGGTCTTGTGCTTCGCGTCGTAGATCGTGCGGTGCGGCTTGCTCTCCGCGGCTTCCTTGGGCAGCGAGACGGACGGGGCGCCGATGACCGTGGTCAGGCGGCGGTGGGTGCGCTCGATGGAGTCCCGTTCCAGGGTGCGACGGGCGGGACCCGCGAGCGCGGCGTCGTCACTCTGGGCCAGAGTGTCGAGCACGTGGGGCGGAATGATGGTGCAGAAGACAGGCTCGAAGCCTGGGTTGGCGGTCATGGCGTGCAATGTGGCACTGGGTCATGCCGCTGTCACTACCTGCAACCATGATTAGTGAAATAGAGGTATTGATCACCTCTTACCCGTTACCTGACGGCGATCCCGCATACTGATACGCACCCGCGCACACAGCGCGGCTCGGCTAGGCTGCGGAGCATCATGCGTTACGGGCTGCTTCTCCTTAGCTGCCGCGGCGAGGGCCTGTAGTCGAGGCCGACCCCCTCCCCGCGGAGTTCGGTGTTGCTCGCGAAGCGACCGTCGGCCGTCCTTAAGGACACTCCCGAGGAGCCCCCGCATCATGGCCATCAAGCCGAATCTGCAGCGCGCCACGTCCATGCCGATCCACAAGTACGGGCAGTACGACCAGGTCGACATCCCCGACCGCACGTGGCCCGACAACCGGATCACGGTCGCTCCCCGCTGGCTCTCCACGGACCTGCGTGACGGCAACCAAGCGCTGATCGACCCGATGTCCCCCGCGCGCAAGCGCGAGATGTTCGACCTGCTGGTCCGCATGGGCTACAAGGAGATCGAGGTCGGCTTCCCCTCGTCGGGCCAGACCGACTTCGACTTCGTACGGTCGATCATCGAGGACGGCGCGATCCCGGACGACGTCACCATCTCCGTCCTGACGCAGGCCCGCGAAGAGCTGATCTCCCGCACGGTCGAGTCGCTGGTCGGCGCCAAGCGCGCCACCGTCCACCTCTACAACGCGACCGCGCCCGTCTGGCGCGAGGTCGTCTTCCGTGGCTCGAAGGACGCGGTCAAGCAGATCGCCGTCGACGGCACGCGCCTGGTCATGGAGTACGCGGAGAAGCTGCTGGGCCCCGAGACGACCTTCGGCTACCAGTACAGCCCCGAGATCTTCACGGACACCGAGCTGGACTTCGCCCTGGAGGTCTGCGAGGCCGTCTGTGACGTATGGCAGCCCGAAGAGGGCCGCGAGATCATCCTGAACCTGCCCGCCACGGTCGAGCGCTCGACGCCCTCCACCCACGCGGACCGCTTCGAGTGGATGTCCCGCAACCTGAGCCGCCGCGAGCACGTCTGCCTGTCCGTCCACCCGCACAACGACCGCGGCACCGCCGTCGCCGCCGCCGAACTGGCCATCATGGCCGGCGCCGACCGCATCGAGGGCTGCCTGTTCGGGCAGGGCGAGCGCACCGGCAACGTCGACCTGGTCACGCTGGGCATGAACCTGTTCTCGCAGGGCGTCGACCCGCAGATCGACTTCTCCGACATCGACGAGATCCGCCGCACCGCCGAGTACTGCAACCAGATGGAGATCCACCCCCGCCACCCGTACGCGGGCGACCTCGTCTACACCGCCTTCTCCGGCTCCCATCAGGACGCCATCAAGAAGGGCTTCGAGGCGATGGGGATGCGGGCCGAGCAGCAGGGCAAGACGGTCGACGACATCGAGTGGGCCGTCCCGTACCTGCCCATCGACCCCAAGGACGTCGGCCGTTCGTACGAGGCCGTGATCCGCGTCAACTCGCAGTCCGGCAAGGGCGGCATCGCCTACGTCCTGCAGAACGACCACAAGCTGGACCTGCCGCGCCGCATGCAGGTCGAGTTCTCCAAGATCATCCAGACGAAGACCGACACCGAGGGCGGCGAGGTCACGCCGGACGCGATCTGGGGCATCTTCCAGGACGAGTACCTGCCCAACCCCCAGAACCCGTGGGGACGCATCCAGGTCAAGAACGGCCAGACCACCACGGACAAGGACGGCACGGACACGCTGACCGTCGAGGCGACGGTCGACGGCGCCGACACCGTCCTGACCGGCACCGGCAACGGCCCGATCTCGGCCTTCTTCCACGCACTGCAGGGCATCGGCATCGACGTACGCCTCCTGGACTACCAGGAGCACACGATGAGCGAGGGAGCCTCCGCGCAGGCCGCGTCGTACATCGAATGCGCCATCGGTGACAAGGTCCTGTGGGGCATCGGCATCGACGCCAACACCACGCGTGCGTCGCTGAAGGCCGCGGTCTCCGCGGTGAACCGCGCCGCACGCTGACGCTTCCCGGCCGCCGGACAGGCCGAAAATGAGCCTGTCCGGCGATCGTCAACCGGCCATCTCTCGCCCAGGGTGCTGACGCCACATCAACAATGTGGCTAACATCACGCCCAACGCGGCAATGTTGCCGGGGCGTTACGGAGGTGCGCGGTGCTGCCAGATCGGGGACGAAACGGCCGGGAATCCCGCATCTTCGCCACGCCCGTTTCACGTGGGCGGGTCCTGCGCAGGCGTGTGATCGGCGTACACACGGCCTGGACCACCGTCGGGGACGGCGAGTTCTTCTGCCCCGGCTGCGGCGGCGACCGCAACTACCAGCGCCGCACGGGCCGACGCCGCTTCGTCCTGCTCGGCGTACCGGTCCTGCCGCGCGGCGCGGCAGGACCCATCGTCGAGTGCGCGGCCTGCGGCGACCACTTCGGCACGGACGTCCTCGGCCATCCCACCACCACGCGCCTCTCGGCCATGGTGCGCGACGCCGTGCACACCGTCGTCCTCGCCATCCTCGCCGCGGGCGGCACCTCCTCGCGCACGACGCTCGACGCGGCCGTCGGCGCGCTGCGCGGGGCGGGCTTCGACGGCTGCCGCGAGGAGCAGCTCGTCGCGCTCGTCGACGCGCTCGCCGCGGACACCGGACGGGCGACCGTGCCGGACTGCGGGCCCGGTCTGGCCATAGAACTCCACGAGGCGCTCGGCCCGTTGGCCCCGCACCTCGCCCCGGCGGGACGCGAGGCGCTGCTGCTCCAGGGCGCGCGGATCGCCCTCGCCGACGGCCCGTACACCCCCGCCGAGCGCGAGGTGCTCGCCACCGCGGGCGGCGCGCTGACCATCGGCGCGGACGAGGTGACGCGGCTGATGGTGGCGGCGCGGACCACGCACTTCTGACCCGAGGGAAGCAGGGACGCTACTCCCGGGGGAGTAGTACGACGCTGATGTCTCCCAGCGCGGTACTCCCCAACTCGCCCTCGCGCCCGACGGATCGTGCGGCTCCCTCCGGAAAGGTTGGCACCGAACTTGCCGACCTGCCGGAAGGAGGCCCGTCATGCGGGCCGAACAGACCACCTCGCGCCGGCGCCGAGCCGTGCCCTGGGGGCTCCTGGGGCTGTGGATCGCCGTCATCGCGCTCGCCGGGCCCTTCGCCTCGAAGCTGGCCGACACCCAGCAGGACCGCGTTGTCGACTACCTCCCCGCCAGCGCCGACTCCACCCACGCCGCCGAACTCCAGGCCCAGTTGCCCGGCGGCGAGGCCACCGAACTCGTGCTCGTCTACCACCGTGACCAAGGCCTGACCGCCGCCGACCGCGAGACCGCGGCCGCCCAGGTCGCCGAGATCGGCCGGGACCACAAGCTGACCGGCACCCCGCGCGCCGTACCGTCCAAGGACGGCACCACGCTGATGTACCCGGTGGCGAGCAACGAACCCGGCCAGGACGAGGACGCCAGGGACGCACTGGTCGACGACATACGCGAAGTCGCCGCGGGCAAGGGCGGGCTGAGCGTCGACGTGGGCGGGCCGGGGGCGCTCACCACCGATGCGGGCAAGGTCTACAACTCGCTCGGCGGGCCGCTGCTCTACACCACCGCCGGGGTCGTGGCACTGCTCCTGATCCTCATCTACCGCAGCCCGTTCCTGTGGCTCGTGCCGCTCGCCGTCGCGGGCATGGCCGACTACCTGGCGATGGGCATCGCGTACGGGCTGCACGAGGGCTTCGGGACGTCCGTCACCGGCCAGAGCAGCGGCGTGATGACGATCCTCGTCTTCGGCGCGGGGACCGACTACGCGCTGCTCATCGTCGCCCGCTACCGCGAGGAGCTGCGCAGGATCGAGCGGCCCTACGACGCGATGGTCGCCGCCCTGAAGGGATGCGGTCCCGCCGTACTCGCCTCGTCGGGGACGGTCGCGCTGGGGCTGTTCTGCCTGCTCGCCGCCGACCTGAACAGCAGCAGGGGCATGGGCCCGCTGGGCACGGTCGGCGTGCTGTGCGCGCTCTTCGCGATGCTGACGCTGCTGCCCGCGCTCCTGGTCCTCCTCGGACGGCGCGTGTTCTGGCCGCTCGTGCCCGCCTTCGGCAGCGAGCCCAAGAAGCGGCGCAGTCTCTTCTCCATGATGGGGAGTTCGGCGGGGCGCAGGCCCCGCGCCGTGCTCCTGGGCGGCGCCGTGCTGCTCGGCGCGCTCGCCCTGGGGGCGTTCAACCTGCCGGGCGCGCTGAAGCAGGAGGACTCCTTCACCAAGACACCCGACTCCGTCACCGCGATGGAGACCCTCGCCAAGGCCTACCCCGAACAGGGCACCCGGCCCCTCACCGTGCTGGTCCCCGAGGACCGTGCCCCCGCGGCCCTGTCCGCCATCAAGGACACCAAGGGCGTGGACAGCGCGCAGAAGGGGCGTACGGGGAAGGGCTGGACGGAGATCTCCGTGATCGCGACATCCGCGCCCGAGTCGGCCGGCGAGACGGAGACGATCAAGGCGCTGCGGGCGGACCTCGACGGGTCGTACGTCGGCGGTGCCAGCGCCCAGCAGCTCGACCTGAAGGAGACGAACGACCGTGACACCCTGATCATCGTGCCGCTGGTCCTCGTGGCGGTGCTGCTGATCCTGGTCGTGCTGCTCCGGTCGCTCGTCGCGCCGTTGATGCTCCTCGCGGCCGTGGTCGCGGTGTGGGGCGCCTCGCTGGGCATCGCGGGCCTCGTCTTCGAGCCGCTCATGGGCTTCGAGGGCACGGACCCCGGGCTCGGACTGCTGTCCTTCGTCTTCCTCGTCGCCCTGGGTGTCGACTACGGCATCTTCCTGATGCACCGCATGCGGGAGGAGTCCCTCGCCGGGGCGGAGCCGGGGGAGGCCGCGCTGACCGCGCTGCGGACCACGGGCGGCGTCATCGCGTCGGCGGGTCTGGTGCTCGCGGCGACGTTCGCGGTACTCACCAGCATGCCGTTGGTACAGCTGGTCGAGCTCGGCTTCGTGATCGCGGTCGGGGTGCTGCTCGACACGTTCCTGGTGCGGACGTATCTGGTGACCAGCGCGAGCGTGGCCCTGGGGCGCAAGGTGTGGTGGCCGGGCAAGCTGTCGCGGCCCGCGGCCGCAGGGCCGGTGGCGGAGCCGAAGCCCGAACAGGTGCACGCCTCCTGACCGTTGACCGCTCACGGGCGCCCCTTCCCTGCCGGAGGGGCGCCCTCGTACGGGAGGATGGAGCGGTGGGGAGACAACCGCGGGTTCAGGTCCGGCAGCGCTCGTCCGCGCCGCGCGGCCTGCTGCCCTTCACCGGGGCCGTGCCCGGCACATCGCGTGCCCGGCGGGACGACGCGCTGTTCGCCGCGGGGCTCGCGGCGCTGTCCACTCTGCTCGCGGTCTTCGTCGAGGACGGACGCCGCCCGGATCTGCTCGGCTGGGCGCTGCTGCTGTGCGCGCACGTGCCGTTGGTGTGGCGGCGCAGCCGTCCGCTGCCCGTGCTGCTTGCCGTCGTGGCGTGTATCGCGCCGTACCACGCCATCGACTACACGCACATGGCCGCCGTTCCGGTCGGCATGGTCGCGCTCTACACGGTGGCCGCCTCCGGGCGTCCGCGCCGCGCCCTGATCACCGGCCTCCTCGTCGTGGGCGTCACGCTGACCGTCAACGCGAGCGTGGAACCGCACCAGGTGGGCGAGGTGCTCAGGATCTCCGGCTGGATCGTCTCGGTGCTGCTGCTCGGCGTGTACGTGCGCATCCACCGGCAGTACGTCACCTCCGTACTGGAGCGTGCCGAGCGCGCCGAGCGCACGCGCGAGGAGGAGGCGCGGCGGCGGGTCGCCGAGGAACGGCTGCGGGTCGCCCGCGATCTGCACGACCTGCTCGCGCACAGCATCACCCTGGTCGGCGTGCAGACCTCCGTCGCGGCCCATGTCCTCGCCGCTGATCCGGAGCGGCTCGACCGGGCGGCGGTGGCCAAAGCACTGGACGACATCGCCGAGACCTGCCGGTCGGCCAGGGGCGAACTCCGGGCCACGCTCACGGTGTTGCGGGAGGCGGGCCCCGGCCCCGAAGCCGACGAGACGCGGGGGCCGTTGCCGGGGCTCGACGGCCTTCCCGACCTGGCGGAGGCCGCGCGTACGTCCGGGGCCGAGGTCGATCTGGCGGTACGGGAGGCCCAGGCGCCGCCCGCCGTGGGCGCGGCGGCCTACCGCATCGTGCAGGAGGCGCTGACGAACGCGGTGCGGCACGGCGGGCCGGGGCTCACCATCCGGGTGGGGATACACACGGAGGGGGCCCAGCTGCGGGTGACGGTCGCGGACGACGGACGAGCCGCCGATGACCCCTCGCACACTCCCGGGTTCGGCCTCGTGGGGATGCGGGAGCGGGCCCGGAGCGTGGGCGGCACCCTGGAGGCGGGGCCGCGGTCCGAGGGAGGTTTCATGGTGTCCGCCGTGCTGCCGCTGGTACCCGTGGGAGGGCTTCGATGACGATCCGTGTGCTGCTCGCCGACGATCAGACGCTGGTACGGGCGGCCTTCGCGATGCTGGTCGAATCCGCCCCGGACATGGAGGTGGTGGGGCAGGCGGGGACGGGGCGGGCGGCGGTCGATCTGGCCCGCTCGGAGCGGGCCGATCTCATCGTCATGGACATCCGGATGCCGGACCTGGACGGGATCGAGGCGACGCGGCTGCTCGCGCGGGACGAGGACCTGGCCGGGGTGAAGGTGCTGATGCTGACGACGTACGACACGGACGAGCATGTCGTGGAGGCGTTGCGGGCCGGGGCCTCGGGCTTCCTGGTGAAGGACACCAAGCCGGCGGAGCTGCTGGAGGCGATCCGTACGGTGGCGGCGGGGGAGTCCCTGCTTTCGCCGGGGCCGACTTCGCGGCTCATCGCGCGGGTGCTGCGTGCTCCTGCCGCGGTCCCCCCTCCGGAAGATCTGGCGGGACGGTTGAGCGAGCGGGAGTGCCAGGTGCTCTCGCTGGTGGCGCGGGGCCTGAACAACACGGAGGTCGCGGAGACGTTGGGGCTGAGTCCCTTGACGGCGAAGACTCATGTCAGCCGGATCATGGGGAAGTTGGGGGCGCGGGACCGGGCGCAGCTGGTGATCGTGGCGTACGAGTCGGGGCTGGTGCGGCCGGGGGAGGGGTAAGGGCGGTTCCCTGCGGGGCTCTCCCCCATCCCGCCCCTTCCCGAAACTGGGGCTCCGCCCCAGACCCCGCACGTGGCTCGGTCGATCACCGGCTTCGCCGAGTTCGTCGTCAAGAGCCGGACGGACCGCACAGCGAAAACCGCTACAACAACCCCGCCCCTGCCAGAAACTTCCCCACCCGCTCAACCTCCCCGGAGGACAACGGAACCTGCGGCTCCGCCGTAACCGGGCAAGCAATGACGCCCCGTAGATACAGCGCAGCCTTGAACGCACCCAACGCCGACGAACTACCCCCCATGCGCCCCGCATCCCCCACCCGCACCATCCCGAAGAGCCCGCACAACCGCTCCTGCTCGGCCCGCGCCCGCGCCCAGTCCCCCTCCCGGCAGTAGCGGTGGAGACGGGTGTACCCCTCGGGGTCCACGTTCCCCAGGCCCGGCACCACCCCGTCCGCGCCCATCGCGAGCGCCGAGTCCACCGTCGTCTCCGAACCCGTCAGCACGCTGAACCCCGCGACGTCCGCCCGGCCCCGCGCCCCGAGCACCACTTCCCGGAAGTCGCCCTCGTCCCCGCTGGAGTCCTTGAGACCGGCCAGAACACCCTCTGCCGCCAGTTCCAGGACCAGCTCGGCGGGCAGTTTGGAGTGGACCGAAGCCGGGAGGTCGTACGCGAAGACCGGGGCCGGTGAGCGCGCCGCGACGAGGCGGAAGTGGCGGGCCATCTCCGCCGGGTGCGTGCGCGTGTAGAAGGGGGCCGTCACCACCACGCCGTCGGCACCGGCGTCCGTCACCGAGCGGACGTGGTCCAGGACCCGTGGCGTCGTCATGTCGATCGCCCCGGCGAGGACCGGGAGTTGGCCCCCCACATGTCCCGCCACCGTCTCGATCACCAGCCGTCGCTGGACGTCCGTCAGGTACGCCGCCTCGGACGACGATCCGAGGACGAACAGGCCGTCGACCCCGCCCGACACCAGATGGTCGACCAGACTGACGAGCGACGCCGTGTCCACCTCGCGGTCCGGTGTCAGGGGCGTGCAGACGGGCGGAACGACACCGCTCAGCGGGGTGGTCAAGGTCATGGGGTCTCCCTGGGGCTCGCGTCCGTGGCGGCGGACTGGATCACTAGCTCGTGCGTGGACTGGCCGTCCGGCACGGGGTGGTGGCAGCGGTAGCGGTGCCCGGACCCCGGCGTCGACTCGACGTCCGGCATGGTGGCCGCGCAGGCGTCGTCCGCTTTCCAGCACCTCGTACGGAACGGGCAGCCGCTCGGCGGTCGCGTGGCCGACGGCACCGGGCCGACGAGCGGGATCGGGTCGATGGGGTCAAGGAGGCCGGGCGTCGCCGAGAACAGGGCGCGGGTGTAGGGGTGGCGTGCCCTGTCCAGGATCTCTTCCGCTGGTGACTCCTCCACGATTCTGCCCAGGTACATGGTGATGACCCGGTCGCTCATCCGCCGCACCGTCTGGATGTCGTGCGACACGAAGACCAGGGCGAGGCCGAGCCGCTCCTTCAGGTCCAGGAGGAGGTTGAGGATCTGGGCGCGCACGGAGACGTCCAGCGCGCTCGTCGGCTCGTCCGCCACCACAAGCTCCGGTTCGAGGGCCAGGGCACGCGCGATCGCGACGCGTTGGCGCTGCCCGCCCGACAACTGGCCGGGCAGGCCGTCCGCGAGGACCTTGGGGAGGCCCACCAGGGACATCAATTCGCGTACACGTGCGTCGCGTTGGGCCGGGGGGCCCATCCTGTGCACGTCCAGGGGGTCGCGGAGTATCTGGCGTACGGTCAGCCTGCGGTTCAGGGCCGTCGACGGGTCCTGGAAGATCATGCCGGTGTTCCGGCCGATCGCGGTGCGGCGCTCGGCGGGCTTCATCGTCCACAGGTCGCGGCCCCGGAAGGACACCGTCCCCGCCGTGGGCTGCTGCACCCCCACGAGCACCTTCGCGAGCGTCGACTTGCCGCATCCCGACTCGCCCACCACGCCCACCGTCTCGCCGGGCGCGATGGTCAGGTCGGCGCCGGTCAGGGCGTACACCCGCTCGCGCGAGAACAGCCCGCCCGAGCGTGCCCGGTGGACGACGTGCGCGTCGGAGAGGGTGATCAGGTTCTCGGTGGCCGTGTTCCTCGTCGTCACTTGAGGGCCTCGCTTCCCCTGGGCCGCGGCACCCCTGGCGGCTGCTGCGCCGGGTGGTGGCAGGCGATGGAATGCCGTGCCCCGCCGACGAGTTCGGGCGCCGTCGTGCGGCACACCTCGCTCGCCAGGGGGCACCGGTCCGCGAACCGGCAGCCCGCGGGGAAGTCGGCCGGCGAGGGGACGACGCCCTTGATCTGGGTCAGGCGTTCCGCCGCCGATTCGAGCGAGAGGACCGAGCCGAGCAGGCCGCGTGTGTAGTGGTGCGACGGCGCCTCGACGAGGTCCGCCGTCACGCCCGTCTCGACGATCTGGCCGCCGTACATCACCACCACCCGGTCGGTGACGTCCGCGACCAGGGCCAGGTCGTGCGAGACGAGGATCAGCGCGAAGCCCAGCTCCTCGCGCAGGCGGAGCAGGAGTTGGATGACCTGGGCCTGGACCGTGACGTCCAGGGCCGTCGTCGGCTCGTCGGCGACGATCAGTTTCGGGTCGCGGGAGAGGGCCATCGCGATCAGGACGCGCTGGCGCTGGCCGCCGGAGAGTTCGTGCGGGTAGCTGCGCAGGGTGCGGTCCGGGTCCAGGCCGACCAGTTCGAGGAGTTCGACCGCCGTGCGGCGCCCTCCTCTGCGTACGACCTGCTTGAGCTGGGAGCGGACCGTCATCGCGGGGTTCAGGGAGGACAGGGCGTCCTGGTAGATCATCGCCATGTCGTGGCCGAGCAGCCGTCTGCGGACGCGCATCGGCATGCCGAGCAGTTGCTCGCCGTCGAAGGTGACCCGGCCGCCGATACGGGCGCCCTTGGGTTCCAGGCCCATCACGGTCAGCGCGGTGAGCGACTTGCCGCAGCCCGACTCGCCGACCAGGCCGAGGACTTCGCCGGGCCGGACGTGGAAGCTGATGCCGTCGACGATGTCCACGCCGCCGTGACGGGCGTCGAAGCCGATGGTGAGGTCGGAGACCGTGAGCACCGGGGTGCCCTCCGGCAGCGGGCGCGCGCGGGAACGCAGGCGCTCGGCCGCCTCCGTCAGGCCCGGCAGCTCGAGGACCTTGCCGCTGCCCGGCTCGGGCGCTTCGAGGCGGTCCTCCTTGCGGGCCTCTCCCGGCACGTCGCGCGTCGCGGGCGCCGCCCACGCGTCCGACACGCCCTCGGAGAGGATGTTCAGGGCGAGGACTGTGATCAGCATGAGCAGGCCGGGGAAGACCGTCGCCCACCAGCCGCCGAGCAGCACCATGTTCTTGCCGTCGGCGATGACGCTGCCCCAGGACGGGTCCGGTGGCCGCACGCCCGCGCCGATGAACGACAGCGACGCCTCGAAGACGATCGCCTCGGCGACCTGCACCGTGCAGAACACCAGGATCGGCGCCGCGCAGTTGATGGCCACGTGCTTGATCAGGATGTGGGGGGTGCGGGCCCCCACGATGCGTTCGGCGACGACGTAGTCCTCGCCGTACTGATCCATCACGTTCGCGCGCACCACCCGCGCGATCGGCGGGGTGAAGAGGAACGCGATGGCGCAGATCAGCACGAGGATGCCGCCGCCGAAGACCGCCACGAGCACGGCGGCGAGCGCGATCCCGGGGAACGCCATGACGATGTCCAGGCACCGCATCAGCGTCTCGTCGACCGCCTTGCGCGAGGTCGCCGCGATCGCCCCGAGCGCGGCCCCGACGATCAGGGCGAGCAGCGTCGCCCCGAGCCCGATGGCCAGGGACCAGCGCGCCCCGTACATCAGCCTGCTGAGGATGTCCCGGCCGAGGCTGTCCTGCCCCATCCAGTGGTCGCCGGTCGGGTGGCCCGTGCCGTCGGCCTGCGGCTGCTGGTCGAGCGGGTCGTGCGGGGCGATCAGCGGCGCGAGGAGCGCCACGAGGACGACCACGCCGATCACGCCCACCGCGATGCGCGAGAGCACGGGCAGCCGGCGCAGGGAGCGCAGCCGGATGCCGGGCCGCGAGAGCCGCTCGGCCAGGGCCTTGCGCGACGTGATCATCAGGCGGTCCCCCTCAGACGCGGATTGACCAGCAGGTAGAGGATGTCGAGGACCAGGTTCACGATCACGAAGCCGACGGCCGTCGTGATGACGACCCCCTGCACGACGGCCGGGTCGCCGTTCTTCACGGCGTCGATCATCAGCTTCCCCATGCCGGGCAGCGAGAAGATCGTCTCGATGACGACGGCGCCGCCGAGCAGATAGCCGACCCGCAGGCCGAGCACGGTCAGCGGGTTGATGAGGGCGTTGCGCAGGACGTTGCGGCCGACCACCACGACCGGTGGAAGACCGCTGCCGATCGCCGTCCGCACGTAGTCCTTGTCGAGTTCCTCGACCACCGCGGTGCGGATGATGCGGGTGAGCCCGGCGGCCACCGGCAGGGAGAGCGCGAGGGCGGGGAGGGTCATCGACTTGAGCCAGCCGGTGAAGGAGTCACCGGGATTGACGTACCCGCCGGTCGGGAACCAGCCCGCCTCCACCGCCAGGTACTGGATCATGAGCAGCGCCAGCCAGAAGCCGGGTGCCGCCACACCGGTCAGCGAGATGACGCGGATCAGCTGGTCCGGCAGCCGGTCGCGGTAGATCGCGGCGGTGACGCCGAGCAGCAGCGAGATGACCACCGCGATGCCGAGCCCCAGGAAGGTCAGCTGCAGGGTGAGCGGAAGCGCGGTGGTGACCTGTTCCATCACCGGCGAGCGGGTGAGCACGCTGATGCCCATGTCGCCCTGGATCAGATCGCCGACGAACGCGGCATAGCGCACCGGCAGCGGATCGAGCAGGCCGTTCTCCTCGCGGAAGTCCTGCAGCTGCTCCTCGGTCGGATTGGCGCCCTGGAAGAACGCCGACGCCGGGTCGACGTCCGAGAACCGCATCACGAGGAAGACGAACAGGACGATGCCGAGCAGCAGTGGGACGAGCAGGACCAGGCGGCGGACCAGGATTCGGAGTACCGCGATCACGTCGCCCACTTCGCCTGGAGCAGGTTGATCCCCGGGTAGGGCTGGGCCTTGACGCCGGTGAGCTTCTTCGGGTCCCAGGCGGTCATCAGCTCGTTGTGGACGACCGGGTAGATCACCGCCTGCTCGGCGACGGTGTCGATGTAGTCCTGGACCATGGCCTTCTTCTTGGCCGCGTCCGGCTCGCGCGTCGCCTGGTCCATGTCCTTGAATAGCTTCTTGGCGACGGCGTTGTCCGCCCAGCGGGCGTAGCCCATCCACAGGTTCTCGGGCCCGTAGTTGTAGTGCATGATCAGGTCGGGGTCGATGCCGAACTGGTTGGGGTTCGATGCGGCCGCGACGACCTGGTAGTCCTTCTTCTGGTCCATCTTGGTGAAGACGGCCGTGGTCTCCTGCGGGTCCAGCGTCGTCTTGACGCCGATCGCGTCCCACGAGGCCTTGATGGTCGGCAGGCAGTCGACGATCCAACTCACGTTCACCGCCATGAGGTTGATCGAAAGATCCTTGACCCCGGCTTCCTTCAGGAGCTTCTTCGCCTTCGCGGGGTCGTACTCATAGACCGTCTTCGCCGGCCGGTAGGCGGGGTTGGACTCGTTGAGGAACGAGGTCGACGCCTTGCCGTGGCCCTTGAGCGCGACCTGGATCATCTTCTCGGTGTCGATGGCGTGGTGCAGGGCCTGCCGCACGCGTACGTCGTCGAAGGGCTTGTGCGCGGTGTTGAACATCAGGAACAGGTTGTTCATCCCCGCCCCGCCCTCGACGGTGAGCCCGCCCTTCTTGAGCTGCTCGATGTTGGCGTACGGGATATTGTCCGCGATCTCCGAGTCCGCGCTGCCACCGGAGATCTTCGCGACGCGGGGTGCCGCGTCCACGATGGTCAGCCAGTTCATCTTCTTGAAGGCTGCCTTGCGGGGGCCGTTGTAGTCGTCGAAGGCCTCGAAGGTGGTGTTGGACTTCGGGGCGTGCGACGCCTGCTTGTACGGGCCCGAGCCCACCGCCTTGCCCTTGGTCGCGTCGTCCCAGGCGCCGGGCTCGGAGAAGACGTGCTTCGGCATGATCTTGGCGAGGGAGAGCCGGGCGAGGCCGTCCGGGAACGGGAACTTCAGGGTGAGCTCGACGGAGGTCGCGTCGACCTTCTTGACCCCCTTCAGCCAGCTCTCGAAGAAGCCCTTGGCCAGGGTCTGCGTCTTGGGGTCCAGGATGCGGTCGAAGACGAACACCACGTCGTCGGCGGTCACGGGCTTCCCGTCGTGCCACTTGGCGCCGGGCCGCAGCGTGAACTTCCAGGTGGTCGCCCTGTCGTCGGTGGGGATCTGCGTGGCGAGCGCCGCGTACGGCTCGCGGGTGATGGGGTCCGTGTTGAGGAGCCCCTCGTAGATGTGCTCGTTGCCGGCCATAGCGAAGGCGGACGCGGTCTGCGTCGGGTCCCAACTGCCGTCGTTGCCGTACCCGATGACGGCGGTGAGGGTCGAGTCGCCGCCCTTGCCGCCGCCGTCTCCGGCCTCGTTCGTGGACTCGGGCCCCGACGAGCAGGCGGAGAGCGTGGTGGTGATGGCGGCGGCCGCGCCGAGCACACCGGTGTACTTGAGGAAGGACCGACGGTCCGGTGCGGGTCCGGTGTGACCGGTGGAGCCGATGCTGGTCTTCTGGTCGCTCACTGTGTCTCCCCTTGCTCCCGTGAGAGATCCCACGTCCTACGTCGTGGTGGCGTGGCGACCATAAAAGGGGCCGGGAGGGCGGTCAAGGCCCTGGACAACGCACTCGCGCGGGTGAGGGTTCCGGGATTACGGCGCGTCAGGCCATGCGGCGCATGTTTAGTGAATGCTAAACTCGCAAAGGAGCTCAGGGAGTGGAAGAACAGTGGGACATCTACCTGACCGACGAGGTGGACCAGTGGCTGAACGATCTCGAGAAGGCTGATCCAGGTTCCTACACGCTGGTGAACCAGGCCATCTGGATCCTGGCTTGTCACGGCCCGGCGGAAGGTCGGCCACTGGTCGACCGCATCAAAGGGTCCGCGCTGCACAATCTGAAGGAGCTGCGGCCCGGTTCGGCGGGGCGGAGTGAGGTGCGCGTCCTGTTCATGTTCGATCCCTGGCGCTCCGCCATCCTGCTGGTGGCCGGCGACAAGAGCGGGAACTGGGTGACCTGGTACGACGAGGCGATCGTGCTGGCCGAGCGGCGGTACGCGGAGTACGTCGCCGACCGTGAGAAGGAGCTGGGGAAATGAGCGGACACATCAGGTGGTCGGCGAGTGGACACCGGGAGCGCGCGGAGGAACTGGCTGGCGGCCGGGACGAGTTCATGGAGGGGGCCCGGCGCATGCTTGCCGAGGCTCGGGCCTGGCGCCTCGTCGAGATGCGCCAGGAGCGCGGGTACACCCAGACGCAGGTGGCCGAGCGTATGGGGGTGAGCAAAGGAAGGGTGTCCCAGATCGAGAGTGGGCAAGTCTCAGGTACGGACGTGATGGCGCGGTATGTCGAAGCCCTCGGCGGCAACCTGGTGATGGTCGCGGTCTTCGGCGACGGTGAGCTACGAAAGGTCGGATGACATGGGCCGGGAGCGCCTCGCCGAGCGATTTCGTTCTCGGTTGTCGTCGATCGGGTACGGCGGCGACTACAACCCCGAGCAATGGGGCCCCGAAGTCCACGCCGAGGACGCCGAGCTGATGCGCGAGGCGGGGGTGAACCTGGTGACGCTCGGGATCTTCTCCTGGGCGAAGACGGAGCCCGCCCCGGGTACGTACGACTTCACCTGGCTGGACGGCCACCTGGACCGCCTGGCCGAGACGGGCGTCGCCGTCAGCCTCGCCACGATGACCGCGTCCCCGCCGCCGTGGCTGACGCGCCTGCACCCGGAGACTCTCCCCGTGACGGAGGACGGGGTGCGCCTGCACCCCGGCTCCCGCCAGCACTGGTGCCCGTCGAGCCCCGTCTACCGGACACACGCCGTACGCCTCACGGAACGCCTGGCCACGCGCTACGGCGAGCACCCCGCGCTCGCCCTCTGGCACATCGGCAACGAATACGGCTGCCACATCTCGCGCCACTGCCACTGCGAGGTGTCGACGGCGGCGTTCCGCAGCTGGCTGCGGGAGCGGTACGGGACGGTGGCGGCGCTCAACGACGCCTGGTCGACGGACTTCTGGTCCCAGCGCTACGGCACCTTCGAGGAGATCCACACCCCGCGCAAGGCGCCGTCCTTCCGCAACCCGGCCCAGCAGCTGGACTACTGGCGCTTCTCCTCGGACGAGCTGCTCGCGTGCTGCCTGGCCGAGAAGGACGTCCTGACCCGCATCACCCCGCACGTCCCCGTCACGACGAACTTCGTCCCGGTGGCGAAGACGCTCGACCTGTTCGCCTGGGCCCCGCACCTGGACGTGGTGTCGTACGACTCGTACCCGGACCCGCACGATCCGGACTCGCTCCACCGCACGGCCTTCTCGTACGACGTCATGCGCGGCCTGAGGGGCGGGCAGCCGTGGCTGCTGCTCGAACAGGCGCCGGGGGCGGTGAACTGGCGCGCGCGCAACGGCAGGAAGCCGCCGGGCCGGATGCGCCTGGACAGCTGGCAGGCGGTGGCGCACGGGGCGGACTCGGTGCTGTTCTTCCAGTGGCGGCAGTCGCGCGGGGGAGCGGAGAAATTCCACTCGGCGATGGTTCCGCACGGGGGAGCGGACACCCGGATCTTCCGGGAGGTACGGGAGCTGGGCGCGGAGCTGGTCCGGCACCCCGAGCTCCTCGGCTCCCGCCCCGAGCGGGCGGACGCGGCGCTGCTCATGGACTGGCCGAGCTGGTGGGCCCTGGAACTGGACGCGCACCCGAGCGCGGACGTCACGTTCCTGGAGGCGGCCCTGGCCCACCACAAACCGCTGTACGACGCGTCGGTGGCGTGCGACGTGGTCCCGGTGGACGGGGACCTGACCGAGTACCGCTTGCTCCTGGTCCCCAATCTTTACTCGGTGACAAAAGAGACCGCGGAACGGCTCCGCGCGTACGTCCACGGCGGCGGCACCCTGCTCATGTCCTACTTCTCCGGAATCGTGGACGAACACGACCGCGTCCACCTCGGCGGCTACCCGGCCCCGTTCCGTGAGCTGCTCGGCCTGAGGGTGGAGGAGTTCGACCCGGGACCGGACGGCACGTGGTCGGAGGAGATCCACCTGGAGGGCGCGGAAGCGGTACGCACGTCACCCACCGGCGCCCCGACGGTGACGCGCCACTCCTATGGCGAGGGCATGGCCTGGTACCTGAGCACGCGCCCCGCCCCGAAGGAGATGCGGGAACTCCTCGACCGGGTGCGCGCGGAGTGCGGAGTGCACCCCGTCCTGCCCGGCCTCCCGGAGGGCGCGCAGGCGCGGACGCGGGTGACGGCGGCGGGGGAGAGGGTGCACGTGGTCCTCGACGAGCGGGACCTGAGCGTGGAGGTACGACGCTCGCGGGGCCGGTCCGCGGAGTCGCCGCGCGGCTGACGGACACGCTGCACGCTGCTCCTCGACGTTAGCGAGGCGTTAGTCAGACGGCGACAGATCATCAGCAGCGGCGGACAGTCTTGTTCTCACGAGCCCGACACACCGCACAGAACGGCAAGAACATGTCGCACACCGCCCTCCTCCACGCCCGCAAGGCCGCAGCCGCCATGGTCATCACCGTCGCCGCGTTCGGGCTCACCGCCTGCCAGGGCAGCGGGAACGACGCCTCGTCGTCCTCGGCCCCCGCTTCCTCGGCCAAGGCCGGCGAGTCCGGCAAGTCCGGCGGGGACTCCGCCGACGGCAAGACGACGGGCACGAAGGGCACGGCGGGCACGGCGGACGAGGCCGGGAAGCGCTGCACGGACCAGATGAACTACGCGGGTGACCCGCGGTCGAACGCCGAGATCAACTCCATCGGTACGGACACCGGCACCTGCCCCACGCCGATCAAGGACGACAAGCCCTCGGGCACGCCCGACAAGCCCGGCGCGAGCTGCACGGACCAGCTCAACTACGCGGGTGACCCGAGGTCGAACGCCGAGATCAACAGCATCGGCGCGGACACCGGCACCTGCCCCACCCCCGAGAAGGGCGACAAGCCGGCGGGCACCCCCAACAAGCCCGGTGTCAGCTGCACCGACCAGATCGACTACGCCGGTGACTCCCGCCCGAACGCGGAGATCAACAGCATCGGCGCGGACACCGGCTACTGCCCGCCGGTCAAGAAGTAGCGAGCGAGACCGGCTACGCGTCGAGGTTCTCGCGCAGGGCGTCGACGACGTGCTCGGGTGAGAACTCAAGGAGCCAGTCCATGAACCGCACGCCGTACTCGTCCCGCGCGCGTTCGATGATGGGGTCGGCGTCCTCGGGCGCCGTGAGGCCGAACTTCTCCTTCAGCCAGTCGAGATACTCCTCGTGCCCTACGCTGTGCTCCTCGTCGGCCTCCCACTCCTTCTCGGGCAAATACCACTCGTGGTCGACGGCCAGCAGCCGGAACAGATCCCGCAGGCCGGACGCCACGACATCGAGATCACCCTCGTCCCCGAAGAGGACCACGGGCAGCGTCGCGAGATCGGCGCGGTCGTCGCAGCGCCACAGCGCGTAGAACGACCCGGAGCCGGTGGCCTGCGCGAAGGGCACGAGACGGTCCAGGCGGGCACGCAGCTCGGGCGAATCGGTCGAGCCCAGCCACTCGACGAGGCCCACATCGCGCCGACCGTACTCGTACATCTCGAAGCCGTCGGCGAATCCCGCCGCCCCCTGTCCGTCGTGGAACTCCTTGAGCAGGTTCAGCTCGGGTATGGGTGAGTAGGCGCTGCCCATGGTGTCGGCCACGGTGTCGTTCACTGCATCTCCTCGGCGAGGGGCGGTTCGGTCGACGGACGCTATCGCCCCGCACTGACAGCGACGGTCGCGCTAGGTTTCAGCCATGCCCGAACTCCAGCGCCTGCGCAGCGACCACGCCCCCGCCCTGCTTGCCTTCGAGCGCGAGAACAGGGCCTACTTCGCGAAATCCGTGCCCGACCGGGGCGACGCCTACTTCACCGAGTTCGATGCGCGGCACACATCTCTGCTCGCCGAACAAGCCGACGGGACCTGCCACTTCCACGTACTGGTGGACGAGGACGGCGAGGTGGTCGGGCGCGTCAATCTCGTCGACGTCGCGGACGGCGAGGCCGAACTCGGCTATCGCATAGCCGAACGGGCGGCGGGCCGCGGGCTCGCCACCTCCGCCGTACGGCAGGTGTGCGAACTCGCCGCCACCGAGTACGGGCTGCGTGCGCTGCGGGCGGCGACGGACGCCGACAATGCCGGGTCGCGGGCGGTGCTGGCCCGTTCCGGGTTCGTGGTCGTGGGCGAGGTGGAGGTGGAGGGGCGGCCCGAGGTGCGCTATCGCCGCGCCACGACTGCTGGTTGACACATGATCCGCCGCGCGCAAGAGTCGCGCCGGTGGAGATCACGGATCTGAGCGAGGCCGAGCGGCAGGTGTGGGAGGCCTTCCCGTTGGGGCGGTCCGTCGATTTCCGGGAGCGGCACAGGGAACCCGCCGATTCCGGCGCGGACTGGGGCCCCGAGCGGACCGTGCGGGCTGAGGTGCTGCGCGCCCTGCTCATCGACGGGCCCCGCCAGGAAGGCGAGACCCCCGTCCTGCGGCTGCACGGCGCCCGCATCACCGGCAAGCTCGACCTCGAGTACGCGGAAGTCCCCGGGGCCATCCACCTCTGGTCCTGTTACTTCGACGGGGAACTGGACCTTTACGGGGCGCAGTTGCGCCAGCTGAATCTGGGCTGGTCCGTCTTCCCCGACCTGTACGGAACCGGGTTACGGATCGACGGCTCGCTGCGGATGACCGGTGTCCGCGTCCGGAGGGGCATCCGGCTCGGGGGCGCGCGGATCGCCGGGACGGTCTTCCTCGACGGGGCGCACCTGGGCGAGCAAGGGTTGGCCGCCGCTTTCGACGAGCCCGCCCTCGCGCTCAATCGCGCCACCATCGACGGTGATCTCCACGCCGACGACGGCTTCACCGCCCACGGGCTGGTCCGCCTCGCGGGTGCCGTGGTCGCCGGAACCATCAACTTCAACGACGCGGTGCTCAGCAACCCGGGCAGCACGGCCTTGCAGGCGGCGAACCTCAGCGCCGGAGACGATCTGCATGCGATGCGCCTCACGGCGTACGGACGGCTCAACCTGCCGGGCGCCCGTATCCCCGGCCAGTTCAACCTGGAGGGCGCCAAGCTCTCCAACCCGGGCGGCGTGGCCCTGCGCGCCAGCATCGTCGGAGGCGCCCTGTGGCTGGCCGGGGCCGAGCCCGTCGAGGGCACCATCACACTCCGGGGCGCTCAACTCGATTTCCTGTACATAGCCCCGGAGACCTGGCCGGACCATGTCCGCCTCGATGGCCTGACGTACAGCAGGCTCGGCCCGCACGAGCCCGCCGAGCGCAGGCTCCAGGTCCTGGAGCGGGATACCGAGGGCTACGTCCCCTTCGCCTACGAGCAGCTCACCGCCGCGTACCGCCGTGTCGGCGACGACGCGGCCGCCCGCACCGTCCAGCTCGCCAAGCAACGCCGCCACCGCACCACCCTGCCCTGGTACGCCAAGGCCTGGGGGTACCTCCAGGACGTCACCGTCGGCTACGGCTTCCGGCCCACGCGCGCCGCGATCTGGCTGCTCTCGCTGCTGCTGGCCGGCTCCGTCGCGTACGCCGTGCGGGAGCCGGTGGCGCTGAAGCCGAAGGAGGCGCCGGACTTCAACTCCGTCTTCTACACGCTGGACCTGCTGCTCCCGATCATCGACTTCGGCCAGGAGCATGCGTACGCCTCGCGGGGCGCGCTTCAGTGGTTGGGGTACGCCTTGGTCATCATGGGCTGGACCCTCGCCACGACGATCGCGGCGGGCATCACGCGGTCGATCAGCCGTCAGTAGCACGCAGCCCGGCCACGAAGCCCTGCCAGGCGGGGGCGCTGATGAGGAGGGCGGGGCCTTGGGGGGCCTTGCTGTCCCGTACGGGGACAACGCCGGGGACTCCGTCGGCTACCTCGACGCAGTTGCCACCCTCGCCGTTGCTGTAGCTGCTCTTACGCCAGCGGGCGGCGCCGATGAAGTCGTACGCGACCTCGACGCAACTACCGCCCTCGCCGTTGCTGTAGCTGCTCTTGTGCCAGCGTGCGTTGCTCAGGTCGTACTCGCGCATCGTCTGAAATCCTCAGCCGCCGACTCGACCCGGGCGAGGGACACCTCCGGCGACAGTGCGGCGCCCCTGAGCAGATCGTATGCGCGCTGTGCCCTCACTACCACTGCCGGTTCGTCGACGAGAGTTCCCGAAAACGACGTCTCTGTATAGGCGGTTGGAGGCGCGTCTTCGAAGTCCATGAGCCTAAGGTCTCCGACCATCGCGGCGTGCGCCCCCGCCTCGTACGGAAGCACCATCACCAGCACTTGCCGCTCCCGCATCAGCGACGCCAAGTGGTCCAACTGCTGCGCCATGGCGTCCGGACCGCCCACCGGGATGTACAGCGCGTTCTCGTGCAGCACCACCCAATACTCGGGCCTAGTAGCGTCCTTGAGGACGCCTGCCCGCTCCAGGCGGGCGCCGACGATCTCGTCCACGTACTCGTCCGTGACGAACGGGTTGGCCGCGAGAGTCACCGCCCGCGCGTACGCGGCGGTCTGCAGAAGGCCCGGGACCAGCGTGGGCGCGAACTCGCAGATCCGTGTGGCCAGCGCTTCAAGTTCCACGACGGCCGCGAAGTAATCCGCATACCGCTTGTCGTCGATCAGCTTTCGGCACATCCGCTCGAAAATACCGTCGGATTGCAGTACCTCATCGATTCGCCGCGCCACATCCAACTGCGGTTTACGAATAGCCTGTTCGAATTGCCCGATGTATGCGCCGGATGCAAAAACCTGGAGCCCCAACGCCGACTGCGTAAGCCCCGCATCCTCCCGCCGCCGCTTCAGCTCCGCGCCGAAGAACTCCCAGGCCGCCTGACGTGAACCATTGGCCATGGCCAACCACCCTCCGCTGCCCCGCAGTTGTAGGAGACAGACTCCTGTCGAGTGTAGGTGGATTCCGTCACCGTAGGGATGCGAAGAGTGAGATCCGACGGCAAAGGGGAGCCACCCGATGGGTGAGAACAAGGCGCACGCGCCGGTATGCGTCGCAGAGGCGGAGGAGACCATGAAGGAATTGCGGACCGCGCTCGCGAGGGCGGAAATTACGCTGCCGTCATTGCGGATCGACCCCACATCTTTGGCCCGGGAGGCTCCCTGTCCGCGTATTGAATTGGGCGGATGCCGCGTCGAGACGGCTGCTCGGCTGGTCGCCGCGCTGGGGGTCGCGCCATGAACTTGTACCTTCCCGTCGGCGCCTACGCCGTGGACACCCGTACCGGACAGGTCGGCAGGGTCATGGGGCACGAGGGGCCCTACGTCCAGCTCCGCCCCTTCGGCGGCGGCCGGGAGTGGGACTGCTCGCCGGACGCGCTCAGGACCGCCACCACGTCGGAGCGGCTGCGCGCCGCCACCGCCTATGCGAACGCACGGAGCCGGGGTGAAGTCCCGTGACGTAGGCGAAGACCCGTGACGTAAGGTGCGGGCGCATGGCCATATGGAAGTGGAGCAAGCCGAGGGTCGAGTCCAAGTACCCGACACCGCTCACCATGCACCAGCTCTGGATGGTGTCGCTGAGCGCGCCGGTCAGCCGGGACAAGGACGCGTCCCGGACGACCCTGTATCCGTTCACCCGCATCGACGACGGCAAGGCGCAGAAGTGGCTGGCCGAGCAGTGGGAGATCACCGCGCCCGAGCAACTGCTCGGGCGCCTGAGCGGACTCGCCAGCACCGGCTACCGCGCCATGGCTCAGCGGCGGATCGGCGTGGCACCCCTGGCCTGGGACATCGCGCTCTACGTGGACATCTCACGACGCGGCTTCGCCGGCGGGATGCTGAGCGAGGCCGACACCTGGAACCGGCTCAAGAACGTCGTGCCGACCGTGGTGGGGACGTACTCCTCCTGGAAGGAGTACGCCGACCACTACCTCCTCGGGAGGAAGGTCTGGCGGGACAGTCTCCAAGGGACCGGGGACGCTGACTTCCCCGCGCCCCAGGCCGCCTCCGACGCCCACCTGCGCACCCTCCTCGACCCGGCGAACCGGACGAGCCCGTGGAACCTGGCCCCCTGGGAAGCGATCAGCCGCCCCGACCAGGCCCGCCCCGGCCGCTAGGCCCTAGTGCTGGGTCGGCTTCGACGGAGTCAGCTCGCTCGGGCGCACGATGACGTACCCCTCGCCGCGCAGCATCAGCTGCACCGCCTCGCCGGAACCGCCCCTGAGCATGGAGCCGACGGACTGCGAGCGGTGCAGCGAGGTGTCCAGGTTCGCGGTCCAGCCGACCACCGCGTCCGTGTCCACGTACACCGGCTGCTGCGGCGACACCGGGATCACCAGCGGGTTGCCGTCGCAGACCAGGCCGAGCTGCCCGGACCCGGTGAAGACGCTGTTGAAGAGGCCGCCGCCGGTGACGCCCGCGCCCTTCACCGTCTTTATCTCGTACGAGAGCGACGCGTCGAAGCACAGGACGTTGCGGCCGTTCACGGTGAGGACGTCGCCAGGCTCGATGTCGACGATGAAGCAGTTCTGCGCCTCGTGCGCGAACCACGCCTCTCCCTGGCCGCGCACCGCCATCAGCGGAAGACCCTCACCGGTCATCGCCCGCTTCAGCATGCCGCCCACGCCCTGGCCCTTGCGCTCGAACTGGAGGTCGCCGCGGTAGGCGATCATCGCGCCCTGCCGTGCGTGCATCTCGCCGTTGACCGCGTACTTGATGGACTTGGCGTTCTGCAGGGTCATCCCGGGGACGACGGACTGCTGCGCCATGTGTTCCGTGGAGAACAGCTCACTCTTCATGTGGGCATTTTGGCAGGCGTGACTGATATGACCAGGGGTCCGGACGAGTCGGTGCGCCCCGGTTACGGCTCCGGTGCCACCCCGGCAACGACTGTCGGCCCCGTACGCGAGAATGGGGCCATGAGTCTGTTCCGTGATGACGGCATCGTGCTGCGCACCCAGAAGCTGGGTGAGGCGGACCGCATCATCACGCTGCTCACCCGCGGCCACGGCCGGGTCCGCGCCGTCGCGCGCGGCGTGCGGCGCACGAAGTCCAAGTTCGGCGCCCGGCTCGAACCCTTCTCGCACGTCGACGTCCAGTTCTTCGCGCGCGGCAGCGAACTGATCGGCCGCGGGCTCCCGTTGTGCACACAGAGTGAGACGATCGCTCCGTACGGTGGCGGGATCGTCGCCGACTACGCGCGCTACACCGCCGGCACGGCCATGCTGGAGACCGCCGAGCGGTTCACCGATCATGAGGGCGAGCCCGCCGTCCAGCAGTATCTGCTGCTCGTGGGCGGCCTGCGGACCCTCGCCAACGGTGAGCACGAGCCGCATCTCATCCTCGACGCGTTTCTTCTCCGCTCCCTCGCCGTGAACGGCTACGCGCCCAGCTTCGACTCCTGCGCGAAGTGCGGAATGCCCGGGCCGAACCGCTTCTTCTCCGTCGCCGCGGGCGGCTCCGTGTGCGTCGACTGCCGGGTGCCCGGCAGCGTCGTACCCTCGATGGAAGCCCTCGGCCTGCTCGGCGCGCTGCTCACCGGAGACTGGGAGACGGCGGACGCGTGCGAGGCGCGGCACGTCAGAGAAGGCAGCGGGCTCGTTTCCGCCTATCTGCACTGGCACTTGGAGCGCGGGCTCCGCTCGTTGCGGTACGTGGAGAAGACCACGTAGACCACGTAGACCTGTATAGACCTCGTACCACGTAAACCCCGTAGAGCACGTACAGAGATCAGCTAGGTAGGAGAGAGCCCCCCATGGCACGACGCGGAATCCTCGGACGGTCCCGCCGTGAGTACAAGGTCCCCGAGCCGCACCCCTCGGGCGCCAGGCCGCCGAAGATCCCCGGCGAGCTGGTGCCGCAGCATGTGGCGATCGTCATGGACGGCAACGGCCGCTGGGCCAAGGAGCGGGGGCTGCCGCGCACCGAGGGCCACAAGGTCGGCGAGGGCGTCGTCCTCGACGTGCTCAAGGGCTGCCTGGAGATGGGCGTCAAGAACCTCTCCCTGTACGCCTTCTCCACCGAGAACTGGAAGCGCTCGCCCGACGAGGTCCGCTTCCTGATGAACTTCAACCGCGACGTCATCCGGCGCCGGCGGGACGAGATGAACGAGCTGGGCATCCGGATCCGCTGGGTGGGGCGCATGCCCAAGATGTGGAAGTCCGTCGTCCAGGAGCTCCAGATCGCCCAGGAACAGACCGTCGACAACGACGCGATGACCCTGTACTTCTGCGTCAACTACGGCGGACGCGCCGAGATCGCCGACGCCGCGCAGGCCATCGCCCGCGATGTCGCGGCGGGCAAGCTCGACCCGTCGAAGGTGAACGAGAAGACCTTCGCCAAGTACATGTACTACCCGGACATGCCGGACGTGGACGTGTTCCTGCGCCCCAGCGGCGAGCAGCGCACCTCCAACTACCTGATCTGGCAGTCGAGTTACGCCGAGATGGTCTTCCAGGACGTGCTGTGGCCGGACTTCGACCGGCGCGACCTGTGGCGGGCCTGCCTGGAGTACGCCGGGCGCGACCGCCGCTTCGGCGGGGCCATCCCGAACGAGGAAGAGATCGCGAACAGTTGACGCGGACGCGCAATGGGCCCGCACCGAAGCCGGTGCGGGCCCACTGCGCGTTCAGGTCTACTTCTGCGCGCACTCCGCGCACGTGCCGAAGATCTCGACCGTGTGCGCCACGTTCACATACCCGTGCTCGGAGGCGATGGCCTCGGCCCACTTCTCGACCGCCGGGCCCTCGACCTCGACCGCCTTGCCGCACACCCGGCAGACCAGGTGATGGTGGTGGTCACCGGTGGAGCAGCGGCGGTAGACCGACTCGCCCTCGTCGGTGCGGAGCACGTCGACCTCGCCGGCGTCGGCGAGCGACTGGAGCGTCCGGTAGACCGTGGTCAGGCCCACCGAATCGCCTTTGTGCTTGAGCATGTCGTGCAGGTCCTGCGCACTGCGGAACTCGTCCACCTCGCCCAGGGCCGCCGCCACAGCGGCGCGCTGCCGGGTGGATCGGCCTCGTACCGGGGGTCCCGCAGCCGTTGTCACAGGTGCCTCCTCAACTGAAAAACTCGCACGATCGCCCGCACATCTGTCATATCCCGTCGGGCCATTGTGCCAGCTCGCTCTCAGACGGTGACCTCGTCCGCCGGGCGCCGCGCCTCGGGGACACCCTTCGGGACATCCGCCGTGCAGGTCGGGTCGGCGGCGGCCACGGCCCGTGCCCGTCGCCTGGCCAGGGGGGTCGCGAGCGCGGTCAGGACAACGAAGACGCCGATCGCCATCAGGACGATGGTCGCTCCGGGCGGCACGTCCTGGTAGTACGACGTGACCGTGCCGGACAGCGTCACGGCGGTGCCGATGACCACCGACAGGATGAACGTCACCTTGAACGAGCGGGTGATCTGCTGGGCCGCCGCGACCGGCACCACCATGAGCGCGCTCACCAGGAGCAGGCCCACGACGCGCATCGCGACGGTGACCGTGACCGCGGCGGTGACCGCGATCAGCAGGTTCAGCGCCCGCACCGGAAGCCCCGTGACCCGCGCGAACTCCTCGTCCTGGCTCACCGCGAACAGCTGCTTGCGCAGGCCGACGGTGACGAGCACCACAAAGGCCGCGAGCAGGCAGATCGCCGTGACGTCGGAGTCGGAGACCGTCGAGAGCGAGCCGAAGAGGTACGAGGAGAGGTTGGCGTTGGAGCCGGTGTCCGAGAGGTTGATCAGCAGGACACCGCCCGCCATGCCGCCGTAGAAGAGCATCGCGAGGGCGATGTCGCCGCGCGTCTTGCCGTACGCCCTGATCAGCTCCATCGTCACCGCGCCGACGACGGCGATCAGCGTCGCCATCCAGACGGGGCTCGAGTTGAGCAGGAAGCCGAGGCCGACGCCCGTCATGGCGATGTGGCCGATGCCGTCGCCCATCAGGGCCTGGCGGCGCTGGACGAGGTAGATGCCGATGGCGGGGGCCGTGATGCCGACGAGAACGGCGGCGATCAGCGCCCGCTGCATGAATTCGGTCTGGAAGATTTCCATCATCAGGTCAGCAGCCCCGTGCGGATCGGCTCGTCGGCCGAGTGCGGATGTACGTGGTCGTGGCCGGGCAGCGCGTGCTGTCCCGTGGCCTTGGGCGGCGGCCCGTCGTGGGTCACGCAGCCGTCGCGCAGGACGATCGCGCGGTCGATGAGCGGTTCGAGGGCGCCGAGCTCGTGCAGCACGAGCAGCACCGTCGTACCGGCCGCGACCTGCTCGCGCAGCGTCCGGGCGAGGATCTCCTGGCTTGCCAGGTCGACGCCCGCCATCGGCTCGTCCATGATCAGCAGCTCGGGCTCGGAGGCCAGCGCGCGGGCGATGAGCACGCGCTGGTGCTGGCCGCCGGAGAGGGCGCTCACGGAGTCCTTGGCGCGGTCGGCGAGACCGACGAGCCCGATGGCCCGGTCGACCGCCGCGCGGTCGGCCTTCGTCGTCCAGCCCAGCTTCGTGAGCTTCGTACGCGAGAGGCGGCCCGACGAGACGACCTCGCGGATCGTCGCGGGGACACCGCTCGCGGCCGTCGTGCGCTGCGGTACGTAGCCGATGCGGGCCCACTGCCTGAAGCGCTTCAGGGGGGTGCCGAAGAGGCTGATGTCGCCGCCGGTCAGGGGGACTTGGCCGATGACCGAGCGGACGGCGGTGGACTTGCCGGAGCCGTTCGCGCCGAGCAGGGCGACGACCTCACCGCGCCTGACGGTGAGATCGACGCCGCGCAGCACGGGGCGCGCGCCGAGGGTGGCCGTGGCCGCCCGCACGGATATGACGGGCGGGGTGGGACCCGCTGTGTCCGGGGCTTTGTCGGCTCCCATGGCGTGCGCCTCCGATGCTGCTGCCTGCTGTTCGTTCACTTCGCGCCGAGTGCCTTCTCCAGCGCGGCGAGGTTGGATTCCATGACCCCGATGTAGTCATCGCCCTTGGACTTGTCCGTAATTCCCTCCAGCGGGTCCAGGACGTCCGTCTTGAGGCCCGCGTCGTTCGCGAGCGTCTTGGCGGTCTTGTCGCTGGCGAGGGTCTCGAAGAACACCGTGGGGACCTTGTCCTCCTTGGCGATGTCCTGGAGCTCCTTGATGCGGGCGGGGCTCGGGTCCGACTCGGGGTCGATGCCGGAGATGCCCTCCTGGTCCAGGCCGTAGCGCTCGGCGAGGTAGCCGAAGGCGGAGTGCGTGGTGATGAAGGTCTTGGTCTTCGTGTCCTTCAGGCCGCCCTCGAACTTCGTGTTCAGGGCGTCCAGCTTCTTGACCAGAGCCTTCGTGTTCTTCTTGTACGCCGCCGCGTGGTCGGGGTCGGCCTTCTCCAGCGCCTTGCCGACACCCTCGGCGACCTCGGCGTACTTCACCGGGTCGAGCCAGATGTGCGGGTCGGCGCCCGCTTCGCCTTCTTCGTCGTGGCCGTGCTCGTCCTCGGCGTGCTCCTCGCCCTCGTGGCCGTGGTCGTGGCCGACGCCCGTGCCGTGCTTCTCCAGCTTGGTGAGGGTCGCGGCATCCACGGTGTTCTTCACGCCGGACTGGCCGATGGCGTCGTCGACGGCGGGCTGGATGCCCTTGAGGTAGAGGATGACGTCCGATTCGCCGAGGGTGGCGGTCTGCCTCGGGCTGAGCTCCAGGTCGTGCGGCTCGACACCCGGCTTGGTCAGGGTGTCCACGGAGACGTGGTCGCCGCCGATCTCCTGGGCGAGGTACTGCATGGGGTAGAACGACGCCGTCACGTTCAGCTTGCCGTCGTTCTTGTCCGCGGCGCTGGAGGAGGAGCAGGCGGACAGGGCCGTGAGGCCCAGAACCGTGGCGGAGGCGACGGCGGCGGTGGGTATGAGGCGACGTACGTTCATGACACTCATTTTCAACAAATCTGGAAACGATTGTCAACTAGCGGTTGGGGCCGGGATGGACCGGTATCCGATTTGATTAGGGGGGTAAGGCCGCCGGTAACCTGAAGCATTCGCTTCGCCCACCGTCGTAATGAAGAGAGCACCGTGGCCGCCGACAAGATCGACAGCATCGTCAGCCTGAGCAAGCGCCGTGGCTTTGTTTACCCGTGCAGTGAGATCTACGGCGGCCAGCGCGCCGCCTGGGATTACGGGCCGCTCGGCGTCGAGCTCAAGGAGAACCTCAAGCGCCAGTGGTGGCGCTACATGGTCACCTCGCGCGAGGACGTAGTCGGCATCGACTCGTCGGTGATCCTGGCCACGGAGGTCTGGCAGGCCTCGGGTCACGTCGCCACGTTCTCCGACCCGCTGACCGAGTGCCTGTCCTGCCACAAGCGTCACCGCGCCGACCACCTGGAAGAGGCGTACGAGGCCAAGCACAACCGGCCGCCCGAGAGCCTGGCCGAGGTCAACTGCCCCAACTGCGGCACCAAGGGCCAGTTCACCGAGCCCAAGCAGTTCTCCGGCATGCTCTCCACGCACCTCGGCCCGACGCAGGACAGCGGCTCCGTCGCCTACCTGCGCCCCGAGACCGCGCAGGGCATCTTCACCAACTTCGGCCAGGTCCAGCAGACTTCGCGCAAGAAGCCGCCGTTCGGCATCGCGCAGATGGGCAAGTCCTTCCGCAACGAGATCACGCCCGGCAACTTCATCTTCCGGACCCGCGAGTTCGAGCAGATGGAGATGGAGTTCTTCGTCAAGCCGGGCGAGGACGAGAAGTGGCAGGAGTACTGGATGGAGCAGCGCTGGAACTGGTACACCGGCCTGGGCCTGCGCGAGGAGAACATGCGGTGGTTCGAGCACCCGAAGGAGAAGCTCTCCCACTACTCCAAGCGCACCGCTGACATCGAGTACCGCTTCCGCTTCGGCGGCAGCGAGTGGGGCGAGCTCGAGGGCGTCGCCAACCGCACGGACTACGACCTCTCCGCGCACTCCAAGGCCTCGGGCCAGGACCTGTCCTACTTCGACCAGGAGGCCGGCGAGCGCTGGACTCCGTACGTCATCGAGCCCGCGGCGGGCGTCGGCCGCACGATGCTCGCGTTCCTCCTCGACTCGTACATCGAGGACGAGGCCCCCAACGCCAAGGGCAAGCTGGAGAAGCGGACGGTCATGCGCTTCGACCACCGCATCGCCCCGGTGAAGGTCGCGGTGCTCCCGCTCTCCCGCAACCCCGAGCTGTCGCCGAAGGCCAAGGGCCTCGCGACCGCCCTGCGGCAGAACTGGAACATCGAGTTCGACGACGCGGGCGCCATCGGCCGCCGCTACCGCCGTCAGGACGAGATCGGCACGCCGTACTGCGTGACGGTCGACTTCGACACCCTGGACGACAACGCGGTCACGGTCCGCGAGCGTGACTCGATGAAGCAGGAGCGCGTCTCCCTCGACCAGATCGAGGGCTACCTCGCCTCGCGCCTGGTGGGCTGCTGACGCTGCGCCCGCTCGGCCGTCGGCTGAGTGAAGGTTGAAAGAAGGCCCCGGTTCCGCATACGGAACCGGGGCCTTCTGCTGCACACTGTTCGCCATGCCTTCGATGACCACGAGCAAGGTCAGCAGATGGGACCAGCACGGGCGCGAGCATGTCGTGCACGTGCGGAAGGCGGGTGTGCAGCGGCAGTTGAGCTGCGACACGTGCGACTGGAAGAAGCGGGTGCAGTTCCTGCCGTGGCTGAAGGCGGAGGAACACCTCGCGGGGGAGCACCAGGCGACGGTGGATCCTTCGGTGCCTTGACCGCCGGCATCGGTTCCTCGGTGCCTGGACCGTCGGCCTCGGCGCCTCGACGGGCCGCATCGGCGTCCTGACCTCCGGCCTCAGCCGAAGCGCCGCACGAACCTTCGCTGCCACGGTGTCTCCACCGCCCGCGGCGCGTAGTGCTCCCGCACATAGGCCACCGCCTCGCCGCCCGGCACCCCGTCCAGCACCGCCAGGCACGCCAACGCCGTTCCCGTACGCCCCTGTCCGCCGCCGCACGCGACCTCGACCCGCTCGGTCTCCGACCGCTTCAGCGCCTCACGCAGGGCGGCGGCCGTCGCCGCGCGGTCGCCGGGCAGGCGGAAGTCCGGCCAGCGCAGCCAGCGGGCCTCCCAGGCGACGGCGGGCGGCTCCTTGCCGAGCAGGTACAGCGCGAAGTCGGGCGTGGGGCCGTCCGGGAGGGGATGGCGCAGACCACGGCCGCGGATGAGCCGGCCCGAGGGGAGCCGCAGTACGCCTGGTGCCGAGGGGTCCCACGTAGCAGTCACGGTGCGAGCGTAGTGCGGGAGTTGGGTCCTGTGTTCGGCTTCTGGGGCACGGCCTCCAGGCGTTCGGCGGTCCGTCGAGCCGTCTCCCTCGCCCAAGGGCCGCTGGTCAGAGCGCCGAGGAGAAGGACCGCGAGGCCGCAGCCCGCGATGATCCACCAGGCGGGGCGGCTCGCTTCCGTGAAGGTGGCGGCGTACGACGAGGAGCCCACCCCGGAGGCGAGGACCGCGCCGATGACGGCGACGCCGAGCGTCTGGCCGATCTGCCGGCTGGTGGAGGCGACGGCGGCGGCGACGCCCGCCTGGGAGCGGGGCATCCCGGAGACGGCGGTGTTGGTGATGGGGGCGTTCACGAAGCCGAAGCCGAGGCCGAAGAGCACGTAGCCGAGGAAGAGCGTCGCGTTCGTGGTCTCCGCGTCGAAGGCGGCGAACAGGACCCCGGACGACGTCATCGCGACACCGGCGACCAGGAGCGGGAGGCGTGGGCCCCGGTTGCCGACCAGACGGCCCGACAGCGGGGCGCAGACGAAGGTCATCGCGGCCATCGGCAGCATCCATACGCCCGCGTGCAGCGCGTTCAGGCCGCGGACGTTCTGCAGGTAGAGCGTGGAGAGGAAGAGGAAGCCGCCCAGCGCCGCGAAGGCGCTGACCGCGATCACGGTGGCCCCGCTGAACGGGGCGGAGCCGAAGAAGCGGAGGTCGATGAGGGGGTCGGCGCGACGCGGCTCGTAGGCGAGCAGGCCGACGAGGGCGAGGAGCGCGGCGCCCGCGAAGGCGATGATCAGCGGCGAGGTCCAGCCCGCCGTCGGCGCCTCGATGATCGCGTACGTCAGGGCCCCGAGCAGCACCATGACCAGGAGCTGGCCCACGGGGTCGGGGCGGCGCGGCCTGGGGGCGCGGGACTCGGGGATGAAGCGGATGGTGAGAAGGAGCGCCGCGAGGCCGACCGGCAGGTTGATCCAGAAGATGGAGCGCCAGCCGACGGAATCCACCAGGAGGCCTCCCACGAGCGGGCCCGCCGCCATGGAGATGCCGACGACGCCGCCCCAGACGCCGATGGCACGGGCGCGCTCGCGCGGCTCGGTGAAGGTGTTGGTGATGATCGACATCGCGACCGGGTTGAGCATGGAGCCGCCGACCGCCTGGGCCATGCGGAACGCCACGAGGGATTCCAGGTTGGGCGCGAGAGAGCAGGCCACCGAGGCGAGCGTGAAGATCACCAGGCCCACCTTGAAGATCTTCTGCCGCCCCACGCGGTCCGCCGTCGACCCCGCGAGCATCAGGAGCGCGGCGAGCACGAGGGTGTAGGCATCGATCGTCCACTGCATGCCCGAGATGCTGGTGCCGAACTCCCGCGCCATCGAGGGCAGCGCGACGTTCAGGACGGTGTTGTCGAGGCTGACGATGAGCAGACTCATGCAGCAGATCGCGAGGACGAGCATGCGACGGCGGTGCGTGAGCTCTTGCTGGGGCATGAGTTCGACGGTATCCCGGTGGGGCGGGTGACGCGTCCGTGGGCCGTCCGGGGGCGCCGGTGAGGGGCGCGGGGAACGGCGCGAGCAACCTCCACGGGCCCGCACCGAGAGGCACCCGCACCGCACCGGAGGCATCCCCCTCAGGCCGGCCGCCGAGGCAACCGCAGGCTGAGGAGTGCCAAGCCGATGAGCCCGGCCAGTTGTATTCCAAGGACGATCGCGAACGCGTCCCGCATGCCCGTGCCCGGCACCAGGGCCAGGAAGAGGGAGCCCAGAGTGGCGACGCCGATCGCCAGGCAAGACTGCTGGACCGTGGCCGCGAGGCCGCTGCCCGCGCCCGCCTTCGCCGCCGGTACCGCGGCGAGCACGATGCGGTAGTAGAGAGCCAGCTGCACGCCCTGGCCGAGTCCGCACAGGGCCAGGCCGGGAGCGAGGGTGAGCGGGGTCAGCGCGGCGTATGGAGTCCACAGCACCAGCAGGGCGAGGAGGGCGAGGCCCGAGCCGTGCACCAGTGCGCACAACGTCAGCGCGCGGCTGCCGAGCCGCTTCACCAGACGCGGGGCGAGCATCGACGCCGCGAACTGTGCGACGCCCATCGGAATCAGGGTCAGACCGGACTTCAAGGGGCTGAAGCCCAGCCACTGCTGGAGGGTCACCGCGCTGACGAACATCCACCCGGCGAAGCCGGTGAAGATGGGCAGCCCGAGGGCGAGACCCGTGCGTACCCCCGGTTCGCGCAGCAGCGACGGAGGCAGCAGTGGACTGCCCCCGGTGCGCTCGGCACGCAGCTCCACGCGGGCGAACACCCAGGCGAGGAACGGCGACGCGGCCAGCGACAGGACCGACCACAGCGGCCAGCCCGCGGCCCTGCCCTCGGTCAGGGGAAGCAGCAGGGCGATCAGAGAAGCAGCGAGCAGGAGTGTGCCGCCGATGTCGCTGCGGGTGGCCTGCGCGGCGCGGCTGTCCGGCACGGAACGCACCGCGCAGAGCAGCGCGGCGACCGCCACCGGCGCGTTCACCAGGAACACCGCGCGCCAGCCGGTGCCCGCCAGGTCGGCGGAGACCAGGACGCCGCCGAGCACCTGGCCGAGGACGATGGAGATGCCGCCCACCGAGCCGTAGAGGGCGACCGCCTTGGACCGCCGCTCGCCTCGCGTCGTCGCGTGGATGGTGGCGAGCACCTGCGGCAGCATCAGGGCGGAGGCCGCGCCCTGGGCGACGCGTGCCCCCACGAGCCACCAGGCGCCGGGCGCGAGCCCGCAGGCCAGCGAGGTCACGCCGAAGGCGGCGACACCCCAGAGGAAGAGCCTGCGGCGCCCGTACGTGTCGCCGAGCCGGCCGCCGAGCACGAGCAGCACGGCGTACGCGACGGCGTAGCCCGCGACGACCATCTCCAGGGTGGCCGGGGAGGCGCGCAGGTCGTGCTCGATGCTGGGCAGGGCGACGTTGACGATGAAGAAGTCGATCATCGGGAGCGCGGCGCCGAGCAGGATGGTGACGAGGCCGAGCGGGGAGAGGACGGGTTCGTCGGCGACTTTGGCGGACCGGGCCGCCGGGGCGGGCTCGGGCTTCAGGACGTGGGCCGTGGAATTCGTCAGGTTCACGAGTACGACGCTCGTCGAACCTTCAGCCTGGTACCAGAGTCTCTTTATCCTGGTACCTCAACTACCTGGAAACAGGGTCGGCATATGGGCAAGCTGTCCCCATGGACACCGCAGCGCCGACGCAGCCCGGCGACCACATCCGCCGCAGCGAGCTCGCCGATTTCCTGCGCAGCCGCCGGGAACGCATCACGCCCGAGCAGGCGGGCCTGCCACGGGGCCCGCGCCGCCGCACGCCGGGCTTGCGCCGCGAGGAGGTCGCGCATCTCTCCACGGTGGGCGTCACCTGGTACACGTGGCTGGAGCAGGGGCGCGCCATCCACGTCTCGGCCCAGGTGCTCGACGCGCTGTCCCGCGCCCTGATGCTGGACGCCGGTGAACGCGCGCACCTCTTCCAGCTGGCGGGCACCGCGGACCCTTCCCCGGCAGCCGAGATCGCGTCGGTCCCGCAGGGGCTGCTGCGGCTGCTCGACCAGCTCGACCCGTATCCGGCATGCGTGCAGAACTCCCGCTACGACGTCCTCGCGTACAACGTCACGTACGGGAACCTCCTCACCGATCTCGACGTGCTGCCGCCCGAGGACCGCAACTGCATGTGGCTGACCTTCACGCATCCCGCGTGGCAGGCCGCTATGGACGACCGGGCGGAGACGATGCGCCGGATGGTGGCGAGGTTCCGGGCGCGGATGGCGGGGCACCTCGCGGACCCGGCGTGGAAGACGCTGCTCAGGCGGCTGAGCAAGGCTTCGCCGGAGTTCTGCGAGCTGTGGGAGCGGCATGAGGTGATGCAGGCCGTGGACAAGACCAAGCGGTTCAACAACTCCGTGGTGGGTCCGCTGCACTTCACGTATCACGGGCTGTGGCTCGGCCCGGCCGAGGGGCCGCGCCTCGGGTCGTACGTCCCCGCGGACGCGCGCTCGCAGGCGGCCACGGAGGAGCTGTACCGGCTGGTGAAGGAGGGGCGCGTGGGCAGTCGCGCGGATGGGGGACAATAGGAGGTCTGCCCTCGCTGTCCCGTGTCTCCAGAGCACCTCGCACGGACCCCGTACGAACCTCGGGGCGCCGGACAGCCCGGCACCGAACCGTCAGCACCGAACCGCTCGTCCCGGAGGAACCCCCGCCATGGAGCCCCAGCTTCAGATCGGCCCGCACGCCGTGCGGCCGCCCGTCGTGCTCGCGCCCATGGCGGGCATCACGAACGCGCCGTTCCGGACGCTGTGCCGGGAGTTCAGCGGCGGCAAGGGCCTCTTCGTCAGCGAGATGATCACCACTCGGGCGCTGGTCGAGCGCAACGAGAAGACCATGCAGCTGATCCACTTCGACGAGACCGAGAAGCCCCGGTCCATCCAGCTGTACGGCGTCGACCCGGCCACCGTCGGCAAGGCCGTCCGCATGATCGCGGAAGAGGACCTGGCCGACCACATCGACCTGAACTTCGGCTGCCCCGTCCCCAAGGTCACCCGCAAGGGCGGCGGCTCCGCGCTCCCGTACAAGAGGCCCCTCCTCCGCGCGATCCTCCGTGAGGCCGTCAGCGGTGCCGGGGACCTGCCCGTCACGATGAAGATGCGCAAGGGCATCAACGACGAGCACATCACCTTCCTCGACGCGGGCCGCATCGCCGTCGAGGAGGGCGTCACGGCGATCGCCCTGCACGGCCGCACCGCCGCCCAGCACTACGGCGGCACCGCCGACTGGGACGCCATCGCCCGCCTCAAGGAGCACGTCCCCGAGATCCCGGTGCTCGGCAACGGCGACATCTGGTCCGCCGCCGACGCGGTGCGGATGATGAAGGAGACCGGCTGCGACGGAGTCGTCGTGGGCCGCGGCTGCCTCGGCCGCCCCTGGCTCTTCGCCGACCTGGTGGCCGCCTTCGAGGGCACGGGCGCGCCCAAGGCCCCTGACCTGCGCGAGGTCGCCGCCGTCATGCTGCGGCACGCGACCCTGCTCGGCGAGTGGATCGGTGACGAGGCGCGCGGTGTCATCGACTTCCGCAAGCACGTCGCCTGGTACCTGAAGGGCTTCGCGGTCGGTTCGGAGATGCGCAAGCGCCTCGCGATCACCTCGTCCCTCGCCGAACTGGAGGACGGGCTCGGCGAATTGGACCTCGACCAGGCGTGGCCGACGGGAGCGGACGGCCCGCGCGGCCGCACGTCGGGCAACAACCGCGTCGTCCTGCCGGACGGCTGGCTGAAGGACCCCTACGACTGCGCGGGCATCAGCGAGGACGCGGAACTGGACACGTCGGGCGGCTGAACCGCCGTCCGGCGCGGGCACTGCTCGACGCCGCCGGCGCAGATGAGCGAGGGCCCGGAGCCCTCGCGATCACCATGATCACCATGCTCACCATGGATTTGGCCGGAACACCTTTACCGGGCGGGGCGCGCTGACCGCCCCGCCGATCCTCCCTGCCCCACCTCGACGATCCTTCCTGCTCCGCCGCGCCGCCACTCCCTGCCCACTCCGCCGCCCTTCCCTGTCCAGCTCGGCCGACGACCGCCGCGCGAGCGTCTCGCGGCGCGTCCGGATACTGACATCGGGCCGCCTCAAACGGCGTGATTCTCGCCACCCCTGATAGGTGTTGCGCTCAGATGAGCGGTTTCAGGGTGGCTGCACTTCTCCAAGGGGTGGCACTCAGTGCCACTGCTCGATCATTCATGATGTGAACTCACATCTGAGAATACACCGCTCATGTGAGCAAAACACCTGGTCTACGGGCGTTGCGTCTTCAAGAGTTGAACGCATGAGCGTCCCGCCAGCTACCGCTGAGTCACTTTCGATCTACTGGCGGACGGGTGGTTACGGCCGCATGACGCACAAGTGGACGTACCCATGCGCCTTCGATCTGGGTATGTTCCTCGCCGTCAGGGCAGCCACCGAGTCCTCGAGGAGTCGAGACCCGTGTCGGAAAACAAAGATCCCCACGTAGCGCAGAACGACGCGAGCGATGCGAGCGATGCGGCCGTGAAGTTCGTTTACGACTTCACCGAGGGCAACAGGAACCTCAAGGACCTTCTCGGCGGGAAGGGCGCGAACCTCGCCGAGATGACCAACCTCGGGCTGCCCGTCCCTCCGGGCTTCACGATCACCACGGAGGCCTGCAAGACCTACCTCGCCAGCGGCGAGGAGCCGGTCGAGCTGCGCGACGAGGTCAGCGCGCACCTCGACGCCCTCGAGAAGACGATGGGCAAGAAGCTCGGTCAGGCCAACGACCCGCTGCTCGTCTCGGTCCGCTCGGGCGCCAAGTTCTCGATGCCCGGCATGATGGACACCGTCCTGAACATCGGGCTCTCCGACAAGTCGGTGACGGGCCTGGCCAAGCAGTCCGGCGACGACCGCTTCGCGTGGGACTCCTACCGCCGCCTCATCCAGATGTTCGGCAAGACCGTCATGGACGTGGACGGCGAGCTCTTCGAGGACGCCCTGGAGGCCGCCAAGGCCGCCAAGAAGGTCACGGTCGACACCGACCTGGAGGCCGCGGACCTGAAGAAGCTGGTCACGAAGTTCAAGAAGATCGTCAAGACCGAGGCCGGCCGCGACTTCCCGCAGGACCCGCGCGAGCAGATGGACCTCGCGATCCGCTCGGTCTTCGAGTCGTGGAACACCGACCGCGCCAAGCTCTACCGCCGCCAGGAGCGCATCCCCGGCGACCTCGGCACCGCGGTCAACATCTGTTCCATGGTCTTCGGCAACCTCGGCCCGGACTCCGGCACCGGCGTCGCATTCACCCGCGACCCGGCCAGCGGCCACCAGGGCGTGTACGGCGACTACCTGCAGAACGCCCAGGGCGAGGACGTGGTGGCGGGCATCCGCAACACCGTCCCGCTCGCGGAGCTGGAGCAGATCGACAAGAAGTCGTACGACCAGCTCATGCAGATCATGGAGACCCTTGAGACGCACTACAAGGATCTCTGTGACATCGAGTTCACCATCGAGCGCGGCCAGCTGTGGATGCTCCAGACCCGCGTCGGCAAGCGCACCGCCGGTGCCGCCTTCCGCATCGCGACGCAGCTCGTCGACCAGGGCCTGATCGACGAGGCCGAGGCGCTGCAGCGCGTCAACGGCGCGCAGCTCGCCCAGCTGATGTTCCCGCGCTTCGACGACACCGCGAAGGTCGAGCAGCTGGGCCGGGGCATCGCCGCGTCACCCGGTGCCGCGGTCGGCAAGGCGGTCTTCGACTCGTACACGGCCATCAAGTGGTCGCGTTCGGGCGAGAAGGTCATCCTCATCCGCCGTGAGACCAACCCCGACGACCTCGACGGCATGATCGCGTGCGAGGGCATCCTGACCTCGCGCGGCGGCAAGACGTCGCACGCGGCCGTCGTCGCCCGCGGCATGGGCAAGACGTGCGTCTGCGGCGCGGAGGACCTGGAGGTCGACACCAAGCGGCGCCGCATGACGGTGGGCGGCACCGTCGTCGAGGAGGGCGACGTCGTCTCCATCGACGGCTCGACGGGCAAGGTCTACCTGGGCGAGGTGCCCGTGGTCCCCTCGCCGGTCGTCGAGTACTTCGAGGGCCGCATGCACGCCGGCGCCGACGACGCGGACGAGCTGGTCGGCGCCGTGCACCGGATCATGGCGTACGCGGACCGGGTACGCCGCCTGCGGGTCCGCGCCAACGCCGACAACGCGGAGGACGCCCTCCGTGCCCGCCGCTTCGGCGCCCAGGGCATCGGCCTGTGCCGCACCGAGCACATGTTCCTCGGCGAGCGCCGCGAGATGGTCGAGCGGCTGATCCTCGCCGACGCGGACGGCGAGCGCGAGGAAGCCCTCAAGGAGCTCCTGCCGCTCCAGAAGCGCGACTTCGTGGAGCTCTTCGAGGCGATGGACGGCCTTCCGGTCACCGTCCGCCTCCTGGACCCGCCGCTGCACGAGTTCCTGCCGGACATCACCGAGCTGTCCGTCCGCGTCGCCCTCGCCGAGTCCCGCAAGGACTCGAACGAGAACGACCTGCGACTGCTTCAGGCCGTGCACCGCCTGCACGAGCAGAACCCGATGCTGGGCCTGCGCGGCGTACGCCTGGGTCTCGTGATCCCCGGCCTGTTCACCATGCAGGTACGGGCCATCGCCGAGGCCGCCGCCGAGCGCAAGAACGCCAAGGGCGACCCGCGCGCGGAGATCATGATTCCGCTCGTCGGCACGGTCCAGGAGCTGGAGATCGTCCGCGAGGAGGCCGAGCAGGTCATCGCGGAGGTCGAGGCGACGACCGGCGTGGCGCTGAAGCTGGCGCTCGGCACCATGATCGAGCTGCCGCGTGCCGCGCTCACGGCGGACCAGATCGCGGAGGCCGCCGAGTTCTTCTCCTTCGGCACGAACGACCTCACGCAGACGGTCTGGGGCTTCTCGCGGGACGACGTGGAGGCGAGCTTCTTCACGGCGTACCTGGAGAAGGGCATCTTCGGGGTCTCCCCGTTCGAGACCATCGACAAGGACGGCGTGGGCAAGCTGGTGCGGGACGCTGTGGCCGCCGGCCGTGCCACCCGCCCCGACCTGAAGCTCGGCGTCTGCGGCGAGCACGGCGGTGACCCGGAGTCCGTGCACTTCTTCCACGAGGTGGGCCTGGACTACGTCTCCTGCTCCCCGTTCCGGATCCCGGTGGCCCGCCTGGAGGCAGGCCGCGCCGCTTCCGAGTCGGCGGGCAGTGACCACCGGTAGGTCTCAGGGCCACCGGTAGAACTCCGGAGCCGACGCCGTGTCCCCGACCCTCACCGATGCGGCATCGGCTCCGGTTCACCAAGAAGGGGCAGCTCCCTGTGCGGGGGAGCTGCCCCTTCGGTTTGCCGCTACCGGCTCATTCCGTTCTCAGCTCGCGGCTGTTGGCCCGGTTCTTCGCGATGTTCCGTGTCTTCTTTGTGCGGGCCGACTCGGCGACCACGGCGAGCACCTCCGGCGACCTCGACCATTCGGCGAGGTGGCGCTGCATCCAGTCCGTGACCTCCGCCAACTCGGCCGGTGTCGGCACGTGGCCGTCCTTGACGGACAGCCAGAACAGCCAGTCGTCGATACGGCGGCGGATGAACTCGCGGAATGCCTCCACCTCGAGCCGGTCGATCTCCGGCAGTAGTCCGGCCGACCACTGCCGGAACTCGTCAGGACCGGTCACCTCATACGCGATCTCGTCCACGAGGGCGACCACCGCCCCCTTGGAGATCGACTCGAAGGGGTCCCGCAGGATCGTGGCCACGATCGCGCGGTCCCGGTCGCGGCTCGGCCGGGAAGCGATCACCGAGACGACGCGCAGGTACGCGGACGCCCGCACGTGCTCGTCCGCGACGGCCTCGTCGACGTCCACGTCGGTGATGCCGGCCTCCGCCAGCAACGCGGCCACATCGGAATGCAATGTCATTGCCTCATCCCTACTTGCAGGGTTTCTTGCCGGACTCGGCGGCCTCGCGCTGCTCCTTCGCAGCCCGCTCCTCCGCCTGACTCCGCCTGCCGAGCTTCCTGACCGCGGTCCTGATCTGCGGCTTGAAGTGCTCCACCGCCTGCCGCTGCTTGCTCGAAAGCTCCGGTTGGTTGTGGAGGGGTTTGCCGTTCGGTCCGATTCTGACCTCGCGGCCACCGCCACCGGTGACGTGCGCGTGCGCCGGCTTGTCGACGTCGTACTCGTGCACGACGATCTTCACGCCGTTCTTGCTGACGTCGAGGAGGGAAAGGCCGAGAGGGTCGATCCACATGAACGGGTTCGGAACGTAATTGTGCGGCGCGAAGCCACCGGCGAGACCGATCGGGTCCGCGGTGAGGTAGCGGGCGGTCTCGGGGTCGTAGTGCCGGAAGTAGTTGTAGTGCAGGCCCGTCTCGGGGTCGTAGTACTGGCCGGGGAAACGCAGGGGCGTGTAGGCGGTGGCGCCCCGGTTCCAGACCGTGGTGCCCCAGAGGGTGCTTCTGGTGCGCCAGGCGATGTCGCCATGTTCGTCGAGGAGTTCGGTCGGGGTGCCGACGAGGTCGGTGACGATGGCGTAGAAGCGGGCGTCCACCTCTTCGTCGGTGAGGTGTTTGCGCTCCGTCTGGGCCAGGGGGAGCAGGCCGTCGTGGTCCCAGGTGAGGGTCACCGATTCCCGGGCGCCCGGGGTGTGGCTCGTCTGCTCGCAGAGGGTCAGGTCGTCCCAGGTGAAGTCGACCTGCTCCGCCACCCCCTGCTCCGTCACGCGCTGCTTGGACACCCGGCGGCCCAGGGGGTCGTAGAGGTAGCGCCACCTCGTGCCGTCGGGGGTCACCACGGAGGTGAGGCGGTCTTCCGCGTCCCATGCGTAGTGCCAGGTGTCGGGCTTGCGGGACAGGCGGGTCTTCTGGCGCAGGATGGTGCGGCCTGCCGTGTCGTAGGTGTAACGGACGTTGCCCGCCGCGGTGATGCGGGTGCCGGTGTACGCGCGGGGTCCTGTCGCCTCTTGGCCCGGCATGGCGGCCGGCCAGGAGGCGTCGGTCTGGTTGCCCGCCTCGTCGTAGGCGTAGGTCTCCGTCCAGCGTGCCGCGTGGACCGCTGTGACCCGGCCTGCCGCGTCCAGGTCGAAGCGCCGCGCACCGTTGAGCTGGTCCTCCATGCCGGTCAGATGGCCGTCCGCGCGGTACGTGTACGCGCGGTGCTGGATACGGGTGCGGGCCGGGCCCATCAGTTCCTGTTTCGACAGGTGGCCCACCGCGTCGTACACGTTCGTCAGGGTCAGGGTCTCGCCGACCGTGCGGGTGAGTTCCCGGCCCGCCCCGTCGTGCGTGAACGCCATTCTCCGGCCGGACGAGATCAGTTCGGTGCGTCGGCCCGCCGCGTCGTACGTCCAGGTGCTTCTCGCGCCGGACGGTGTGGTGCGGCCGGTGCGACGGCCCAGTTCGTCGTAGGTGTGGGTCAGGGTGCGGCCGTTGACCGTTTCCGAGAGCAGGCGGCCCGACCTGTCCCTCTCCAGGGTCAGTGTCACGTCCGGGCCCACCGCCGTGGTGAGGCTGCCTGACGCGTCGTAGGTGTAGCGCGTGACCGCGCCGCCTGCCACGTTCTGTGTGACCGTCCGGCCCAGCGCGTCCCGTTCGAAGGCGATCTCGTCGCCCGCGGCCGTCGTGCGGGTCACCAGATGGCCCGCCGCGTCGTAGGCGTACGTCAGCGCGCGGTCGTCGAAGTCCGTCTCCGCCACCAGGCGGCCCGCCGGGTCGTATTCGTAACTCCAGGTCAGTCCCTGCGGGTTGGTGACCTCGCGGAGCTGGAGCTGGGTGTCGTGGACGAACTCGTAGCGGACGCCGTCGGGGTCCGTGCGGGCCGCGATCAGGTCGAAATGCGTGTACTCGTGTGTCGTGGTCGCGCCCATCGCGTCCGTGTGCGAGACGCAGTTCCCCTCGCCGTCGTACGTCCACGACTCCGACGAACCGTCCGCCTCCGTGCGCCGTGCCTGCTTGCCCTCCACCGTCCACTCGAGGCGCGTGGTCGCGCCCGTCGGGTCCGTGATCGTGTGCGCGCGGCCGAAGGCGTCGAGGTCGTAGCGGGTGACCGCGCCCAGCGGGTCGATGACTTCGAGCGGCAGGCCCGCCGCGTTGCAGCGCAGCTCGGTGGTGTGGCCGAGGGGGTCCGTGATGGTGGACACGGCGCCGGTGGCGTCGTGGGTGAAGTGGTGCGTCGCGCCGTCGGGGTCGGTCACGCTGGTGCGGTTGCCGCGCTCGTCCCATGCCTGGCGCTGGACGGCGTCACCCGGTCCGACGAGCTCGACCAGCAGATTGAGGCCGTTGTACGCCGCACTGGCGCACGTGCCGTCCGGAGCACGTGTCTCGGTGAGATTGCCGTGCTCGTCCCAGGTGTTCTCGGTGCGGTGCCCCAGCGCGTCGGTGCGGACGAGGAGGTTGTTCCAGCTGTCCCACTCGGTGTGGACGGTGCCGCCCAGCGGGTCCGTCTCGGCCAGGAGCTGGCTGAGGTCGTTGTAGCGGTAGACGGTGGTCTGGCCGAGGGCGTCGGTGTAGCGGGTCTCCCGCTCGTCGGGGCGGTACTCGATGGTGCAGGACAGGTGGCCTGCGGTGCTCTCGCCGCGGACGCAGCGGTCCTCGTCGTCGTAGGTGAAGCGGTACCAGGTCTGGTTGCTGTCGGTCCAGGACGTGATGCGGGCCCGGTCGTCGTAGTCCAGACGCAGCCTCGGCCCGGCCGAGTCGTGGACCTCGGCCAGATTGCCGACCTCGTCGTAGTCGTACGCGGCCACCAGCGTGCTGCCGGTGTCGGCGCCGATGCCGGCGTCGGCGCCGCTTCCGGTGCCGGGAGTGAGCAGACGCAGCGCGGTGACGCGGTGGTCGTCGGTGTCGACCGTCAAGTGATAGCCGCCGGTGTGGCGTATCGCCGTGGGTGCGCCGGTGGGGTCGCGGTCGATGTCGAGGCGGTTGCCGTTGCGGTCGGTGACGGCCCGCAGTGGCAGCGTCTGCTCCTCGGCCGTGGGCTCCGTGTGGGGTGGGACCGCGAGGAAATGGCGTACGTGGCCGGTCTGCGGGTCCGCGACCGTGACCGTCCCCGCGTCGTCGACGGTCAGCGGCCAGCGGGGGCCGTGGGCGGGGAGCAGCGGTGCACCACCGGGGGAGGGATGGGGGTAGGACAGGAGCCGGCCGTCCTCGGTGGCGTAGACCAGACCCTCGTCGTCGATGACCACCCGCTCGTCCAGCGTGGAGGCCCATGAGTCTCCGTACCAGTGGCCCCAGCGGTAGGTGGACAGGTGCGTGCGGTGGAGGACGAGCGGGAGCAGGCCCGGCAGGACGACGTCGGTCTGCTCCATGAGCATCTCGCCGGAGATCATGTCGATGGGGTCGCCGTTCTTGCAGCGGCCCTTGGCCGACTTGCCCTTGCCCGCCACCTTCTTCATGCCGCCCGAGAGGGCGTTGCGGAGCCCTCGTCCCCCGGAGCGCAGTCCGCGTGCGGCGGACTTGAGGCCCTTGGCGGCTCCGGCGAGGCCACGGAGGGAGGTGAGGGCCTTCATGCCGGGGATGCAGTCCAGGGCGGCGAAGGCTACGTCCAGTAGCCCGGCTTCTCCGTTGGCGTATTTATGGAGGGTGTCGGCGAGGACCACGAGGGCGGCGACGAGGACGATCGCGGCGAGGATGGGGCCGCCGACGATCAGCGCGATGACGCCGAGGACGGCGACGACGACCTTGCAGACGGCGACGATGGTGTCCCAGTTGTCGGTGACCCAGTCGCCGACCTCCTCCCACCACTTGCGGTTCTTGATGCCCGCGTCGGAGGCGTCCTCAAGTTTCTTCTTCGCCGTCCCGCCCGCGTTCTCCCGCATCTTGCGGGCGTCCTCGGCCATCTTCTTGGCGGCGTCGAGGTTGCCCTGCGCGGCGCTGACGTCCGACTTCGCGGCGCTCTGGGCCTTCTCGGCGGAGTCGGCGTTGCGGGTGGCGGCCTTGACCTTGTCCGGGTCGGGCTTGGGCACGTCCTTGCCGGCCTTGGAACCGCCGTCGTCCTTGTACTTGTCGGCTTCCTTGCCCGCCCGGTCCACCCAGGAGTCGGCCGAGGTCAGGCGGGACTGGGCGGCGCTGAGGCTGGTCCGCGCCTCGCGGCCCTGGGCGAGGGCCTTGTCGGCAAGCGCCTGGGAGCGTTCCAGCTCCGGCCAGTACGCCGAGAGGGCGTCGCCGGCCATCTCGTAGCTCTTCTTGAGCTTCTTCAGCTTGCCCGGCGCGTCCTCGAACTCCGCCGTGAAGGATTCGGCGGTCTTGCCCGCCCAGGTGAGGATCGCGTCCTCGCCCGCCATCCCCTTGATGTCCCGCAGAACCTTCGACACGTCGTCGGCGAAGTCATGCAGGTTCTTGGCGAGGTTGCGGACTCTGTCCGGATCCCCGGGCGTCGGATCCTTGTCCAAGTCAAGGACATGCCAATCCGCAGGACGATTCCCCGCCATCTTGCTCCCCCGTCAAGTCACACGCTTACGTCCCGAGACGCCCAGAACTCATCTGGCAGTGTTCGTGCAACGTTATCCGGTCGAGCAGGCCACCTGGGCTGCTCTTTCGTGCGTCAGCGGCGTGCCTCGCGCAGCATGGCCGCCAGAGCCCGCCGGGTGGGGCATTCGCGCCAGTTGCACTTGCAGCGGGGGCAGTTCAACGCGTGAGCCAGCATCGCGCGGTACGCCAGATCCGCCGGGTCCTCCGCAAGCCCGGCGGCGCTCCTGCGTGCGCCCTGCTCCACCATGTCGACTCCGTCCAGTCTCCCGTGCCCGGGCCGCTCGCGGCCGCCGGGCCCTTGCCGCAGGACTTCCGCGGAACCGGGCCCGTTGGACGCAGCGCGGAGGCATATGCGCCGAGCTCTGGGGGTGCGGAACGCGAAGTGCGCCCCCGGCGTGTGCCCGGGGTGAACGGAGGGGCTACTCGGCGCTCTCCAGCAGGGACTTGAGCGCGGCCAGGCGCTCGCGCCAGAACGCCTTGTACGCCGCCACCTCCGCCGCGTCCGCCAGCTTCTCGTGGCGGACGCCCACCAGCGTCTTCGCCGGGCCCTTGACGGTGACGCCCACGGAGAGACGGCTCGTGGCGCCCGTCGCGTCCTTGAGGTCGGCGGTCACCGACTTGGCGGGGCGGTGCGTGCGCAGCGTGAAGTCGGTGCCGGGGAGCCAGCGACCGCGTACGCCGTCGTCCGCGAAGGCCTCGATGACCCGGGCCGCCGAGGCCTCGACGGTCTTGCTGCCGCTGGTCCGCCAGTCGCCCGTGCTGCTCTGGCCGACCTCGCGCAGACCCCGCTCCTGCTCGTAGCCGACGGCCACGGACTGGGCGTACCAGCCGTCGACGGCATGGTCCTCGCGGATGTGGCGGGCGATCTCCGCGTGGTCACGGGAGGCCGCGCCCCAGGCGTCGAGCACCGCGAACCACTGCGGCCACCCTTGGCCGGTCGCCTCGCGCAGCTTCTGGTCCGACAGCTTCTCGGTGATCCTCTTGCCCGCGGCGCCTGTCTCGCCCGCAGTGCCTGCCTCGCCCGCACTTCCGCTCATGGCGCGACGCTAGGGCCGGCCATGACCCGCCGCAAGGCGGAAGCGGCAGAGGCGCGGCGCCTCACCCCTTGAGCGCCGAGTACCGCACCCCCGTGAGCCCCTCCGACGCCTCCCAGAGCCGTTCCGACGCCGTGTCGTTCAGCGTCCACTTCGCTCGCCAGGACCGGGCCGGTGAGCCCTGCCACCCCAGTACCCGGGGTCCCGTGAACGAGTCGGGGCGGACTGCAGGTGCCGTGGCCGCGTACAGGGACGGGAGCGCGCCCTTCGCCGCGGGCTGGGCCAGGGCGCGGTTGCCCAGCCACATCACGCGCTCCACGGCCTTGCGCCCCTCCATCTTGGGCGCCGCCGCCTGGAGGTTCGTCTCCGCGTAACCGGGGTGGGCCGCCGCGGCCACGGTGTCGGAGCCCGCGGCCGCGAGGCGTCGTGCCAGCTCGTGGACGAAGAGGAGGTTCGCCGTCTTGGAGCGGCCGTAGGCGACCCAACGCCGGTAGTTCCGCTCGCTGTTGAGGTCGCCCATGTCGATGTTCGCCAGCGCGTGGAAGGCGCTGGACACGGTGACGATCCGGGCCCCCGGGGTACGCAGGAGCCGGGGGAGCAGCAGGCCGGTGAGCGCGAAGTGGCCCAGGTGGTTGACGCCGAACTGCGTCTCGAAGCCGTCCGCCGTCCGCCGGTAGGGCAGCGCCATCACGCCCGCGTTGTTGACGAGGAGGTCGAGGCCGCCGCCATTCGCGTCGTCACGGTCGTACGACTCCGCGAACTCCCGTACCGATCCCAGGTCACCCAGGTCGAGACGCCCGAACTCCACCTGTGCGGAGGGGACTTCGGCCCGCAGTTGTTCCCGTGCCCGCGTCCCCCGCTCCTCACTGCGGCAGGCGAGCACCACGCGCGCGCCACGACGGGCGAGTTCGCGTGCGGTGACGTACCCGATGCCGCTGTTGGCGCCGGTGACCACGGCGGTACGGCCGCTCTGGTCGGGGATGTCGCTCGCGTTCCAGCCCGTCATGACACAGCTCCCTCTGCTTGGGCGCACGCCTGTTCCTACCCGAGAGTAGGCGGTGTGGGCCCAGGGCGGGGCGTCAGGCCGCGGCACCCCCGTCAATCACCAGATCCGCGCCCACCACCGACGCCGATTCGTCCGAGGCGAGGTAGAGGACGGCGGCCGCGACCTCCGCGGTCGACGAGACGCGGCCGAGCGGCGTCGAGCTCTTCATGCGCTCCGCGCGCCCGGCCTCGCTCTCGCCCGGGCGCAGCGACATGGTGGTGTCGGACGAGCCGGGGCTCACCGCGTTGATCCGTATCCCGTCGCCGATGTACTCGACCGCGGCGCCCTTGGTCAGCGCGGAGACGGCAGCCTTGGTGACGCCGTAGCCGATGGTGCCCGGCAGGCTCGTGTGGGCGCCGAGGTTGGAGGAGATGTTGACGATCGCCCCGCCGCCGGACTGCGCGCGCATCTGCCGCACCTCGGCCTGGAGCGCGAGCAGTACGCCGGTGACGTTGATGTCGAGCATCGTCCGCCAGTCCTCCTCGGGCAGCTCCGCGACCGGCTGCCCGGCACGCAGGACGCCCGCGTTGTTGACGGCCACGTCCAGCGAGCCGAACCGCTCGACGGTGGCGGCGACGAGCGCGGCGAGGTCTTCGGAGCGCGAGACGTCGGCCGGGACGGCGAGCGCCGTGCCGCCCGCGTCCTCCACCAGGCCCACGGTCTCCTTGAGGGGGCCTTCGGTGCGCCCGGCAACGACGACGTTCGCGCCCTCGGCGGCGAAGGCGAGCGCCATGGCACGGCCGAGGCCGGAGCCGCCGCCGGTGACGAGGGCGGTGCGGCCGGCGAAGCGGGTGCGCGGTCCTGAAGTCATGACGGAACTCTTTTCTTGAACGATCGGTTCATTATCGGGGCATGAAAAAAGAGGCCAGGAGGATCTCGGGCAGAGGGCTCAGTCGAGCAGGGTCAGCGCCTGTTCCGTCGCGTCCCGCACCCGCGCCGGGTCCTTGGACGCCTTGCCGACCACGCGCAGCCCTTGCATCAGGGTCAGCAGCATGCGCGCGAGGGCGAGCGGGTCGCGGCCCTCGGGGAGTTCGCCCTGCGCCTGGGCGCGGACGAGCGCGGAGTGCAGCAGCGTCTCCATGTACTCCCAGCTGCGCTCGACGCAGCGGGTCGCCGCCTCGTCGTGCGGGCCGAGCTCGGCCGCCGTGTTGGTGATGAAACAGCCGTTCAGGCGGCCTGCTTCGGAGGCCGCCTCACGCCCGAAACGGCGGACCACCGAGCGGACGGCCGACAGGGCGGGGCCCGGCTGGGAGAGCTCCGCGAGCAGTCGCGGGTTCTGGGACTCGGCGTACCGCTGCAGCGCCTTCAGGTACAGGTCGTGCTTGTTGCCGAAGGTCGCGTAGAGGCTGGCGCGGCCGATGCCCAGCTCCTCGACGAGGTCGGCCATCGACGTCGCCTCGTAGCCGCGCCGCCAGAACAGCTCTAGGGCCGACTGGAGCGCGGCGTCCGGATCGAATTCCTTGGTCCTGGCCACAAGCGGAGACTAGGGCTATCTGGAACGCTTGGTCAAGTTAAACTGTCAGGCGAGGCGGACCCGGTGCGTCTCCACCGTCACCGAGTCGTCGTCCAGGCACCGGCCCGTCTCCAGGTCGAACCGCTGCTTCAGGAGCGGCGACGCGACGAACGGCCGGCCCGCCGCAGCGCCGAGCAGGCCGCGCGAGAGCACCGCGGCGCCCGTGAACGGATCACGGTTTTCGATCGCGTACGCGCGGCCCGCGCGGTCGATGAAGAGAGCGGCCTGACGGCCGTCCGGGAGCAGCGCGGCGATGCCGCGGCCGGGCTGGAGGCGCGCGCGGTCGCAGACCTCGAACCAGGCGTCGTCCAGGTGGAGTTGAATGCTCATCAGGATGCAGCACCTTCCAGGTCGCGGGGGCGGGAGCCGATGGAGAGCAGCGGCAGGTCCGGCTTGATCTGGTCCCGTTCCGGGACGAAGCTCACGGTCGGGTCCGGGACGTCGGGCGCGTTCACGAAGGACACGAACCGCGAGAGCCGATCGGGGTCGTTGATGGTCTCGGACCACTCGTCGCGGTAGTGCGCGACATGGTCGGCCATCAGGGCCTCCAGCTCGTCGCAGAGGCCGAGCGAGTCATGGACGACCACGTCCCGTACGTGGTCCAGGCCGCCCTCGATCCGCTCCAGCCAGGTCGACGTGCGCTCCAGGCGGTCCGCCGTACGGATGTAGAACATGAGGAACCGGTCGATGAGGCGCACCAGTTCGGCGTCGGACAGATCCTGGGCGAGCAGGTCCGCGTGGCGGGGCGTCGCGCCGCCGTTGCCGCCCACGTACAGGTTCCAGCCGCTCGACGTGGCGATCACCCCGAAGTCCTTGGACTGGGCCTCCGCGCACTCACGGGCGCATCCCGAGACGGCCGACTTCAGCTTGTGCGGGGAGCGCAGGCCCCGGTAGCGCAGCTCCAGATCGATCGCCATCCGGACCGAGTCCTGCACGCCGTAACGGCACCAGGTCTGCCCGACGCACGACTTCACCGTACGAAGGGACTTGCCGTACGCGTGTCCCGACTCGAACCCGGCGTCCACCAACCGGGTCCAGATCAACGGCAGTTGCTCGACGCGCGCCCCGAACATGTCGATGCGCTGGCCGCCGGTGATCTTCGTGTAGAGGCCGAAGTCCTTGGCCACCTCGCCGATCACGATCAGCTTCTCCGGGGTGATCTCGCCGCCGGGGATGCGCGGCACCACCGAATAGGAGCCGTTCTTCTGGAGGTTGGCGAGGAAGTGGTCGTTCGTGTCCTGGAGGGATGCCTGCTCGCCTTCGAGGACATAGCCGTCGGCGCCGATCGTCGGGGCCAGCGAGGCGATGATCGAGCCGACCGTCGGCTTGCAGGTCTCGCAGCCCTCCGTGCCACGGGCGGACTCGCGGCCGTGGGAGTCCAGGAGCCGCTGGTAGGAGGTGATCCCCAGGGTGTGGACGATCTCGTACAGCTCCTGGCGCGTCTGGGCGAAGCAGCCGCACAGGCCCTTGTCGACCTCGACGCCCGACGCCTCCAGCTCGTCGTTGACCAGCTGCCCGAGCACCTTCACACAACTGCCGCAGCCCGTACCGGCCTTGGTGCACTTCTTGACCTCGGGCACGGTGGTGCAGCTGTGCTCGGTGACGGCGCCGCGGATCGCGCCCTTGGTGACGTTGTGGCAGGAGCAGATGACCGCCGAGTCCGGCAACGAGGACGGGCCGATCGACACCGGGCCGCCCGCGCCCGCCGGAAGCACCAGCTGCTCCGGCGAGACCGGCGGCACGCTGCCCGTCATCGGCCGCAGCACGCCGTACGCCTCCGCGTCGCCGACCAGGACGCCGCCGAGCAGCTCGCCGCCTGTGCCGATGACCAGCTTCTTGTACGTTCCCGAGCGCGAGTCGGAGTAGACGACGTCCAGGCAGTCCGGGGTCGCACCGTGCGCGTCGCCGAAGGAGGCGACGTCCACGCCGAGCAGCTTGAGCTTCGTCGACAGATCGGCGCCGGTGAAGCTCGACTCCTCCGCGGCGATCGAGGCGGCGACGGTCTCGGCCATCTCGTAGCCGGGCGCCACCAGGCCGTAGACCCGGCCGTCCGAGGCCAGGGCGCACTCGCCGATCGCGTACACGGACGGGTCGCTGGTGCGGCACTGCTCGTCGACGGTGATGCCGCCGCGCTCGCCCACCGAAAGGCCGCTCTCGCGGGCGAGTTGGTCACGGGGGCGGACTCCGGCCGAGAACACCACCAGGTCGGTGGCGAGTTCGCTGCCGTCCGACAGCTTCATCCCGCTGACGGCGCCGTCCGCGGCGACGATCTCCTGGGTGCCGACGCCCGTGTGCACGGTCAGACCCATGCCGGTGATGGTGCGCAGGAGCGCGGCGCCGCCTCCCTCGTCGACCTGGACCGGCATCAGACGCGGCGCGAACTCCACGACGTGCGTGTCGAGTCCGAGCCCGCGCAGCGCGCCCGCCGCCTCGAGGCCGAGCAGCCCGCCGCCGACGACGGCACCGGTCGTGGCGTACGTCTTCGCGTACTCCTCGATGGCGAGCAGGTCCTCGATGGTGCGGTAGACGAAACACCCGGTGGTGTCCTTGCCCGGCACCGGCGGCACGAAGGGGAAGGAGCCGGTCGCGAGGACGAGCGTGTCGTAGGCGAAGGTCTGCCCCGAACGTGCCGTGACCGTCTTCGCGTCGCGGTCGACGGTCTCGGCCGGGTCGCCGACGTACAGCTCGATGCCGTGCTTCTCGATGAACTCCGGGTCCGTGAGCGAGAGTTCGTCGGGCGTGCGGCCCGCGAAGTACGAGGTGAGCTGCACGCGGTCGTAGGCGGGCCGGGGCTCCTCGCACAGGACGACCACGCGGTGCGTGTCGGTGAGGCCGCGGGCGGCGATGGCCTCCAGGAAGCGCTGGCCGACCATGCCGTGCCCGACCAGCACGATGGTGTTGTCGTGCGCGCTGTGGCGGGGGGTGTCCGTGGGCATCTCAGAGGCCTCCGTCGTAAGTGAGCAGGTGGAGCAGGGGGCTGCCGTCGTCGGGCAGCGGGTCGTCGGCCTCCCAGGCGCGGGCGAGCGCGCCGACGGCGGTGAGCTCGCCGAGCAGTACGCCGCCGACGAGCCGGTCACCGCGCACGATGACCTTGCGGTACGTGCCACGGGTGGCGTCCGCGAGCTGGACGACGTCGTCGTCGGGCCGGTGCTCGGGGTCGCCGAAGGCCGCCAGGTCCAGCGGAGCGGAGCCGGGACGTCCGTTGTGCAGGGTGAGGCGGGTGAGGGCGCGGGTGCCGGAGTAGGGGCGCGCGTCACGCGGGGAGATCAAGGCGTCCGCGAGGGCGTCGGCCTGTTCCAGCGCGGGCGCCGCCAGGCAGCGGGCCTCGCCGGAGTGCTCGGCGCAGTCGCCGATGGCGCGGATGTGCGGGTCGGAGGTGCGCAGCTCGTCGTCCACGACGATGCCGCGGCGCACGTCAAGGCCCGCGGCCTGCGCGAGCCCCGTGCGGGGGCGGACCCCGCAGGCGAGGACGGTGAGGTCGGTGCCGAGTACGTAGCCGTCGGCGAGCTCCACCGAGCGGATGGCCCCGCCGGTCTGGCGCACCCCGCGCACGCGGCACTCGGTGTGCACTTCCACCCCGAGCTCGGTGAGGTGCCGGTGGACCAGCGCGCTCGCGGCCGGGTCGAGTTGGCGCTCCATGAGCCGGTCGCCCTGCTGGGTGAGGACGACCTGGGCGCCCCGCACGGCCAGCGCGCGGGCGGCCGATACGCCGAGCAGCCCGCCGCCGATGACGACGACGCGGGTACCGGGTACGACGGCCTCGGACAGGGCGAGGCAGTCGTCCATCGTCCGGAAGGCGTGCACGCCGCGCGGCAGCTCCACGGCGCCGGGCTCGAAGAGGCCCCGCAGCGGCGGGAGCACCGGATTCGAGCCCGTCGCGAGGACGAGGGTGCCGTACGGGACGACGCTGCCGTCCGCGCAGTGCACGATCCGGTCCGCGCGGTCGACGCGGACGGCGCGGGTGCGGAGGAAATCGCCGGGGACGGGCGGAAGGGCGATGACCTCGGGGCCGAGGCGCCCGGAGAGGACGTCGGCGAGGAGCACGCGGTTGTACGGTGCGTGCGGCTCCTCCCCGATGAGGGTGACGTCGCCGGAGCCCCCGAGCCGCTGGGCGAGGCGGACACCGGCGAGGCCGCCGCCGATCACCACCACGCGTGAGTGCGGGCTCTGGGTGCCCGGGGTCGAAGAGGTCATGTACGGCAGAGTGCGGGGGCGGTGTTACCCGGCCGCATCCTGACTGTTTCCCGGGGGGAACGCTGCGCTCAGCGGGCGGTGGGGTCGGTTGTGAGGGGTCTGGCCGGGGGCCTTGTTCCCCGTTCACCCCGCGTCCGGGCCTGGACGAACTGGCCTTTCCCGCCCATCCGCCCGTTCATCGTTCGCCCCGCATCCGGGCCTGGACGAACAGGCTTTCCCGCCCACCCGCCCGTTCGCCCCGCGTCCGGGCCTCGACGAACACGCCTTTCCCGGCCGCGGCTTAACCCCCGTTGAGCCGATCCTCAAGCCCGCCTTAAGGATCAGCAGTATCCCCCTGACCAGCCGCTTTTGCCCCCGGTCCGCGCCTAGTCTGCGGCGGTGACCACCGAGGTAGCCGAATCCCGACTTGCCGCGTATCCCGCGCTCTCCGCATATCTGCGTCAGACCGAGGGACCGCAGGTTCCGCCGATGCCGGAGACGCCCCCGCGGACCCGCGCCGCCACCCCCGTTCACCCCATCCGCGTCACCCCCACCGCCCTGCGGGGCGGCATCCTCGCCGGAACCCTCGCCGTCACCGCGCTCTGGGCCGTGCAGGCCGAACCCTCGGCCCGGCTCGACGTGCTCTTCGCGACCGGCGCCCACCTCACCGGCCTGCTCGCCGGGTACGGCGTCCTCGTCATGCTCTTCCTGATGGCCCGCGTGCCCGCGGTCGAGCACGGCGTCGGCGCCGACCGGCTCGCCCGGCTGCACGCCCAGGGCGGCCGCTACGTCCTCAGCCTGTGCCTGGGCCACGCCCTGCTCGCCCTGTGCGGATACGCCGCCCACGCCGACACCGACCTCCTCAGCGCCGCCCTCGACCTGCTCGGTTACCCGGGCCTCGCCCTCGCCGCCGCCGGCACGTCCCTGCTCGTGGCCGTCGGTGTCACCTCGGCGCGTGCGATGCGGCGTCGCGTCCCGCACGAGACCTGGCGGGCCGTGCACCTGCTGACCTACCTCGGCGTGGCGCTCGGCTTCGTGCACCAGCTCGCGGGCCCCGACGTCGCGGGCAGCGTCCTGACGGTGTGGCTGTGGTCGATGCTGCACGCCACGGTGGCCGTGCTGCTCGTCTGGTACCGCGTCGTCGTACCGGTGCGGCAGGCGCTGAGGCACAGCCTGCGCGTCATCGACGTACGCGACGAAGGACCCGGCGTCGTGTCGGTCGTGATGCAGGGCATCGGGCTCGACGAACTGCGCGCCGAGCCCGGACAGTTCTTCCGCTGGCGCTTCCTGCGGCGCAGACTCTGGCGCACCGCGCTGCCGTTCTCCCTGTCCGCGCCGGTGCGCGACGACACCCTCCGGATCACCGTCAAGGCCATCGGCGACCACACGCGGCGGATGCGGCGCCTGAAGCCGGGGACCCGGGTGCTCGCCACGGGGCCCTTCGGGGCGCTGACCGCCCACCGGCGTACGCGGCGCAAGGTGCTGCTGCTCGCGGGCGGGGTGGGGATCACCCCGCTGCGGGCGCTGTTCGAGACGCTGCCCGGCGGGCCCGGCGACCTCACGCTCCTCTACCGGGCGGGCAGCGCGGAACAGCTCGTGCTGCGGGCGGAACTGGAGGACATCGCCCGGAGCAGGGGAGCGGGGCTGCACTATCTGCTCGGCCGGTCCGACGCCTCCTTCGACCCGCTCGCCCCGCAGGCCCTGCGCAATCTCATCCCCGACCTCGCCGAGCACGACGTCTATCTGTGCGGGCCGCCCGGGATGGCCGCCTCGGCCACCGTGTCGCTCGTACGGGCCGGGGTGCCCCAGGAGCGCATCCATGCCGAGTGCTTCACCTTCTGAGACTTCTTGCACCTTGGAGAGGGGCTGACGTGGGACGTCACCGCAAACCCGTGGGCCCGGTCCTGGGCCCCACCCTGCAGGCGCGCCGCAAGCTGGCGACGGGCCTCGCGGGAGCGAGCGCCCTGGTCGCCACCGTGCTCGCCCTCACGGTCGACCCGGCGGCGCCACCGGCACCCGATCGCGCCCCGGCGGGGGTCCCGGCACCTCAGGCGGCTCCCTGAAGCAAACCTCTGAAGACCCTCAACTCTCCCTGAATGCATGGACGGCGCGATCACCCCCTCCATAAGGTCGCGATCATGCCCGACATATCGCTGACCACCGTCGTCGTCCTCTGTATCGCCGCGCTCGCGGCCGGCTGGATCGACGCGGTGGTGGGTGGCGGCGGGCTCCTCCTGCTGCCCGCCCTGCTCCTCGGCCTGCCGGCCGGCACCCCGGCCGCGCACGCCCTCGGGACGAACAAGGCCGTGGCCATCGTCGGGACCACCGGCGCCGCGGTGACCTACGTCAGGAAGACACCGGTCGACGTGCCCACCGCCGTCCGGATCGGCCTCGCCGCGCTCGCCGGGTCCATGGGCGGTGCCTTCTTCGCGGCCGGCATGAGCACCGAGGTGCTCAAGCCCGTGATCATGGTGGTGCTGCTCGGCGTCGGGGCCTTCGTCATCTTCAGGCCCGCCTTCGGCACCGTGCCCTCCGCCCGCCCCGCATCACCCAAGCGCATCCTCGCCGCGATCGGCCTCGCGGGCCTCGGCATCGGGTTCTACGACGGCCTCATCGGGCCCGGCACCGGCACCTTCCTGGTGCTCGCGCTGACCGCCGTGCTCCACCTCGACCTGGTGTCCGCCTCCGCCACCGCCAAGATCGTCAACTGCTGCACCAACGCGGGCGCCCTCGCGATGTTCGCCTGGCAGGGCGCGGTCCTGTGGCAACTGGCCGCGCTGATGGCCGTCTTCAACCTCGCGGGCGGCATGTTCGGGGCGCACACCGCTCTGAAGAAGGGCAGCGGCTTCGTCCGGATCGTGCTGCTCACCACCGTGTTCGGGCTCGTGGCGAAGATGGCGTACGAGCAGTGGTTCGCGTAGTGGTTCGCGTAGAGGTTCGGGTGGCGGGGCCGGCCGCTGCCCTGCGGCCGGCCCGGGATCAGCGCACGCCCGTCATGTGGGCGAACACCACGACGTTGCCCTGGTACCCCGTCTTCTTCGAGTAGCCGCCGCCGCACGTGATCACCCGCAGCTCCGGCCGGTCCGCCGCCCCGTACACCTTGGCGTCCGGGAACCTCTTCGCGTCGTAGACCTCGTTCGCGTCGACGGTGAACACCGCGACGCTGCCGTCCCTGCGCTCGATCTCGATGGTGCGCCCCCGGGTCAGTCCGCCCAGGTCGTAGAAGACGGACGGGCCGTCCGCGTTGTCGACGTGCCCCGCCACGACGGCGGTGCCGGTCTCACCCGGCGTGGTCCCCGACTCGTACCAGCCCGCGAGATTCGTCTTCTTCGGCGGCGGTACGTCGAGGCTGCCCTGCCGCGTCAGACCGAGCCCCATGAGGGGCGCGTCGACCCGGATCGAGGGGATCCGGATCCGGTCGGGCGGGGAGGGGGGCAGCGCCGCGGCGGCCGGGGCGTCGCCGGACCGGGGGTGGGCCGACGCGGCCTGCTCGGCGGACGGCTGCGGCGGGGGGTGGGTCTCCGTGCCGTTGTGCAGCAGCCACGCGCCGGAGCACAGGGCAAGGACGGTGACCGCGCCTATGGCGGAGTTGAGGGCTTTCCCGCCGGGCTTCTTCCTGCGCGTCAATCGACTCGTCCCCCTCAGGGTTCGGGGAGGCCGGTCCCCACACCCCTCTCCGGGCCCACGAGGGACAGGCGGATCCGGAGAGGGAGGGGGCTGGCGGTACCGGTGGACAGCGGAGGGTGTCCGTCAGATCCTGTCGCCTCTCGCCCGGCGATGCAGGAGCCAGGTACCGCCCGCGGCGGCGACGGCAAGCGCCGCCACTCCCGCCGCGGTCTGCACGGGGTCGGGGCCGAGAGCGCCGCCGACCCCCGTCTTCACATGGCCTTTCGGGGTCACCTGCTGCTCCTCGCGGGCGGCGGCGGTGGAGGTGATCGTCACGACCAGGTCGCCCGCCACCTGCTTGCCGTCCGCGCCGGAGCCGGAGCACTGCGCGGCGATCTCGTAGGTGCCGGGCTGGGCCGACGGCGGCACCTTGAACGTGCCGGTCGCGTTCTCCTTGCGCGTGTCCGGGGCGAGCGTGAAGGTGCCGGCGCCGACCGCGCTCGCGTCACCCGTCGCGGTCCCGTCGCTGCCGCAGGCGGTGGTGTCCACGGTGACCGTGGAGCCCGGCATGACGGTGGACGGGCGGACCTCGAGGCCGCCACCCGCGTCGCGCGCGGCGGCCGCGGCGGGGGGTGCCAGCAGGGCCGCCGATGCGACGGCGAGCGCGGCAGTGGTCAGCAGGCGGGCTTTGCGCATCGTGCTTGCTCCTCCGAGGGGCCATCAGAGGGCACGGCCCGCGGCACCCCCAAGTGCCGCTGCGTCGGTCGAACCCCGCTCTACCGAGGTAAGTGGCACTCGGCGGCGTACGCCTCCTGAGGAGCTGTCAGAAACGCTGCGGGAGAGCGGCTTCTGACACTTCGGCGGAAACATTCCAGCAGGTCACTCGGCGTGTCGCCGAGCAGGGTCCGAAGGGGACGCGGGGCGCCTGTGAATGGGTGACCCCAGGGCTGACCGGAGGCCCCGCCGCGGCCTCTTCATGGCCTCTTCGTGGCTCTTCCGCGGCCTTCTCTCCGCGTCCCCCCGGCACCTCTCCGCGCCCCGCGTCCCGATCTGATTGCACCTCAGACGGTGTCCCAGGAAACGTCGGCATAGACCTTCGCCAGTGTCTCCATCAGCTTCTCGTCGACCGCGAAGCCGGTGTCGTCGATGCGCCGCACCGGCGCGATGCCGCGCGCGTTGGTGACGAAGGCGGCCGTGTACGAGGAGAGGCCGGCGAGCGTGACGGGGGCCCGGCGCGTGGGGATCCCGGCGGCCGGGAGGCCCGCTTCGAGCAGCTGCATGGTGACGCCGGTCAGGCAGGGCGCGTCGGGCCAGACGATGCCGGTGCCGTCGTGGAAGCCGACGTTCGTGACGGCACCCTCGCTGATCGTTCCGTCGGGCCCGGTGAGCAGCGCGTCGTCGAAGCCCGCGCGCCGGGCGAGCTCCCCGTGGCGGGCCTGCCCGAAGCCGCCGATGTGCTTGATGTGCGGGAAGGGCCGCTGGTAGGGGACGGACCGCAGGGCCTGCGGACTCCCGGGCATCTCGCCCGGCGCCCGGACGGTGACCGTCACGGACGGCTCGCCCCCGGGCGCGTGGACGTGGACGCGTACGGAGGCGTCGGTGATGTCGTCGCGGAGCACGTGCCGGATGAGCCCGCGCACGTGCTCGCCGTCCAGCTCCCGGTCGAACAGCTCACGGGTGGCCGCGTCGAGCCGCTCCAGATGCAGCCCGAGCCCGCGCGTCGCGCCACCCCTGATCTGCATCGCGGTGAAGTGTCCGACGCCACCGAGCGCGGCCCACAACAACCGGTCCGCGGTGACGTCCCGCCCATCGATCTCCATGCGTTGCAGGGGCGGTGGAGTTGTCGTCATGACCGCCACCGTACGACGCCTCCGGGAAACAGCTCGCACGTTCCGCTTGACCTCAACCTAGGTTGAGCAACGAGGGTCGTCTCATGACCCAGAACACGAATGCCGCTGATTCCGCGTCCACCGCCACGTTTTCCGCCGCCTCCGCCGCACCCCTGCGCGTCGCCGTCATCATCGGGAGCAACCGCGAGGGCCGCTTCGGGCCGATCGTCGCCGACTGGCTGCTCGCGCGGATCGGGGAGCGGGCGGACTTCGAGGCGGACGTCATCGACCTCGCCGATTCCCAGCTGCCGACTGCGCTCTCCTTCAACCCGTCGCCCGAAACCCTCGCCGAGCTCGGCAAGGTCACCCCGAAGCTGGCCGCCGCCGACGCGTTCGTCGTCCTCACCCCCGAGTACAACCACTCCTACCCGGCCTCCCTCAAGAGCCTCATCGACTGGCACAACGCCGAGTGGCAGGCCAAGCCCCTCGCCTTCGTCTCCTACGGAGGGCTCTCCGGTGGCCTGCGCGCGGTCGAGCACCTGCGCCCGGTCTTCGCCGAGCTGCACACCATGACGATTCGCGACACCGTCTCCTTCCACAACGCGGGCGCCCTCTTCGCCGACGACGGCACCCACAAGGACCCGACGGCCGCGAACGCCGCCGCCAAGTCGATGCTCGACCAGCTCAACTGGTGGGCGTGGGCCCTCCGCAGCGCCAAGGAGGCCCGCCCCTACGGCAGTTGAGGGACAGCCGGGGTCAGGCCTCCGGCAGGCGCACCGTCGCCACGGCGCCGCCGCCCGCCGCGTTGCGCAGCTCCACCCGCGCGCCGATCGCCTGGGCCTGGCCGAACGCGATGGTCAGGCCCAGGCCCGTGCCCTGACCGCGCTCGCGGGCGCCGGTCTGGAAGCGCCGCGGGCCGTCCCTGAGGAGATGCTCGGGGAAGCCGGGACCGTGGTCGCTGACGGTGACCACGGGCCCGGCCACCCGCACGTCGACCGGGCCGGCCCCGTGCCTGCGGGCGTTGGCGACGAGGTTGGCGATGATCCGCTCCAGACGGCGCGCGTCGGTGCGTACGAGCGTGTCGCCCGTATCCGAGTGCAGGTCCGCGTTTGCGCGCCGGCCCGAGTCCGAGTCTGCATGTGAACCTGAGCCCGAGCCCAAGCCCGCGGGCGGGTCCGAGTGTGGGTCCGAGTGAGCGTCCGAGCCGTCCGCCCCGCTCGCCGCCGCGAACCGCACCGTGCATCCCGACCGCTGCACGATCCCTTCCGTCAGGGCGCGCAGCGGATGCGTGCCCAGGTCGGGGCGTTCCATCTCCGCGTCGAGCCGTGCCACTTCGAGCAGGTCCTCGGTGAGGGTGCGCAGGGCGAGCACCCGGTCGCGCACCAGCTCCGTGGGGCGGCTCTGCGGCAGCAGTTCGGCCGCGGTGTGCAGGCCGGTCAGCGGGGTGCGCAGCTCATGGGCGACGTCAGCGGTGAAGCGCTGCTCGGCCTCGATGCGCTGCTGCAGGGACGCCGCCATCGTGTCGACGGCGGCGGCCAGTTCGGCCACCTCGTCCTTGCCCGGCCGGCTGCCCGGCACGCGCGGATGGTTGATACGGGCGTCCAGATCGCCCTGGCTGATGCGGCGCGCGGTGGCCGCCGCGGTCCGCAACTCGCGGCTGAGCCGGCTGGCGAGCGCGGCGCCGCCCAGTGCCGCGAGGATGACGACGACGGCCCCCGAGGCCAGCAGCTGCCGGTCGAACTCGGCCATCTCGGCGGCCTGTTCGGCCAGCGGCTCGCGGACCGAGAGCACATGGTCACCGACCGGGCGCGCCGCCCACACGACGGGGTGCCCGGCGCCCATGTCGAGATACGTGGTGCGCCGCCCGTCCAGAGCGGCGGCCCGCAGCGACGCCGGCAGATCGGGCGCGTCGAGGGCGGCGTCCGTACGGGCGTCTCCTGCGGTGTCGACCTGTCCCGTCAGCTCGTACAGCTGACGCACCCGCACCAGCTGCGCGGTCGCCCCCGACCTGGCGCTCTCGGATACCTGCTCCAGCCGCGCCTGGTGGACGAGGACCCCGATGGCGACGGCGACCACAGCGCAGCCGAGCGCGAGCAGCGCGGCGATCTTCCAGCGCAGACCGAGGGCGTTGAGCGCGGCGCGGGCGCGCCGCCCGACGCCTCTCATCTCGGTCCGTCCGTGCCGCGTGAGGGCTCCGGAGTGGGCGCCGGAGCGGGGGAGCCGCCGGAGCCGGTGTCCTTCTTGTAGTTCTTGGTGTCGCTCACCGTCGACATCCGCACGCCGTCCCAGTGGAACCGCACGGCCTGCTGGCCGCCGTCCGCGCACGAGCTGCGCACCAGCAGGTCCTTGCCGAGCGTCTCGATGCTCACGCGCCTGCCGGAGGTGAACAGGACCGGATAGACGCGTCCTTCGCGCTCCCGGTAGACGGAGAGGACGCTGCGGCCGCTCTCCGTGTCGGCGGCCACGAGCAGCTCGGGGCGCCCGTCACCGGTGAGGTCCGTCAGGAGCGGCGGACGCAGTCCGGCCTGGCCGGGGCGGTCGATCTCGCCGCGGTCGGCGAGCGGCTTCATCCGCGGATCGGCCCGCAGGATCTCGCGGAAGTCCTCCGTGCGGAGTCCGCCCTTGCCCAGCTTCGGCAGCTCTTTCAGGGCTTCGGGCGGGGGCTGGTGGGTGGCGGTGTCGGCGCCGGGCGCCTCGGGGGACGTGCTCGACCAGGCGGGCCAGAGGGGCTGCGGGCGCGGCTGCACGGACACGGACGGCGCGGGCTCACCGGCATCGAGCCCGTCCACGCTGCCGCATCCGGCCAGCACGACGGCCGCCGTGGCGGTGAGGACGGCGGCACGGCGCAGGAGGCGGCGGTGAGGACAGGAAAGGTTCATGGCTCCATCGACGGTAGGAAGCGCGCGTCACGGATAACGGGACGTTGTGTAACAGACAGGGGTATGCTGGCCGGAAACGCGCTATTCAGGACCTTCGGCCTGGCCGGTGGCCCCTGGCCCTGAGTCGGCGCCCCCGGGCTCGCCCGGTGGTCCGGGGAGAATCGGCGCATGACGTCGACGTACGAAACCGGTTCCGAGTCCGGACAGGCAGCGGTGCTCACCGTGCTGACCACGACCGACACCGCGCAGAAGGCGGAGGACCTCGCGAGCGGGGCGGTGGCCGCCCGGGTCGCCGCGTGCGCGCAGATCGTCGGGCCCGTCACCTCCGTCTACCGGTGGGAGGGTGCCGTCGAGACCGCCCGCGAGTGGCAGATCCTGTTCAAGACGGCCGCCGCTCGGTACGAGGCCCTGGAGACCTGGCTGACCGAGGCCCACGACTACGACACCCCCGAGATCATCGCGACGCCGGTGGTACGGGGGAACGCCGCCTACCTGGAGTGGGTGGAGCAGGAGACGGCCGGATGATCCGGGCGGGGGGCCGGCTGCCGTTCTTCGTGTACGGGACGCTGCGGCCGGGGGAGCACAACCACGACGTCCATCTCCGCGGCAGCATCGAGGCGGAGCGGCCGGCCCGGCTCCCGGGGGCGGTTCTCTACGAAGGGCCCGGCTATCCGTACCTCGTGGAGGGCCCCGGAGGCGGCCCTGTGCACGGCGAGTTGATCACGGCGACCCCTTCCGCGTACGACCGGCTCCTCGCCGGCCTCGACGTGCTGGAGGAGTACGCGCCGGGCGACCCCCGCAACCTGTACGAGCGCGTGGAGCGCGAGGTGATCCTCCTGGACGGGGCCCCGGCAAGCGCCTGGGTGTACGTGGCGGCGCCGCGCGTTGCGGCGAGGCTGCGCGCCTCGGGGGCGGTGATCGGGGGAGGGGACTGGGTGTCGTTCCGGGCCGGCAGGTGAGGCGCGGCCGCCACTCACCAGCAGGATCACGCCGCGACGCGCTGTGCGCAGCTCAAACACCTGCGCACTCGATCTGGTGGACACAATCACCCGTGCGAGCGACCCGGGTGAACCGCATGATCACCGAGGGTTGCGGCTGTGGCACTCTCCGTGTGCACCAGTCGGTGCGCGAGTCGGTGCGTGAGCACCACGTCCTCAGCAGGAGTTTCGCCATGAATCTTCGCCGTTCGCTGCCGGCCTTCGTCGGCGCCGTAGCCCTCACCCTCGGACTCCCCGTGGCGGCCGCCGCGTCCGCTCACGCCCCGGCCGCCGTCATGAACCCCTGCGGCTTCTACGAGACGGGCAGCGACGCGTTCTACAACCACTGCACGGGCGACGGCTCGAACGTCGTCATCAAGGTGGAGGTGGCCATGGCCCCCGACTACGAGCGCTGTGTGGGCCCGGGCAAGCTCTGGCTCGGTTCGGCGAGCAAGATCCAGGGCGCGCACTACGTCGGACGCACCTGCTGAACCTCACCGCTGACCCCGCCCGCTGACCACGCGCATGACCACGCGATTCACCGCGCGGTCATGCGCGTATCAATGGGCCCGTTCGAGCCGCACCGCGCACACCTTGAACTCCGGCATCCGTGAGACCGGGTCGAGCGCCGGATTGGTCAGGGAGTTGGCCCGGCCCTCGCCCGGCCAGTGGAACGGCATGAAGACCGTGTCGGAGCGGATCGCGGTGGTGATCCGCGCCGGGGCGACGGCCCGCCCCCGCCGCGAGACGACGGTCACGGGCTCGCCCTCCTCGACCTCAAGGCGTGCGGCGAGCCGCGGATGCAGCTCCACGAAGGGTCCTGGAGCGGCGGAGTTGAGCTCGTCGACACGGCGGGTCTGGGCCCCCGACTGGTACTGCGCGAGGACCCGCCCCGTGGTCAGGAGCACGGGATACTCCGCGTCCGGCTCCTCGGCGGCGCCGCGGTGGGCCACCGGCACGAACCGCGCCCGCCCGTCCTCGGTGGCGAACCGGTCGAGGAACAGGCGCGGGGTGCCGGGGTGCTCGGCATCCGTCCCGGCCTCGTCCCCGGACGCCCCCTCTCCCTGCTCCGGGCCGTGCTCGGCGCCCTCGTTCGCGGGACAGGGCCAGAACACCCCCTCCCCGTTGCCTTCCTTCAGGCGTGCGTACGAGATCCCCGAGTAGTCCGCCACTCCGCCCGCGCTCGCCCGGCGCAGCTCCTCGAAGACCTCCTCCGGGTCCGTCGGGAAACCCTTCTCGTGGCCCAGGTGGGCGGCGAGACCGTGCAGCACGTCCAGGTCGCTGCGTACGCCGTCGGGAGCGCTCACCGCCCTGCGGCGCAGCAGCACCCGCCCCTCCAGGTTCGTCACCGTGCCCGTCTCCTCGGCCCACTGCGTCACCGGCAGGACGACATCGGCCAGTTGGGCCGTTTCCGAGAGCACCACATCCGCGACGGCCAGGAAGTCGAGCGACCGGATCCGCTCCTCCACATGCGCGGCGCGCGGCGCCGAGACGACCGGGTTGGAGCCCATCAGGAGCAGGGCCTTGATGTCCCCGCCGAGCGCGTCGAGCAGTTCGTACGCGGAGCGCCCCGGGCCGGGGAGCGAGTCGGGGTCCACGCCCCACACCCCCGCCACATGGGCCCGTGCCGCCGGGTCCGTCAGCTTGCGGTAGCCGGGCAACTGGTCGGCCTTCTGGCCGTGTTCCCTTCCGCCCTGGCCGTTGCCCTGCCCGGTCAGGCAGCCGTACCCGGCCAGCGGGCGGCCCGCGTTGCCGGTCGCCAGGCAGAGGTTGATCCACGCGCCCACCGTGTCCGTCCCCTTGGACTGCTGCTCGGGTCCGCGTGCGGTGAGCACCATCGCGGTCTCGGCGTCGCAGAACATCTCCGCCGTGTCCCGCAGTTGGGGCACGGGGATGCCGGTGATCCGCTCCACGTACTCCGGCCAGTGCGCCATCGCCGCCGCCCGCGCGTCCTCCCAGCCGCTGGTGCGCTCCTCGATGAACGCCTCGTCCGTCCGGCCCTCGGCCACCACCAGGTGCAGCAGGCCGAGCGCGAGGGCGAGGTCGGTGCCGGGACGCGGCGCCAGATGCAGGTCGGCCTGCTCGGCGGTGCGGGTCCTGCGCGGGTCGACGACGATCAGCTTTCCGCCGTTCTCCTTCAGCTCCGTCAGGTAGCGCAGGGCGGGCGGCATCGTCTCGGCGAGGTTCGAGCCGACGAGGATCACGCAGCCGGTGCGCGGGATGTCCTCCAGGGGGAACGGCAGACCGCGGTCGAGTCCGAAGGCCCGCTGCCCCGCCGCTGCCGCCGACGACATGCAGAAGCGGCCGTTGTAGTCGATCTGCGACGTGCCGAGCGCCACCCGCGCGAACTTCCCCAGGGCGTACGCCTTCTCGTTGGTCAGCCCCCCGCCGCCGAACACTCCGCACGCGTCCGCGCCATGTTCCGTACGGATGCGGGACAGCCCCTCGGCGACCCGGCCGACGGCCTCCTCCCAGGTGGCCGGTTCGAGCCGGCCCGTGGCGTGGGATCGGATGAGTGGCTCGGTCAGGCGCACCCGGGAGGAGAGCACAGCGGGCGCCGTGCGGCCCTTGCCGCACAGCGCGCCCCCGTTCACGGGGAACTCGGGACGCTCCACGACCTCGATCCCGCCGGGGCCGGTGGTCAGGCCCATCCCGCATTGCAGCGCGCAGTACGGACAGTGGGTCGGTGTCGCCTTGGTGTGCATACGGCCCAGCGTCCGCCGGACTTGTTACGCCCCCCGACGCAATCGCGTTACACACGCGGTAAGCCGACCTCAGCGCTGCCCGCACCCTGCTGTGAGCCGGTCGTCGTGCCCCTTTAGGGGCGCGGGGAACTGCGCGAGGACGGACCACAACCGGCACCCGGAGGACGACCGGGAGAAGGCAGACGCACCCCTGCTCAAGGCCCAGGGGCCAGGCTTAGCGAGGCGCGGCAAGCGCCAGGTCCACGCCCGGCTCCCGGGGCCCCAGGAACCGCGGATCCGGATGGAACGCCGAGTCGAGCGCCGCCTTGCCGGCCGCGAACAGCTCCCGCGCGCCGCCGTAGTACCAGGTCGCGTCGTGCTTGGCGTCGACCCCGACGCCGTACGACGAGATGCCCGCCGCGCGGCAGAGCGCGACGGCCCTGCGTATGTGGAAGCCCTGACTGATCAGCACCGCCCGGTCCACGCCGAAGACCTTCTTGGCCCGCACGCAGGAGTCCCACGTGTCGAAACCCGCGTAATCACTGACGATCCGCCGTCCCGGCACGCCGCGCTCGGTCAGATACGCGCGCATGGCGTCCGGCTCGTCGTACTCCTCGCGGCTGTTGTCCCCGGTGACGAGGACGACCTCGATCCGCCCCGCCTCGTACAACTCGGCCGCCGCGTCGAGGCGGTGCGCGAGATACGGCGAGGGTTCGCCCTTCCACAGCCCGGCGCCGAAGACGACCGCGACCCGCGTGCGGGGCACGTCGGCGGTCGTGCGCAACCGCCCCTCCGCCGTCACGAACAGCCAGGTCGCGGGCAGCAGCGCCACCACGCAGAGGGCCATGAGGGTTTGCACGGCCCGCCGCTGCCCCTGCCGTGTCCGCGGCACCCGCATCCACTCCGGACGCTTCCACCGCGGACGCATCCACTCCGGACGCCTCATCCCGTCCCCCCGTACCCCGAGCCGGATCCCCCCGGATCCGATCACTGCCCCAACGGTAAGCGACGCCACCGACAACCCGCCGACGACAGCTTCGGCAGCGCTCTGACAACGAGCCACCGCCGTCGGTGAGCCAGGCCGAAAGGACCCGTCACCGGCGCGCAACGCGACCGAAATGCGGCACGGCCATCCTCGGTCCATGACGCCGTCGAACCCTCTTCGCGATGAGTCCGGCAGCACCCCTCCCGAAAGCACGGCGCACATCATGAACCGGATCACCACCCAGCTCGGCAGCCAGCTCGCCCTCGTCTCGCTCGACGGCAGGCGCCGCCCCGCCCCGCGCCGCCCCGCACCGGCGCCCGACCTCGTCGTGGTCGCCCACGGCAGCCGTGACCCCCGCGCCCTCGCCACCGTCACGGCGCTCCTCGCAAGGGTCCGTGAGCTGCGGCCCGGCCTCACCGTGCGTCTCGGCCACATCGAGCTGAACGAACCCCTGCTCGGCGACACCCTCGACGGGGCGGACGGTTCCGCCGACTCCGCCGTCCTCGTGCCGCTGCTGCTCAGCCGCGGCTACCACGTCAAGCACGACATCCCCGAGGCCGCGGCCCTCGCGCCGCACCTCGACACGCGCCTCGCCGCCCCGCTCGGCCCGCACCCCCTGCTGGTCGACGCGCTGCACGACCGGCTCGTCGAAGCGGGCTGGCCGGCCGGGTCCGGCCGGGCGGCCCGGCGCACCGGCGGCGTGGTCCTCGCCGCGGCCGGCTCCCGTGACCCCGACTCCGCCGCGGACACCCGGCGCACGGCGGACCTCCTCGCCCAGCGGCTCGGCGTACCGGTGGTTCCCGCGTACGCCACGCCGACCGCGGCCGCCCCGCTCAGCGTGCCCGCCGCGGTCCGCACCCTCGCCGCCCGCGGCCGTCACCGCACCGCCGTGGCCTCGTACTTCACGGCACCCGGCCGCTTCGCCACGCAGTGCGCCGAGGCCGCCCCCTGGATCGCGTCGGCCCCGCTCGGCGACCACCCGGCGATGGCCCACCTCCTCCTGCACCGCTACGACAAGGCCCGCGCGACCTCACCGACCTCACCCGCCACGCACCTGCCGCCCCGTCAGCTGACCTCCGCCTGACAGCCTGACCGTCGCCTGTCGGCCACCGAGGGGCCCTGAAGCCCTCTTTGTCACTGCTTGCGTTTACTGTCGGTGCATGGAAGGCACTGCACCGCACGCGTACGACGAAGAGGCGGCCTATGACAAGGCCGCCGTCGAGCGATGGGCCACCGAGCCCGACAAGAGGCCGGGGCGCACCGCCTTCCAGCGGGACCGCGCGCGCGTCCTGCACTCCTCGGCGCTGCGCCGCCTCGCCGGAAAGACCCAGGTGGTCACCCCCGGCACGCGCAGCAACGAGGCGTGGGACGCCAGCGCCCGCACCCGCCTGACGCACTCCCTGGAGTGCGCCCAGGTCGGCCGCGAGCTCGGCGCCGCCCTCGGCTGCGACCCGGACCTGGTGGAGACCGCCTGCCTCTCGCACGACATGGGCCACCCGCCCTTCGGCCACAACGGCGAGCAGGCGCTGAACGAGGTCGCCGAGAGCTGCGGCGGTTTCGAGGGCAACGCCCAATCCCTGCGCCTCCTCACCCGCATCGAGCCGAAGCGCTTCGTGCGCAGCGAGGAGACGGACGAACTGGTCGGCGTGGGGCTCAATCTGACCCGGGCCGCGCTGGACGCCGCCACCAAGTACCCCTGGCCGCGCGGCGCTCACCCCACCGACCCGGACTCGCCCAAGTTCGGGGTCTACGAGGACGACCGGCCGGTCTTCGACTGGGTCCGCAAGGAGGCCCCCGGCCGCCGCACCTGCTTCGAGGCCCAGGTCATGGACTGGTCGGACGACGTGGCGTACTCGGTCCACGACATCGAGGACGGCCTGCACGCCGGGCACCTCGACCCGAACCTCCTGCACGCCGAGCCCGAGCGCCGGGACATCTTCGCCGTCGCGATAGGGCGGTACGTACCGGCGGACACCGACCCCGAAGAGCTCTCCGAGGCCCTCGACCGCCTCCTGGACCAGGAGTGGTGGCCTCATGGGTACGACGGCTCGGCGATCGCCCAGGGCCGCCTGAAGGACGCCACCAGCCAGCTCATCGGCCGCTTCTGCCTCGCCGCCGAGACCGCCACCCGCCTGCGGTACGGCAAGGGCCCCCTCACGCGGTACGCGGCGGAACTCGTCGTCCCGCGCGCGGCCCGCCACGAGTGCGCGGTCCTCAAGGCCGTCGCCGACCGGTATGTCATGCAGCGCCCCGCCCAGGAGCGGCTGCGCGCGGACCAGCGGATCGTCGTCGCCGAGCTGGCCGAGGCGCTCACGGCCCGCGCCCCCGAAGGACTCGACCCGCAGTTCCGCGCGCTGTACGACACGGCGCCCGACGACCGCGCGGCCCTGCGCGTGGTCGTCGACCAGATCGCGTCCCTCACGGACGCCGCCGCGCGTTCCCTGCACGCGCGGCTCACGGCGAGACAGCCCTGACCCAGAGGGCCTGACATATGCGGTATGAGTCGATCGACCACGGGGCGTGACGAAAACTGGCCGGATCGGGCCGCAACCCCTTCCCCCATCACGCTCCGTGCGGGACGCTCCCCTGACGGCAAGGCTTTGAGGAGGCATCAAGTGGTCGACGCGGATCAGACGTTCGTCATTGTCGGAGGAGGTCTCGCGGGCGCGAAAGCGGCCGAGACGCTCCGGTCGGAGGGCTTCACCGGCCGGGTGATCCTCATCGGCGACGAACGCGACCACCCGTACGAGCGCCCGCCCCTGTCGAAGGGGTATCTCCTGGGCAAGGAGGAGCGCGACAGCGTCTTCGTCCACGAACCCTCCTGGTACGCGCAGTCGGACGTGGAGCTGCATCTCGGCCAGACCGTCGTCTCCATCGACCGCGAGGCCAAGGCCGTCCGCCTCGGTGACCGCGACGTCATCCACTACGACAAGCTCCTGCTTGCCACGGGAGCGGAGCCGCGCCGCCTCGACGTCCCCGGTACCGGCCTGGTCGGCGTGCACCACCTGCGCCGCCTCGCCCACGCCGACCGGCTGCGTCAGGTGCTGGCCGGTCTCGGCCGTGACAACGGCCACCTGGTGATCGCCGGAGCCGGCTGGATCGGCCTCGAGGTCGCCGCCGCCGCGCGGACGTACGGCGCGGAGGTCACCGTCGTCGAGCCGCAGGCCACCCCGCTGCACGCGGTCCTCGGCCCCGAGATCGGCCAGATGTTCACCGACCTGCACGCCGAGCACGGGGTCCGCTTCCACTTCGGCGCCACGCTCACCGAGATCGCGGGGGAGGACGGCCTGGTCCTCGCCGCCCGCACGGACGACGGCGAGGAGCACCCCGCGCACGACGTGCTCGCCGCGATCGGCGCGGCCCCGCGCACCGGCCTCGCCGAGGCGGCGGGCCTTGAGATCGCCGACCGCGCGCACGGCGGCGGTGTCGTGGTGGACGCCTCGCTGCGGACCTCGGACCCGGACATCTTCGCGGCGGGCGACGTGGCCGCCGTCCAGCACCCGCTCTTCGACACAAGGCTGCGCGTGGAGCACTGGGCGAACGCCCTGAACGGCGGTCCGGCCGCGGCCCGCGCGATGCTCGGCCAGGACGTGAGTTACGACCGTGTGCCCTACTTCTTCTCGGACCAGTACGACGTGGGCCTGGAGTACTCGGGGTGGGCGCCGCCGGGTACGTACGACCAGGTCGTGGTCCGAGGCGACGCGGGGAAGCGGGAGTTCGTCGCCTTCTGGCTGAGCGAGGGCCGGGTCCTGGCCGGGATGAACGTGAATGTGTGGGACGTCACGGACCCGATCCAGAAGCTGATCCGCGCGGGCGCGCGACCGCCCGCCGAGTCCCTCTCCGACCCGTCCGTCCCCCTGGAGTCGCTGCTCGGGTGACGGGCCGGGCGGGAGTGTCACAGCAGGGCCGTAGTATTCCTACGTGGCAGGCAGGATCAATGACGAGGACGTGAAGGCGGTTCGGGACGCGGTCCCGATCGACGCCGTGGTCTCCGACTACCTCCAGCTGCGGAACGCGGGCGGAGGCAACCTCAAGGGCCTGTGCCCCTTCCACGACGAGAAGTCACCGTCCTTCCAGGTCAGCCCGAGCAAGGGTCTCTTCCACTGCTTCGGCTGCCAGGAAGGCGGCGACACGATCGCCTTCGTGATGAAGATCGACCACCTCACCTTCTCGGAGACGGTCGAGCGCCTGGCCGCCCAGGCGGGCATCACCCTGCGGTACGAGGAGGGTGGGTACAACCCCACGAGCCAGCGCGGCGAGCGCATCCGTCTCGTCGAGGCCCACAAGATCGCCGCTCAGTTCTACGTGGACCAGCTGGAGAGCCCCGAGGCCGAGATCGGCCGCAAGTTCCTGGCCGAGCGCGGCTTCGACCAGGCGGCCGCCGCGCACTTCGGCGTCGGCTACAGCCCCGCGGGCTGGGACCACCTCACCCGGTTCCTGCGCGGCAAGGGCTTCACCGACAAGGAGCTCGTCCTCTCCGGCATCTCCCAGGAGGGCCGCCGCGGCCCCATCGACCGCTTCCGCGGCCGTCTGATGTGGCCGATCCGCGACATCAGCGGCGAGGTCGTCGGCTTCGGCGCGCGCAAGCTGCGCGACGACGACAACGGCCCCAAGTACCTCAACACCCCCGAGACGCCGATCTACAAGAAGGGCCAGGTGCTCTACGGGGTGGACCTGGCCAAGAAGGAGATCGCCAAGACCTCCCGCGCGGTCGTCGTCGAGGGGTACACGGACGTCATGGCCTGCCACCTCGCCGGTGTCACGACGGCCATCGCGACCTGCGGCACCGCTTTCGGCGGCGACCACATCAAGATCCTGCGCCGCCTCCTGATGGACAACGGCTCGGCACGGGTGATCTTCACCTTCGACGGTGACGCGGCAGGCCAGAAGGCCGCCCTGCGCGCCTTCGAGGACGACCAGAAGTTCGCCGCCGAGACGTACATCGCCATCGCGCCCGAGGGCATGGACCCCTGCGAGCTGCGCCTCGCCAAGGGGGACTCGGCGGTCGCCGACCTCGTCGAACCCCGCACGCCGCTCTTCGAGTTCGCGCTGCGCCAGATCGTCGCGCGCTACGACCTGGAGACCCCCGCGGGCCGCGCCGCCGCCCTGGACGAGGCGGCGCCGGTCGTGGCCCGCATCAAGAACAGCGGCGCGCAGCACGAGGTCGCCGTCCAGCTCGCCGGGATGCTCGGCATCCTGGACACCCAGTTCGTGGTCAAGCGCGTGGCCCAGCTCGCGCGTTGGGCCCGCGACCGGGGCGGCCGGGGCCCGGCCCCGCAGCAGCGCCCGCAGCACCAGCAGTACGCGTCCTCGGGACCCTCGGCGCCCTCGGGGCCCTCGGGCCCCGCGCTCACCCTGCGCAGCCCCGCCCACCGCACCGAGCGCGAGCTGCTCAAGCTGGCCCTACAGCGCCCGGAGCTGGTCTCCCCGGCCTTCGACGCGTACGGCGTGGACGAGTTCACCGCGCCGCCGTACGCGGCGGTGCGCCAGTGCGTCGAGGAGGCGGGCGGCGCCGAGGCGGGCATCCCCGAACCGCAGACCTACCTCGCCCGCGTCCTGGACGCCGCGCCGGACGACACGGTCCGCGCCATGGTCACCGAGCTGGCCGTCGAGGCGATCCTGCGCAAGCAGGTGGACGAGATCTACGCGGGCATCCAGCTCGTCCAGGTCCGGCTGCGCGCCGTCGACCGCCGTATCCGCGACGTCCAGGGCAGCCTGACCCGCCTGAGCGCACAGGGCGATCCCGGACAACTGGCCGCGGTCCAGAACGAGTTGTGGATCCTCCAGCAGTACGCCCAGGCGCTCCGCGAGCGCGGCGCCGACGCGCTCTGAGGTTCGTTCGGCGCCCGGCTGGTTACCCGTCGGGTAATCACGCGGTCACGCACCGGACTCAAAAAGTCACCGCACGCCCCTCGTGGCGGCCGTGTGTCGTACCCCACACTGGGTTGCGGTGCCTGAGTCCTCGGAGCGCGGCCGGCCCGCAGACAGCGGATGCGGATCCGGTACACCCGCGATTCCACACATCGTGTTCGGGACGGACAGCGGCGTGGCCGCCGAAGCCGGTCCCGCTGTACCGCTGCCGCACGCCTCAGCAGCGATCATCATGGAGGTCGCCCCCGTGCAGACCCAGACCCTCAGCCAGACCGAGACCGCCGTCGCCGCGGAAGCGGACGCGGTGGCGGATACGGGCGTCATAGCGGCCGTACCACCGCAGAGCCGCGCCGCACGGCACCCGGAGGCGGGACCCGAGAGTCCCGAGGCGGAGGCCGCCCCCGAACCCCCGGAGGCACCGGAGGCACTCGAACCGGACAGCAGCGAACTGCCCCTGCCGCCCGCCCCCCGCGGCCGTGCCGACACCGGCGGCCCCTCCTCCGACCTGTTCCGGCAGTACCTGCGCGAGATCGGCCGGATCCCCCTGCTCACCGCGGCGGAGGAAGTGGAACTGGCGCGCGGCGTCGAGGCCGGCCTGTTCGCGGAGGAGAAGCTGCGGCTCGCCTCCGACCTGGACTCACAACTCGCGCTCGACCTCGACAAGTTGGTGGTCCTCGGCCGGATGGCCAAGCGTCGCCTCATCGAGGCCAACCTCCGCCTGGTCGTCTCCGTGGCCAAGCGGTACGTGGGGCGCGGACTGACCATGCTCGACCTCGTCCAGGAGGGGAATTTGGGCCTGATCAGGGCCGTCGAGAAGTTCGACTATGCCCGGGGCTACAAGTTCTCCACGTACGCGACCTGGTGGATCCGCCAGGCGATGTCGCGGGCCCTCGCCGACCAGGCCCGCACCATCCGCGTCCCCGTGCACGTCGTGGAGCTCATCAACCGCGTCGTCCGCGTCCAGCGCCGCATGCTCCAGGAGCGCGGCTACGAACCGACCCCCGAGGAGGTCGGAGCGCACCTCGACCTGCCGCACGAGCGGGTCAGCGAGGTGCTGCGCCTGGCCCAGGAACCGGTGTCGCTGCACGCGCCCGTGGGCGAGGAGGACGATGTCGCGCTCGGCGACCTCATCGAGGACGGCGACGCGACGAGCCCCGTCGAGTCGGCGGCCTTCCTCCTCCTGCGCGAGCACCTGGAGGCGGTCCTCTCCACGCTCGGCGAGCGCGAACGCAAGGTGGTCCAGCTGCGCTACGGCCTCGCGGACGGCAGGCCCCGCACCCTGGAGGAGATAGGACGGATCTTCGGCGTGACGCGCGAACGCATCCGCCAGATCGAGTCCAAGACCCTCAACAAGCTGCGGGACCACGCCTTCGCGGACCAGCTGCGCGGCTACCTCGACTGAGCGGGCTCAGTCGACCTCGGCCACGGCCTGCGCGAACTGAGCCGCGTACAGCCGCGCGTACGCACCGTCCGCGGCCAGCAGGGCGTCATGGGTGCCCTGCTCCACGATCGACCCGTTCTCCATCACCAGGATGGTGTCCGCGTCGCGGATCGTGGACAGCCGGTGCGCGATGACGAACGAGGTCCGCCCATGGGCGAGCCGCGCCATCGCCTTCTGGATGAGCACCTCCGTACGGGTGTCGACCGAGCTGGTCGCCTCGTCGAGGACCAGGATCACCGGGTCGGACAGGAACGCCCGCGCGATCGTGATCAGTTGCTTCTCCCCCGCGCTCACCCCGGTGCCCTCGTCGTCGATCACGGTGTCGTAGCCGTCGGGCAGGGTGCGGCAGAAGCGGTCGGCGTGCGCTGCCCGAGCCGCCTCCTCGATCTCCTCGCGGGTGACGTCCTTGGGCGCTCCGTACGCGATGTTCTCCGCGATGGTGCCGCCGAACAGCCAGGTGTCCTGGAGCACCATGCCGATGCCGGACCGCAGTTCGTCGCGCGACATCTTCGCGATGTCGACCCCGTCGAGCGTGATGCGCCCGCCGGTGACCTCGTAGAACCGCATGAGGAGATTGACCAGCGTGGTCTTGCCCGCGCCGGTCGGACCGACGATCGCCACCGTGTGGCCGGGATCGACCTTCAGGGACAGGTCCTCGATGAGCGGCTTGTCCTTCTCGTAGCGGAAGGAGACCTTCTCCATCTCGACCCGGCCGCGCGGCTGGTCGGGACGCATCCCGGGCACCGGGTCGGCCTCCTGCTCCTCGGCGTCGAGCAGCTCGAAGACCCGCTCGGCGGAGGCGACACCGGACTGCACCAGGTTCGCCATCGACGCGACCTGGGTGAGCGGCATCGAGAACTGCCGCGAGTACTGGATGAAGGCCTGCACGTCACCGATCGACAGCGCGCCGGACGCCACCCGCAGGCCACCCACCACGGCCACGAGCACGTAATTGAGGTTCGACATGAAGAACATCAGCGGCTGCATGGCCCCGCTGTTGAACTGCGCCTTGAACCCGGCCTCGTACAACGCGTCGTTCTGCTCGGCGAAGGCCTTCGCCGACTCCTCCTGACGCCCGAAGACCTTCACCAGGTTGTGCCCGGTGTACATCTCCTCGATGTGCGCGTTGAGCTTGCCGGTGGACTTCCACTGCTGCACGAACTGCGGCTGCGACCGCTTGCCGACCTTCGTCGCCACGAAGAACGACAGCGGCACGGTGACGAGCGCCACCAGGGCGAGCAGCGGCGAGACGTAGAACATCATCACCAGTACGCCGATGATGGTGAGCAGGGAGTTCACCAGCTGGCCCATGGTCTGCTGCAGGGTCTGGCCGATGTTGTCGAGGTCGTTCGTCGCCCGGCTGAGCACCTCACCGCGCTGCCGCTTGTCGAAGTACGACAGCGGAAGCCGCGACAGCTTCTCCTGGACGTCGCCGCGCATCCGGAAGACGGTCTTGTTGATGGCGCGGTTCGAGAGCCGCGTCGAGATCATCATCAGCAGTCCCGCGACCAGGAACACGCCGAGCGCGAGCAGCAGCACCTCGCCCACGGCGTCGAAGTCGATGCCCCGGCCCGGCGTGAAGTCGACCCCGGAGAGCATGTCGGCCATGCCGCCGTCGCCCTTGTCGCGCAGGCCCTCGATGGCCTGGTCCTTGGTGACGCCGTCCGGCATGTCACGGCCGACGATGCCCGCGAAGAGCAGGTCGGTCGCCTTGCCGAGGATCTTCGGGCCGAGCACCGTGAGCGCCACGCTGAGCACTCCGGCGGCGACCATCCCGTACATCGTGGTGCGCTCCGGCCTGAACTGCGCGAGGAGTCGCTTGCCCGATCCCTTGAAGTCCATCGACCGGGAGTCCGGCCCCATCATCTGTCCGCCCGGACCGGCCATCACGCGGCCTCCGCTTCCGTCAGCTGGGAGAGCACGATCTCCCGGTAGGTCTCATTGCTCTCCATCAGCTCCTGATGGCGTCCCGTCCCCACGACCCGGCCCTCGTCCAGGACGATGATGCGGTCGGCGTCCCTGATCGTCGCCACGCGCTGGGCGACGATCACGACGGTCGCCTCGGCGGTCTCGCGGCCGAGCGCGGCGCGCAGAGCGGCGTCCGTGGCGTAGTCCAGGGCCGAGAAGGAGTCGTCGAAGAGGTAGATCTCGGGGCGCTGCACCAGGGTCCTGGCGATCGCGAGGCGCTGGCGCTGCCCGCCGGAGACGTTCGTGCCGCCCTGCGAGATGGGCGCGTTCAGGCCCTCCTCCAGGCTCTCGACGAAGCCCTTGGCCTGGGCGACCTCAAGGGCGTGCCAGAGGTCCTCGTCGGTCGCGTCCGGGTTCCCGTAGCGGAGGTTGGTGGCGACCGTGCCGGCGAAGAGGTACGGCTTCTGCGGCACCAGGCCCACGGTCCTCGCGAGCAGCGCGGGCCCGATGGTGTGCACGGGCACGTCGTCCACCAGGACCTCGCCCTCGGTGGCGTCGATGAGCCGCGGCACGAGGCTGAGCAGTGTCGACTTGCCGCTGCCGGTCGACCCGATCACGGCGGTCGTCTCACCCGGCCGCGCGACCAGGCCGACGGCCTTCAGCACGGGCTCCTCGGCGCCGGGGTAGCGGAAGCCCGCGTCGCGGATCTCCAGGTGTCCGTGGCGCCGCAACTCCGTCACGGGGGAGGCCGGGGGCACCACGCTGCTCTCGGTGTCCAGGACCTCCTCGATGCGCTCGGCGCAGACCTCGGCGCGCGGCACCATCATGAACATGAAGGTGGCCATCATCACGGACATCACGATCTGCATCAGATACGCGAGGAACGCGGTGAGCGCCCCGATCTGCATGCCGCCGCTGTCGATGCGGTGCGCGCCGAACCACACCACGGCGATCGACGAGACGTTCACGACGGTCATGACGATCGGGAACATCAGGGCGAGCAGCCTGCCGGTGCCGAGCGACACGTCGGTCAGCTCGGCGTTGGCCTTCCGGAAGCGGTCCTTCTCGTACGCGTCGCGGACGAAGGCGCGGATGACGCGGTTGCCGGTGATCTGCTCGCGCAGCACACGGTTCACGGTGTCCAGGCGCACCTGCATGGTGCGGAAGAGCGGCCGAAGGCGTTTCACGATCAGGCTGACGCAGATCGCGAGGACGGGCACGACCGCGACCAGGACGCCCGAGAGCGGTACGTCGAGGCCGAGCGCCATGATGATGCCGCCGACGCACATGATCGGCGCCGACACCATCAGCGTGAACGACATCAGGACCAGCATCTGCACCTGCTGGACGTCGTTCGTGGTCCGAGTGATCAGCGACGGCGCGCCGAACTGTCCCAACTCCCGTGCGGAGAACGACTGCACGCGGTCGAAGACGGCGGCCCGGACGTCGCGGCCGAGGGCGGACGCGGTACGGGCGCCGTAGTAGACGGCACCGACGTTGCAGACCACCTGGGCGACGGTGACGGCGATCATGATGCCGCCGAACGACAGGATGTAGCCCGTGTCGCCCTTCACGACACCCTCGTCGATGATGTCGGCGTTGAGCGTGGGCAGATAGAGCGAGGCGCACGTCTGCAGGAACTGCAGCAGCACAAGCAGGGCGATGGGCTTTTTGTACGGGCCGAGGTGGGCCCGCAGAAGTCGTATGAGCACGGGGTCTCTCGAGAGGCGGGGCGCTGGCGTGGGCGCACCCATACTCCGGTACCGCACCCCGGTGTGCGCAACCGATTAAGCCATGACCCGGTAAAAAAATTGCCCGGGTAAAGAACTTGGTGAACCCGGGGTACGCCCCGCGACTGAGCGGGGCGCCCTCAGAATCCGCTCGCCGCGAACGCCCCCGGGTGTGTCTGCTCGCGCACGGTCCGGTACTGCTGCCGCACCGCCTGCCCCACGGGGTGCTCCTCGCCCGGCTCGAAGATCTGCGCGGCCGCGCCCTGCCAGTGCGGCAGTTGGCCGTTCAGCGCCCAGGCCGCCTGCCGCGCCGCGCCGATCGCCGCGTAGTCCGCGGGCTGCGGCACCACGACCTGCGTGCCGAACAGCATCGGCGCCGCCGCCTGCACCGCGGGCAGCTCGGCCGCCGCGCCGAGCAGGAAGACCCGGCGCACCTCCACGCCCCGCGCCCGCAGCACGTCCAGCGCGTCCCCGAGCCCGCACAGCATGCCCTCGAAGGCCGCCCGCGCCAGATGCTCCGGCCGCATCGACTCACGCCGAAGGCCGGTCAGGGTGCCCGCGGCATGCGGCAGGTTGGGCGTCTTCTCGCCCTCCAGGTACGGCAGGAGCACGAGCCCGTGCGCACCCGGCGTCGACTTCATGGCCAGCTCCGAGAGCCCCTCCAGATCGGGCACCCCCAGCATCTCGGCCGCGCCGCGCAGCACCCGCACGGCGTTCAGCGTGTGCACCACGGGCAGATGCATGCCGGTGGCGTCCGCGAGCGAGGTGATCGTCCCGCTCGCGTCGACCAGGGCCTCGTGGTGCACGGCCATGACGGACCCCGAAGCACCCAGCGAGACGACCGCGTCGCCCTGCTGGACCCCGAGCCCGAACGCCGCCGCCATCGTCTCGCCCGTACCCGCCGAGATCAGCAGCCCCTCGGGCGTCGTCCCCGCCGCCTCGGCGGGTCCGATCACCTCGGGCAGCATCGCCTGGTGGCCGAGCGCGAGTTCGACGAGATCGGGGCGGTACGTGCCCGTCGCCGCCGACCAGTAACCGGTGCCGGAGGCCCCGCCCCGGTCGCTCGTGCGCCGCGCGGGCCGTCCCAGGAGCTGCCACACCAGCCAGTCGTGCGCCTGCATGAGAGAGGCGACGCGCCGCGCCGCCTCCGGTTCGTTCTTCGCCAGCCAGCGCAGCTTCGTCACGGGGTGCGCCGCCTGCGGGACGCAGCCGACGGCCTGCGCCCAGGCCTCGCGGCTGCCGAGGCCGTCGATCAGGTCGGCGGCCGCGACCTGCGCCCGCCGGTCGTTGCCGACGAGCGCGGGCCGCACGGTGTTGCCGTGCTGGTCCAGGGGGACGACCGCGTTCTGCTGCGCGGAGACGCCGATGGCCTGTACGCCTTCGAGCAGTCCGCCGCCCGCCGCCTCACCGAGCGAGAGCAGCCAGGCCTGCGGATCCACGTCCGACGGACGGCCGCCTCCATCGGGGCCCTCCGTCGGATGCGGGGCATAGCCCTGCTTGAGTACGGCGCCCGTGTCCGCGTCACAGACCACGATGCGCGTGAAATCGGGCGAACTGTCCAACCCTGCGACTATCCCCATGCCTGGAATTCTGCCGCACCGCGCGACGTGACCCGTACCTCAGCTCCCAGGAGCCGCCCCGGTCACGTGTTGCTGGTGCCCCAGTCGTCCTCACCACTGCCCTGCCCGCGCTCGCGCAGCGACCGCACCCGGTCGGCCACCGAGTCCGGGACCCGGTCCCCGACCTTCTCGGACACGGAGTGGAAGGCCTTGCCCGCCACGTCGCGGCCCTGCTGCGTCGCGGACTCCACGGTGTTGCGCACCGCCGGGTTCTGCGCGAACTCGCGGGCGGACTTCTTCAGCTTCTCGTAGCGCTCGCGGCCTGCCCGGGTACCGAGCACGTACCCGAGAGCCACTCCCGCGACGAATGTGAGCCGGTAGCGCATGGCTGCCACCCTTCCCTTGCGTCGGCATCGATCGTCTGTTCGCTCGTCTGCTGCCCTGTGCGGGCGGTGGGGATACCGATTGGCGGAGCACCCCCCTGCTTGCGCTAATGTATGTGTCGCAGCGACCGCCCGCCGCCTGGAGAGTTCCCAGGTAGCTGCGTTCGATGCAACGAGACGATCCCCTGTAGCTCAATTGGCAGAGCAGCCGGCTGTTAACCGGCAGGTTACTGGTTCGAGTCCAGTCGGGGGAGCTCGGTCTCCTGTAGCTCAATTGGCAGAGCAGCCGGCTGTTAACCGGCAGGTTACTGGTTCGAGTCCAGTCGGGAGAGCTGTGAGAAGGACCCTTGAGACTGCTCTCAAGGGTCCTTTTTCGTGCCTGGTGGAACCATCGGGGCAGCCCTGCGGTCCTCATGGTCGAGCGATGCCGACCATCCGAAGCAGGAGATCGTATGAGCGGCTATGCTGCGGCAGACGGCGCGCACAAATGTGCGCGACGCGCCGTTAGGGGCGGTAGCTCAGCCGGTTAGAGCAGCGGACTCATAATCCGTCGGCCGTGGGTTCGAGTCCCACCCGCCCCACCGAAGCGCTGGGGCGCAGGAACGATTCCACCTGCGTCAGTAGTGCAAACCTCCCCCGTCCTTCTCTCTGAAGTGACGTGCGGGCGAGCTTCAGTCCCGGAATCCGGGGCAGCAGGGGCTCATGAAGATATTGATCGTCCTGGTGCTCATCGGCCTGGCCGCGGCCTGGTACGTGCAGACGCGGAAGCGGCGTTGACCGCGCACGCCGGGCCCACGGAGGCCGCGCCGGTGACCGTACATCCGCCCGCGGGCACCGGAGGCCGCCGGGTGACGGTCCGAGGGGAGATCCTCGGCCTCGCGCACTCCGACGCGGACGTCGTCGAGTTCCTGCGCCTCGCCGGGCTGCCGGACGCCGAGGAGTTCCTGGACGATCCCGCGTGGGTGAAGTGGCGCGGCGGGGTGGCCCATCGCTACGAAGCGGCGTAGGCGCGGCTCCGTAGAGCGGCCTCCGCCTAGAGCGGTGCCTGCCAGGTGGCTGTCGTGCCGGTGCCGACGCCGTCCGTCGTACCGTCGTCGTAGACCGTCAGGCGTACACCCGTGCGGCCGTCCGGCAGTGTCGCTCTCGCGTCCACCGCCACCTCGATGCGGGTGACGTCCGTGCGGCGCGACGCGGCGGCCAGGGCGCGGCGCAGGGCTGCCAGGAGGTGGCCCGCCGTCGGCTCCGTGACGCGGGCGTCGACGGCTCCGGTGAAGTGCACCGAGGGCTGGACGCCGACCACCGCCGCCGCGCCCGCCGTCTCGCGGAGCACCTTGCCGCGGAACGTGGTCGGGGCGTCGGCCGGTGGCTGCTGGAGCGCGAAGATCGCCGTGCGGACCTCCTGGATGGTGGACTCCAGCTCGTCCACGGCCTGGTCGAGCGTCGACTCCACTTGGGGCGACGTGTCCCTGCGCCGGGTCGACTCCAGCATCATGCCCGTCGCGAAGAGCCGCTGGACGACGAGGTCGTGCAGGTCGCGGGCGATGCGGTCGCGGTCCTCGAACACCGCCAGGCGCTGCCTGCTCTGCTGGGCGTCCGCCAGGACGAGGGCAAGCGCGGCCTGGGAGGCGAACTGGGTGGCGAGCAGACGCTCCACGGAGGTGTAGGCGCGCTCGCCCCTGCGGCGGGGCAGCGCGAGTGTCCCGATGAGCCGTCCGCCCGCCTGCAGCGGCAGCATCATGCTGGGACCGAAGTTGGTCCGTACGTGCGTGGTCATCCGGGGGTCCGTCGCGGAATCCTCGACGAACACCGGCTCGCCCCCGAGGAGTTGTTCCAGGACCGCGCTGCCGGGCTCGATGGTCGTGCCGATGAGGTCGTTCTGGAGGGCGTGCGGGTGGGTCTCGGCGCCGCTCGGGGGCGCGATGCCGTCCTCCTCCTCCGTCGCCGCCGCGACGATCCGCATGCCGCCCTGGTCCGTGGGCTGCAGGATCACCCCCGCCGACGCGCTCGCCAGGATGCGGGCCTGCTCGGCGACCGTCATCAGCGCGTCGGCCGCAGGTTCGCCGGTGAGCAGGGCCGTGGTGACCGCGGCGGCACCGTCGATCCACCGTTCGCGCTGCCTGGCCGCCTCGTACAGGCGGGCGTTGCCGATCGCGATGCCCGCCTGGCTCGCCAGGACGCGCAGCAGTTGCAGGTCCTCCTCGGTGAAGCGGCCCGCGCGCTTCTCGGTGAGGTAGAGATTGCCGAACGCCTCGTCGTGGACGTGCACCGGAACGCCCAGGAAGCTGTGCATCTCCGGGTGCCCCGGCGGTACGCCGCACGAGCGGGGGTCCGCCGTCAGGTCGTCCAGGAGGAGCGGCCTCGGCTCGCGGATCAGGGTGCCCAGAAGGCCCGAGTGGCCGTCGGGGAGGGGGCCGATGCGCTCCCGCTCGGCCGCGGTCAGGCCCGCCGTGAACAGGTCGGTCAGCTTGCCGTGCCCGGGGTCGATGACACCGAGCGCCCCGTACCGGGCGCCGGTCAGCTCGGTCGCGCTCTCCACGATGTGCTGGAGCGTGGTGTGCAGTTCGAGGTCCGAGCCGACGCCGAGCACCGCGTCCAGGAGAGGCACCAGGGAGAGGGGCAGGTCGTCGCCGTTCATCGGGCGGCGACCCACGCCTTCTCGACCGGGCCCGTCAACGTGACCACCAGGTGCCAGTCCCGAACCCGGTCAGCCGGAGAGCGGGTTGAGGACCAGGGGCTGGATCTTGCCCTCCAGCATCGCCCCGAGCCCGAGCACGGCGCACACGTCCGGCCGCTCGGCGATCTGCACCGGCATCCCCGTAGCGTCCCGCAGCATCTGGTCGAGGCCCGGGAGCAGCGCGCTGCCGCCGACCATCATGATCCCGCGGTCGGCCAGGTCGGCGACCAGGTCGGGCGGGCAGTCCCGCAGCACCTTGCCGATGCCGTCGAGCACGGCGGTGAGCGGCGTGTGGATCGCCTCGCGGACGGCGGCGGTGTTCACGTGCACCGACCGGGCCAGGCCCGTGGCGACGTCACGGCCGTGGATCTCGGTCGACTCCGGCCCGTTCGGGGTGAGGCCGTTGCCGCGCAGGGCGAGCTGAAGGGGGCGTACCGACTGGCTGGGCAGCACCAGCTCGTGGTGCTGGCGCAGGTGCTGGACGATCGCGCGGTCGATGGCCTCGCCGCCGACCGGGATCCGCTGGGCCGTCACGATCGACCCGAGGGACAGCACCGCGACCTGCGTCGTCGCGGCCCCGCACACCAGGATCATGGTCGCCTCCGGCTGCTCCACGGGCAGCCCGCAGCCGACCGCGGCCGCGATGAGCGTGTCCACCAGCTCGACCCTGCGCGCCCCGAGCCCGACCATCGTCTCGACGGCGGCGCGCTGGGCCAGCGGGTCCGCGTCGTGCGGCGTGCAGGCGGCGGCGCGCAGCCGGGGCTTGCGGCGCAGGGTGCGGCGGAGCTTCTCGCCCAGGAGGTGGCGCAGCATGCGCTGGGCCATCTCGATGTCGACGACGGTGCCGCCGGAGACCGGCCGCACGACCCGGATGTATCCCGGGGTACGTCCCGTCATCTGCTCGGCGAACTGGCCGACCGCGATGAGCGCGCCCGTGCGTGTGTTCACGGCGGCGGCGCTGGGCTCGTCGACGACGAGTCCGGCGCCCTTCACGAACACCCGGGTCCTCGCGGCACCCAGGTCGACGGCGATGTGGCAGCGGCGCAACTGCTCCAGACTGACGGTCATGGCAGATCCTCCCGAGAGCGCAGACCGTACGGACCGTCGGACGACGGTCCCCTCTCGCATCGTGCGGTGGCCGCGGGCGGCGCGCGCGTTGGGCTGAGCCGGGCGGGGTGCCGCCGCACGGGTGGTCTTGATCGCGTCGCGGGCGGCACAGTTAGCATCCCGTGTGACGCATACGCCCCCGGACACGCCCCCGGAAGAAGACGAAGCCGACGGCTCTCGAATAGACGGAGCCGCCGGCGACCCCCCGCTGTCCCCGCTACCAGTGGAGCCCCGGGGGCCCGTCACGAAAAGGCGGATACTCGCCGATCTGACGCCTTTGCGTACGTCCGTCGACTACAGCCGTCTCTGGGCCGGCAACACGATCTCCTGGATCGGCCAGGCGATGACCGCGCTCGCGGTCTCCCTCCAGGTGTACGACATCACGCACTCCAGCTTCTCGGTCGGCCTGGTGGGACTCTTCTCGCTGGTCCCCCTCGTCGTGTTCGGCCTGTACGGGGGCGCGATCGCGGACACCGTGGACCGGCGGAAGCTCGGCCTCTACTCGTCGCTCGGCTCGTGCGGGCTCTCCGTCGCGCTGGCCGCGGGGGCGTTCGCGGGCTTCCACCACGTGTGGTTCCTGTACTCCGTGGTCGCGCTGCAGGCGGTCTGCGGTGCGCTGAACTCACCGGCGCGGTCCTCGATGATCCCGCGGCTCCTCCCGCCGGAGCAGTTGCCCGCGGCCAACGCGCTGTCGTCGATCACGACGACGGGTGGCACGATGCTCGGCCCCATGCTGGGCGGCCTCATCGTCGGCCTGTGGGGATACCAGGCCGCGTACACGGTGGACGCGGTGGCCTTCAGCGCGTCCCTGTACGCGATGTGGCGGCTGCCGGCGATGCGGCCGGAGGGCGCGGAGGAAGGGGTGCGCCGCAAGCGCGCCTCGGTCCTCGACGGCCTGCGGTTCCTCGCCACCCGGCCGAACCTGCGGATGACCTTCTTCACGGACATGTGCGCGATGGTGTTCGCCCATCCCCGGGCGCTGTTCCCCGCGGTGGCGGTGGTGTGGTTCGGGGGCGACGCGAAGACGGTGGGCCTGCTCGTCGCGGCGCCCGCGGTGGGGGCGCTGCTCGGTGCGGTGTTCTCCGGGTGGCTGGGGCGGATCCGGCGGCACGGGCTCGCCATCCTCGTCGCGGTGGCCGGATGGGGCACGGCGATCGCCGTCTTCGGCCTCACCCGGAACCTGTGGCTTGGGCTGTTCTTCCTCGCGCTTGCGGGCTGCGCGGACACGATCTCGATGGTGTTCCGGAGCACGATGCTCCAGGCGGCCGTGCCGGACGAGATGCGGGGCAGGCTGCAGGGCGTCTTCATCGTGGTGGTGGCGGGCGGGCCCCGGCTCGGGGATTTCATCGCGGGGTCGGTGGGGGATCTGGCGTCGCCTTCGGTGGCGGTCACCGGGGGCGGTGTCGCGTGCGTCGTGGCCGTGGGGCTGCTGGCCCTGCGCTGGCGGAGGTTCGCCCGGTACGACGCGAGGGAGCCGGAGGCGTAGGCGCGTTGCCAATTGGCCGGTGGGGCGTTCAGCGGTTGGGGAGCAGGTCGATCAGGTGGGACAGGTCACTGATCGTCGTGTGTGCGCCGGTGGCGGTGAGGCGTTCGCGGGCGGTGGGGCTCTGGGCGTAACCGATGAAGGCGATGCGCAGGCTCTGCGCGGCGGCCGCCTCCGCCGTCGTGGAACCGACCATCACGCAGCGGTCCGCCGGGATGCCCAGCTGGGCCAGGGCGCGGCGCGGGCAGTCGGGGTCGGGCATGAGGAGGGTGAGGTCCGAGGTGCGGCCGTGGATCTCGACTCCGGGGAGATGGAGCCCCTTGGCGCCCAGATAGGCCACCACCGCCCGAGGCGACGTGTCGGTGACGACGGCCAGGCGGAGGGCCCTCTCGGGCTGGGCCAGGGTGTGCAGGACGGACGCGACGTAAGGCTCCGGCTTCGCGGTGAGCGCGGCCTGCATCTCGATCTCCTCCAGGCGCGCGCCCAGCTCCCGGGCCAGCGTGCGGTGCCGGGCGAAGGGGCGGAGCACATCCATGGGATGGATGTGGTCGGACGTGCCGCCCGCCGGGTGATGCCCGGGCAGGAGGGGGGTGCCGGCCAGCGCCTCCTCAGGATCACGCCACTCGGCGATGAGGGCGGTGAGGGCGCGGGCGGCGTGGCGGGCGGCCTGTTCCGAGTAGAGCCGGGCGAGGGTTCCGTCGAAGCCGAGAAGGACGGCTTCGACGGTGCCGGGCAGCGCGGCGGGGGGTTGCCCGGTGGACACCTCGCAGTACCAGTCGTCGGACTGCGGGACCGGATCGAACCGGTGTGCCAGAGGGCCCGACTCGTTGAGGCGCTGGTGCAGGAAGTTGGAGACGATCACGACGGCGCGTCTGCCGTCGCGCCCCAGCAGACGCCGTGGTCCGGACGGGATTGTGGGCGCCGAGACCGTCGGGTCCGGCTCATGGGTGAAGGTGACCCCGAGCCCGAGCCCGAGTACGGGGAAGGCCTCCAGCGCGGACGGGAGTTCGTTGACGATCGTGGTCAGTACGTGCAGGACGTGCACTTCGGGGGCCACGGTCACGTCCCAGCCGCGGGGACGGGGACGCATCGCGAACTGATCGGGGGTGATGCCGCCCCGGCTGAGGAGGTGGGAGATCTCCCGGCCCAGGTTCTCCCGTACGTCCTCCTGGCGTCCCGTCGGGCGGGCCAGGTACTCGAAGGTGACGGTGGTCGGCTGGTCGTCCGGGGTCTCCCGCCGGACGCCGAGGTCGTCGAGCTGGTCGCCGGGGAGTTCCTCGTTCGGAGTGAGCACCTCGTCGTCGGCGTGCGGGAACTCGCCCAGTGGCGCGTCCAGTTCGGCCTGATCCTGCTCCTGCTCCTCCTCGCTCGCGCCGAGTTCCCGGTTCAGCTCACGTCGCGTCTGGAGGAGGAACTGCCGCAGGCGGTTGATGTCGGCGCGGGTGGCGCGGGCCGCCGGGCCGGGGACGCCTTCCAGCGGGTTGCCGCGCCACAGCTCCAGGGCGGATCCGGTCAGATCGCGGGCCCGGGTGGGGTCCCCCGCGAAACGGGCGTCACGGGCGTCGTCGTGAAGCCGCTGGAAGCGGAACAGGTCGACCACGTCGGGGCCGGTCGGGAGCGCCAGCGCGTAGGTGCCGTTCCCGGCCACCACGGAGTCGGGTCCGAGGGCGTTGCGCAGGCGGGAGGCGTAAGTGCCGAGGAGACGAGGGGCGTCGGCGGGCGCGGCGCCCGCCCCCCAGACGCCGTCGACCATCTCGTCGAGGGGCACGTCACGGCCCCGCCGGAGCAGCAGCATGCAGAGCATGGCCTGCTCCCGGCCGCTGCCGGTGGCCAGGGGCCGGCCGCCGCGGGCGACGCGAAGAGGGCCCAGCAGGGAGTACGTGCGCTCGTACGACGCGGGCGTGGAGAGCCGCGTGAGCCGCTGGAGGCCCTGGCTCCGGCGCTCCGGATCGGTGGAGCCGAGGTCCGCGACGGCTGAGAGGAGCGTCTCGCCGATGCCCCCGGGCTCGCCGATTCCACCGAGCCCGCTCATGCCCCCGGGCTCGCCCCTGCCGTCGGGCTCACCGTCGCCGCGGTGGACGGGTGTGCCGGACGGTCTCAACAGGTCGACCCGCTCGTCGGGTTCAGAGGGCGTCGCCGTGTCGGCCGCATCCGTGTCCGACGGTCTGAACAGGTCCGTCCCTGAGCCCCCGCCGGTCCCGGCGTACATCTGGCGGACGAGGCGACCGAGTGCGGCGAGGTCGGCAGCGCCGCTCTCCTCGCCGTAGGGGATCAGCGTGAAGCCGCAGAGTACGGCGCCCCCTTGGGGCGGGAGCCGCACGAAGGCGGGGGAGAGGGCGCCATGGGTCATGCCCGCGGTGTGCAGGGCGGAGACCGCACGGGCGAGGGGCGGTACCAGGTCGAGGAGGAGGTGGGCGGGCAGGCCGTCCCGGTGGTCCGCCAGGAGTTCCGCGAGGTTGCGTCCCTCGATGAAATCCGTGACCAGGTAGGGGACTTCACCATTCGCGTAGTCCCGTACGGCGGCCACATGCGCGTGGCGGAACCGGGACAGTTGCCGCGCCGCCCGCGTGAAGTCGCGGCGGAGCCACTGCGGCGCCTGCGGATAGCGTTGCACCACCACGGGCTGCCCGCCCCGGCGCAGATCCTCCGCGAGCCACACGCTGCCGCTCCGCCCGATCCGCCGCACCACCCGGTAGCGATCGCCGAGAAACCCCGCCTGCCGGCCCCCGCCCAGCTGCCGCACACTGTCCGGAGTGACTGTCGCGAAGGGCTCGCCCAGGGGTGTCTCCGCGCCCGCGCCCCCGCCGGACGCCGCCACCGCCCGCAGTTCCCCGGGTGCCGTGCCCGCCCGGTCGTCGATCAGTGCGCCGACCCGGGCGAGCAGCTCCCGCGTACGGCCCCGCGCGGTACGCGGCAGGGTGCGGAGCAGCAACTCCCGCACCCCGTGACGGAATGCGTACGCCCCGGCGCCCCCGTCCGAAACCAGCATCCCGCTGAGAATGACCTCCGCCAGATGCTGCGGACGCGGGCGCTCCTCCACCGCGGCCTGGACGAGGCGCATCACCGGCAGCCGGGCCTCGCCCACGGCGAGATGACCCGCCAGGCGGAAGGCCTCGGGGGAGGCCGTCGAGCGGAAGCGCAGCACGAGGTCCTCGGCGGTGAGCCGCGGGACATCCCCGGCGGAGCCCTCGACGTCCGGCGGTGCCGGAGCCGGGCCCAGCCACCCCACCGCCCCCGGCAGCCGCGCCCCGCCCGGGTCCGCCACCAGCGCCGCCCAGTTGGAGAGCCACGTCCCGGCGGGTTCGAGGACCGGGATCGGCAGCGCCCCGTCGGGCGGCGCCTCCGAGGGCGCGTACTGCGTGAAGGCGAGGGCCGCGGATGGTGCCGCCGGGTGCGGGGCCGAGAGCGAGCCCGGAGTCGTGGGCAGAGCCGTGGTGCGCCACAGGCGTTCCGGGAGCGGTTGGATCACGGCCACCGGCTGGTGCGCGGCCCAGCGGCGCAGCGTGCGGTACCAGCGGGTGCCCGCCGTGCCGTCGCGCCACTGCGGGCCCATGCAGTCGCTGATCACCAGGGTGACCGTGCGGCCCGCCGCGGGGGTGTGCGCCGCCTGGGGCGGGACCGTGCCGTTCGGCTCCGCGCGGTGCAGCTCCACCGTGCGGAAGATGCCGGACTGGGCGAGCGCCGTGTGGAGTTCGTGGATCAGGGGGCGCCAGATCGGCATGGTCGGGCCCGCGTCGTACACCAGGCACAGGCGCAGCCAGCGTTCCTCGGCGGGGCGCAGGACCGGCAGCCAGCCGCGCGGGTGGCCGCCGAGGCGGGCGATGCGGTGGGCCGTGGCCTCCTCGTCGATGACCTGGCCCACCGGGGAGGGGACGCGGCGCTTCAAGGGGCGCAGGGCACGCTGGAGGGTAAGGGGGTGCGTCACCATCGGGGGGACGGGGACCCGGACCGGGGTGTGGTCGGCTGCCGCCTCCGGTGCGTCGCAGGCGCTCGCCGGGTTCCCGGAAGGAGCGGAGGCCGCGGACGTGCCGTCGGGCCGGGCGGGCAGCAGGAGCGGCACCCGGTCGTCCGGCGCGGCGGCAGGGGTGGGATCGGCCGGGTGCGGAGCCGGCGACGGGCTCACCGGCGATGGCGTGGGCTCTGTCGGCGCCGGGTCGGCGGAGGGTTCCTGCCGCGTCGGCTCGGCGCCGTCCATCTGCCCCGCGAGCCACAGGAGTTCGGCCAGCTCGGTCGACGTGGGGCGTGACCCGTCCGCCGCCTCCGCGAGGAGATCGGCGAGCCGCGCGACGGGGCCCCGGCGCCGGGGCGTGTCAGAGTGCATCGGGGCCCGGGTCCGCGGCCTGCGTGAGGTACGGCATCAGCTGTCGCGCGAGCTCGTCGCGTGACCCCGCGTCGACACCCGCCGCGCCGGTCAGGTAGATCGCGTTCAGGAGCTGGTCCGTGGCGAGTTCGCCACCGGTGCCGCGCTCCAGGAAGCGGGCGATGAGCGTGCGGGCGTAGGCGTCGGGCTCGCCGAGGTGGGCCCGGACGATTTCCTCCAGGTGCTCGTCGCGGGGCTGGCGGAGGCGCAGCGTGACGCAGCGGCGCAGGAACGCGGGCGGGAACTCGCGCTCGCCGTTGCTGGTGAGGACGACGAAGGGGAAGGCGCGGCAGCGCACACGGCCGCGCTCGACGGTCACCGGGTCGTCCGAGCCATCGGCCAGGAGGGCCGCCTTCGGGGTGTGCTTGGCGATCCGTACCAGCTCGGGGATCTCGTACTGGCCCTCCTCCAGGATGTTCAGGAGGTCGTTGGGCAGGTCCAGGTCGCTCTTGTCGATCTCGTCGATGAGGAGGGCGCGCGGGCGTTCGTAGGGGAGGAGTGCCGTGCCGAGCGGGCCGAGGCGGAGGTGGTCCTCGACGCCCGCGCCGTCCCGCGACGCCCTGGTCCGCGGGGCGCGCCCCGCCGCGTACAGCCGCGACAGCGGGTCGTACTGGTAGAGGCCGTCGTGCAGGGCGCTGCGGCTCGTGATGTTCCAGCGGAGCACCGGGCCGAGGCCCAACTCCCGTGCCACCGCGTACGCGAGGCTCGACTTGCCGCTGCCCGGAGGGCCCGTCACCAGGAGCGGACGCCGCAAGTACAGCGCCGCGTTGACCAGTTGCACGCAGGTTTCCGTGGCCCGGTACGTGTGCGCCCGGTGCACGCGGTCCGGGGAAGTCGCCGAGCCGTCGTCCGTGGGCGTGTCGAGGGCCGGGCCGCCGTCGAAGGCGCGCCAGGGCGGCGGCGGAGGCAGCCGGGTGATCCCGTCGTGGGGCTCGTTCGTGCCGGTGTAGACGGGCCACAGGGACATGATCGGGGTTCTCCGTATTTCTGCGTCGGGCTCAGGATGCGTGCGGCGGGCTCAGGCGACGGGGGAGTGGCGGTGGGCGGCGGGTGCGTCGGGGAAGCAGCGAGGGTCGTCCCAGAGGAGCTGCACGTCCCTCGCCCAGTGGGTGTCCGGCTCGTCCGACGCCTCCGCGGTCTCCCGCAACGTCAGGATGGCGCGCGGGAGTTCGGCGGGCGAGTGCCCCTCGATGTGGGCGGCGATGCGGTCCAGGAAGTCGGAGCCCGCGCAGGTCGTGTCGTCGCGGTGGCCGGGGTCCTCGCAGCCCGTGCGCGGCCACAGGATGACCGGCACCGGCACGGTGAGCGAGACGTCGAAGTGCGTCACGTCGGCGTCGGTGCCGGTGCGCTCGGCGCGTGGCGGCACGGCGAACCCGGCCAGACCCGCGCCGTCGCGCCGCAGCCGGAACCGCAGCTTGTTCGGCTTCTCCTCGGTGCCGCACTCGACGCGGTGCAGAACGGTCGCCGGGCTGTCGTCCAGGTGCTCCCATGTGCGGGCAAGACGGTGCCGCAGGCCGCCCTTGCGGCGGGACCGGTCGGTCACGACCAGGGGGTACGAGCAGCCGAGCGGGGTCGGGTCGTCGGCCCCGCACTCCCACCGGGCCACCGGCCAGTTGAGCAGCGCGCGGGGCAGCACGAACGCCAGCAACTCGTCCGTGCCGGGGGTGAGATGGGAGAAGGCGTCGTCGACGTGCTCCTGGACGTACGCGCGCACCTGCCCCGCGGGCAGGGTGTGTGAGCTCACGGGGTGGCGCAGCCCCTCGCGGTAGGCGGACACCTCGACCAGGAGCTGGTCGTCGCCCGCGCCGCTGTGGTCGATCTCGACGAGGATGGGGGACCAGGCGGGCGGCTCTCCCGGCCTCGGCGGGGCGGGGGCCGCGGGCGCTTCGAGCAGGTTCGCGAGACGGTCGGCGAGGCGCGTCACCGCGTCCGGGTCGTCGACCTCCCAGAGGATGTACCAGGCCGCCGACCACAGCGAGCCGAAGCCCTCCGGCGGCACGGGCGGCCCGAGCGGGCCCACCGCGTCGCGGTACAGCCGCTCCGGGGCGCGGGCGACGCCGGTGTCCGCCGCCCGGTCCACCAAGGCGCGCAGCCGTTCCTTCGCGGGGCGCCGATGGCCGGGGAGGGGAACCAGGTCGCTGAGCGGGGGCCAGTAGCGCGCCATGACGGAGGTGGGCAGCATGCGTCCGTTGCGCACGCCGCTGGACGCGCGCGTGGCCGCCGACACCATGCCCACCACCTGGTTGCTGTCCGCGAGGGTCACCGCCGCGCCGCTGAACCCCGGGGCCAAAGGCTGTCCGTGTGCGCTCCACGCCTCCAGCTGAACCCACTCGTCGGCGATCCGCTGGGCGGCGGTGGCGCGGTACTCGGCGAGGGTGCCCTCGCGGTAGCCCTTGGGGAATCCGTACACGAGGAGCCGGGGTCGGGGTTCGGCGTACGCGTCGTCGGGCGCAGCGAACTCGGCGGGCCGTACCGGCACCGGGTGCGCGAGCTCCAGGACCGCGAGGTCTCCCAGGTCGCCGCCGTGTCCGTCCCAGCCGCCGTGCGCCCCGACGGAGGCGCTCACGACGCCGAGATCCTCGCGGTGCGGGAAGGAGACGGTGACCGGCGAGCCGCCGACGCTGCCGCGGACGACGTGCGCACAGGTCAGCACGTGCTGTTCGGACACGAGGAACCCCGCCCCGACGTCGCCCCCGCACGCGATGCGGGCATGCCACGATGCGCTGCTCATGGGGCGGGGGTGGCCTCCGGCGGGGTCGCGGTGGCGGGTCCGTCCGGGGTCCAGGCGAGGCGCACCACCAGGTGGCCCTCCGCCGTGCCCTTGACGATCACCGCGCCCGCCTCCGCCGACATCCGCACACCGAACTCGATCTCCACCGAGTCCGGGCGCAGGCTGCCGTCACGGAACACCCGCAGCGCGGACTCCGCGGCCGCGCGGGCTCCGGCGAGGGACTCCTCGAAGGTGCGGACCGCACGGGAGGGGCCCTCGCCGCGCGAGATGAGGTGGGAGCCGTGCGTGTCCTCCACGTCGGCCATGACGACCGGCGTGCCGTCGTCGGTCGTGAACTCCACCAGATCGTCCATCCATGCCCCCGTCGTACCCGTGCCACGCCTGCCAACCGCATTGTTACGGAAGGTCGTTGTGCCTGTCACCCGTGTCCCGGGCGACGGGCGCGTACGGGTGAGCGTGGCGGGAAGGTGCCCTGGCGGCTTCCCGCCAGCACCTGTCAACACCCCCGCAACACAAGCCCCCCGACACTTTTCGCAGCACCCGGGAACCACCCCCGCCCGGGTCCGACGAAGAGAGGGCACCCATGACCCGATCACCCGCGTGGCGAAGAGCCGGGCTGCTGCCTGCCGTCGGCCTCGCGTTCGCGCTGCTGCCGGCCGGGCAGGCCGCTGTCGCGGCTCCTTCCGACGCGCCGGGAGGGCGGGCCATCCCTGCCACCTCCGCCGCGCGCGCCGCCCACACGGTCACTTTGGTCACCGGCGACAAGGTCACCGTCACGGAACTCGGCGACGGCAAGCGGACCGTCACCGTCGACCGGCCCGCGGGGGCCACCGGAGCCGTCCGGAGCGAGATCGCGGGGGACCGCATCACCGTCGTACCGGACGAGGCGCGGCCCTACCTGAGCGCGGGCGCCCTCGACGAGCGGCTCTTCGACGTGACGGAGCTGATACGCCAGGGGCTCGGGGACGAGAGGGGCGGCGGGCTGCCGCTCATCGTCACGTACGACAAGAGCGCGCGCCGTGACGCGGGCCCGGCGACGCCCCGTGGCGCCGACAAGGTGCGCTCGCTGCCCAGCGTGGGTGGTCTGGCGGTGAAGGCGGCCGAGCCGGGCACCTTCTGGCGGGACGTCGCGCCGGGGGCCGCCGAGTCGGCGCGTACGAGGGCGGGTTCGGGTGTCGGTCTCGCGGACGGCATCGACAAGATCTGGCTCGACGGGCGCGTCGAGGCCGACATGGCGCAGAGCAACGAGCAGATCGGCACCCCCAAGGCATGGGAGGCCGGACTCACCGGCAAGGGCGTGAAGGTGGCCGTCCTCGACACGGGGGTCGATGCCGGGCACCCCGGTCTCAAGGGCCGGGTGGATGCCACCAAGAGCTTCATCCCGGGCGAGGAGGTCGCCGACCGCAACGGCCACGGCACCCATGTGGCCTCGACCGTCGGCGGCAGCGGCGCCGAGTCCGAAGCCGACAAGGAGAAGGGGGTGGCGCCGGGCGCCACGCTCTCCGTCGGCAAGGTGCTCGGTGACGAGGGCTCCGGCAGCGAGTCGCAGATCATCGCGGGCATGGAGTGGGCGGCCAAGGACGTCGGAGCCAAGGTCGTCTCGATGAGCCTCGGTTCACAGGAGGCCAGCGACGGCACCGACCCGATGGCGGCCGCGGTCAACACCCTCTCCAAGGAGACCGGCGCCCTCTTCGTCATCGCCGCGGGCAACACCGGCGCCCCCTCCTCGATCGGCTCGCCCGGCGCTGCGGACTCCGCGCTGACCGTCGGCGCCGTCGACTCCGCCGACCAGGCCGCCTACTTCACCAGCCAGGGCCCGCGCGCCGGCGACAACGCCCTCAAGCCGGACCTGTCCGCGCCGGGCGTCGACATCCTCGCCGCCCGCTCCCAACTGACCGAGGGCGAGGGCTACTACACCGAGATGAGCGGCACGTCGATGGCGACACCGCACATCGCGGGCGTGGCCGCCCTGCTGGCCGAGAAGCACCCGGACTGGAGCGGGGCCCGCCTCAAGGACGCCCTGATGTCGACGTCCGCGCGACTGGACGCGTCGGCGTACGAGCTGGGCGCGGGGCGGGTCAGCGTGCCCGACGCCATCAGCGCGCGGGTCACCGCGAGCGGGAGCGCCGACCTCGGCTTCTACTCCTGGCCCTACGAGGGCAACAAGCCGGTCAGCAGGACGGTGACGTACACGAACGCGTCCGACGCGGCGGTGGAGTTGAGCCTCGCCGCCGAGGGAGCGGCCGAGGGTGTCGCCACTCTCGCGGACAAGACGCTCACCGTCCCCGCGCACGGCACCGCGTCGACCACGGTGACCGGCGACGGCGCGAAGGCGCCCGTCGGCAACACCAGTGGCCGCATCGTCGCGAGCGCCGCCGGGAAGCCCGTCGCGCACACCGCGTTCGGCCTGGTCAAGGAGGAGGAGCGGTACACGCTCACCGTCCACGTCAAGGACCGTGACGGCGCCGCGACCGGGGCGGGCCTCGTCTACCAGCGGCTCGCGGAGCAGGTCGACCCCGTCCAGGCGGAGGTCGGTGCGTCCGGCACGCTGGAACTGCGCCTGAAGCCCGGCACGTACTCGCTCTCCTCCTTCCTCGACGTGCGCGGCGCCAAGGGCAAGGACTCGCTGGGTCTCGGCTTCCTCGCCGCGCCCGAGATCGTCCTCGACCGGGACCGTGAAGTGACGTTGGACGGAAGGAAGTTGCGGGAGGTCGGCGTGGACGTCGGCAAGCGGACGGAGACCCGCCAGCTCCTGATGGAGTACGACCGCCGTGCGAACGGCGCCGTTCTGCAGGGCGCGGTCCAGGTGCCCGTCAAGTACGACAGCGTCTTCGCGGCACCGACCGCCAAGGTGACCGACGGCAGCTTCGAGTACCGCACCGTCTGGCGCCTCGGCAAGCCGTCCCTGGACGTCAAGGGCCTCGGCGAGGTGGTCGCGCAGCCCGGCGGCACGGTCGGCGACGGGCGGAGCAAGCTGCGGATCGTGGACGTGGGCGGCGGCACGGCTGCCGAGTACGCGGGCAAGGACGTGAAGGGCAAGGCCGTGATCGTGCGGCGCGACCCCGGATCGGGGGCGACACCCGAGCAGCTGGGCCAGGCGGCCCAGGACGCGGGCGTGCAGGCGCTGTTCGTGACGGACGACGCGCCGGGCAGGCTCAACGCCTGGTTCGGCACGGACGACAACGCGGACCGGCCGTTGCGGATCGGCACGGTCGACGCCGCCGACGGGGCGCGGCTGCGGGCGGCGGCGAAGGCGGGCCGGACCGTGGAGACGACGGCGACCTCACGCACTCCGTACGTCTACGACGTCTCCGAGGGCCACAAGGGCGCGGTGCCCCGCGACCTGACGTACGAGCCGTCGAAGCGTGAACTGGCCGTGTTGGAGACGAAGTTCCATGCGGTGAAGCCCGTGGCGGGCGGTGAGTTCCGCTACTCGCTGACGGACACCTTCGACGTCGGGATCGGTTTCCAGGAGAAGATCAACTATCCGGTGGAGCGGACGGATTACGCGTCCACGGGAGCCGGCCAGCTGTGGCACGAGTCGGTGTCGGTCGGTCCGGGCGCCCTGGAGGAGCGCAGCGGCCTGGTCGAGTACCGGGGCGGCAAGCGCGGCGAGCTGGACTGGTTCAAGCCCGTGTGGCACCCGTGGCTGGGCACGGGGCTCGGCTGGGGCCAGCAGCGGACCGGGAACGACCTGGAGTTCAACGTCCCCGGGTGGGGTGATTCCGGGCCCGACCACACGGGGTTCGGAGACGTGTGGAACGACGACTCGATGACGCAGTTCACCGAGGTCCACGCGGACGGGAAGCTGGTCGACCGGCGCCAGAGTTCGGCGGCGTACGCATGGGACGCGAACCCCGCATTGACCACGTACAAGGTCGTGACGGACACGACGCTCGACCCGGGGCGGTGGCGGCTCGCCACGAAGGGCCACTCCGAGTGGACCTTCAGGTCGAAGGAGACGCCGGACGACCGGAAGACCTTCCTGCCGCTGCTGAACCTCGGGTTCGACGTGGACACGGACCTCGCGGGCGACGTGCGGGGCGGCCGGAGCCTGCCGGTCGGGATCTTCTCCGAGTACGTCAAGGGCGCCCCGGACACCGGAACCATCGGCGGCGGGAAGCTCGAGGTGTCGTACGACGACGGGAAGAGCTGGAGCGCGGTGAAGCTGGACCGGGACGGCACGAAGGCGGCCTGGGGCGGCAAGCTGAAGGTGCCCGGTTCGGCCGAGTTCATCTCGCTGCGGGCCTCGGCCGAGGACGACCGGGGTGGCTCTGTCACGCAGGAGATCGTGCGGGCGGCCGGGGTGAAGTAGGGAAGGGCCGAACGCGGCGACGCCGCCTCCCGTGGGACGGGGGAGGCGGCGTCGCTGCGAGAACTTCTGGGTGACGTCAGACCAGCCAGCCGAGGAAGTGGGCGATACCGGCGACGACGTCCGTGATGATGTTCATGGTGGTGCTTCTCCTTGTGGGACTTTCAGGATGTTCCAACTCCCGGACCCCGTATGGGACATGGACCGGGAACGCGGTAACTACGGTCTGCAGCCCGTCGCTTGCGCACCGTAATAATCGTCAATCACAGAGGCCACATGCAATCTCTGGCGTGACGATCACCTGTTCCAGGGAACAACTGCTCCCCTGTTCGCATTTTCGAGATCACGCCCTCCAGCGGGCTGCGGACCTGGTTCCACACCTGCGACCGATGGCCGGCCTCACTGATCGCGGCGTTGCACGGCGGTCACGGCCACCGACACCGCGATCAGCGCCCAGACCCCGTAGACCGTCCAGGCCCCCGTGGTCGTCCATGGGTAGAGGTCCGGGGGGCCGCCCGGCTGGGCCAGGCGGTCCCAGGCGTTGAGGGGCAGGGCGTGGGAGACCGATGCCGTCCAGCGGCGGTCGTCGGTGAGGAGGGCGGGGAAGAGGATGAGCACCGCGAAGACGGCGGCCATGGTGGTGGCCCCGTGCCGGAAAAGCGCGCCGAGCGCCATGCCCGCGAGGGCGCAGACCGGAGCCAGGAGCGCGGACGCCACGACCGCGCGCAGGGCGCCCGGGTGCGAGATCCCGATGCCCGCGTCGCGTCCGGACAGGACCGCCTGGGTGAGGGCGAAGGAGGCCGCGCTCACCACCGCGCCGAACACCGTCGTCACCGCGGCGATCACGGTCGCCTTGGCGGCCATCACCGCGCGGCGGTCCGGGACCGCCGTGAACGTCGTGCGGATCATGCCGGTGCCGTACTCGCCGACGACCGGCAGCGCGCCGACGGCTCCGACGGTCAGCATGTAGACGAGCGCGCCGTTCGAGGTGAAGGCCTCCAGGAGCGGGATGCCGTCACGGATGAAGTCGGCCCGGTCGGAGCCGTTCCGCTCCGACCAGTAGCGGTAGGTGTCGTAGGCCGTGCCCACGTTGAAGGCGAGGACCGACAGCGCGCTCAGCAGGAGGACCCAGGCCGTCGAGCGCAACGACCGGAGTTTGATCCACTCGGCGGCGACGAGATCGCGGAAGCGGGCGCGGCGTTCGGCGGCCACGGAGGCGGTGAGGATCGTCATCGCGTCTCTCCTGCCAGGTATTCGACGCTGTCGGCGGTGAGTTCCATGAACGCCTCCTCCAAGGAGGCGGTACGGGTCGTCAGTTCATGGAGCAAGAGCCGCCCCCGGAAGGCGAGTTCGGCGATGCGGGGCGCGGGCAGACCGGTGACGGTGAGCGTGTCGCCGTCCGCCTCCACCGACGCGGCCTCCGCGCTCAGCGCCTCCGTCAGCTTGCGGGGGTCCGGCGTACGCACCGTCACGCTCAGCCGCGTGCCCCGCGCCGCGAAGTCGGCCAGGCTCTCCGCCGCGATCAACTCGCCCCGGCCGATGACGATCAACTGGTCGACCGTGTTCTCCATCTCCGACATGAGATGGCTGGACACGAAGACCGTGCGGCCCTCGGCGGCCAGGCGCCGGAAGAGCCCGCGCACCCACTTCACGCCCTCCGGATCAAGGCCGTTGAGCGGCTCGTCGAACAGCAGCACCGGCGGATCGCCGAGCAGCGCCGTCGCGATGCCGAGCCGCTGCCGCATGCCCAGCGAGAAGCCGCCGACGCGGCGCCGCGCAGCACCCGCGAGCCCCACCTCGCGCAACACCTCGTCGACCCGGGCGCGCGGAACGCGGTTGCCGCGGGCCAGGCCGTACAGGTGCGCGGCGGCGCGGCGGCCGCCGTGCACGTCGCCCGCGTCCAGGAGCGCGCCGACGTGGCGCAGGCCGCGCGGACGGTCGCGGAAGGGGCGCCCGTCGATGGTGACCGTGCCGCGGGTGGGGTCGTGCAGGCCGAGCAGCAGCCGCAGCGTGGTGCTCTTGCCCGCGCCGTTCGGGCCGAGGAACCCCGTGACGTGTCCGGGGCGCACGGTGAAACTCAGGTCCTTGACGGCGGCCTTGCCGCCGTACACCTTGGTCAGTTCGTTGACTTCGATCACCTGGCACACGGTGCCGGGACGGCGGCCCCCGCGTCGTCGGACCACCGCGGACAATCGTGCGGGCGGATGTCGACCGTGGCCGTACAACCACGGTCCGATGACCGCTGTGGACCTTCTCGTTACGATCAGCGCATGCCCGCCACCCCGAGACTTCCCCTGCTCAAGCGCATACCCCTGGGCGTCTGGACGGCAGTGACGTGGTGCGCGGTGACGGCCCAGCCCCTCGTCCAGTACGTCCTGACGCCGCCCCGTCAGGATGTCTCGTACTCCTACCCGCGCGACGGCATGGACGGGCTCGGCGCCCCGTTGCTCCTGCTCCTCGCCACCGCCCTGGCCCTCGCGGGCTGCGCCGTGCTGAGCCGCCGGCCGCTGATCGCGACGGGACTGCTCATGGCGGGCACGGGCACCTCGATGGCGGCCTGGCAGCAGACGGAGATGGTGCCGACGGCCTGCCTGCCGGTGACGGTCGCCCTCGGCTTCGTCACGGCCCGGAACTCCCGCCGGACCTCGCTGCTCGCGGGCGCCCTGACCTTCGGGGGGCTGTTGGCCCTCTGGGCCCCACGGGAACTGCTGGGCTTCGGACGCGACGACGGCATCGCGGCGGAGCCGTACATCGCGCTGATCGGACTCGTCGCCTGGCTCATCGGGAACACGGTGCATCAGGCCCGTGTGCACACGGAGGACCTCCGCGCACAGGCCGCCACCCAGGCCGTCACCGCGGAACGGCTGCGCATCGCGAGGGAGTTGCACGACATGGTCGCCCACAGCATCGGCGTCATCGCCCTCCAGGCGGGGGCGGCGCGGCGGGTCATCGACACCCAACCCGCGGGAGCGCGGGACGCGTTGACCGCCATCGAGGCGACCGGCAGGGAGACGCTGTCCGGCCTGCGCCGGATGCTGGGCGCCCTGCGCGAGGCGGAGCCCGGCACGAAGGACGTGCCCCTCGGCCCCGAGCCCGGTCTCGCCGCCGTCGACCGGCTTGCCGAGACGACGACCGCTGCCGGTGTCCGCGTCGACGTACGGTGGCTCGGTGAACTCCGCCCGCTGCCACCGGAGATCGACGTATCCGCCTACCGGATCATCCAGGAGGCACTCGCCAATGTCGTGCGCCATGCGAGCACCGCTTCGTGCAGCGTGTCCGTCGACTGCCGTGCCGAGGAACTGGCCATCGAGGTGATCGACGGCGGACGCGGCCACGGCAGCACTCCCGGCAGTGGATACGGCCTCCTCGGCATGCGCGAACGGGTCGGCCTGCTGCACGGCGAGTTCTCCGCGGCGCCACGCCCCGAGGGCGGTTTCCGGGTCGCGGCGCTGCTGCCCGTACCGGCGGGCGCACGATGAGCGCCGACCAGACCCAGAGCCAGAGCGAGAGCCAGGCCCCGGCCCCCTTCCGTGTCGTACTCGTCGACGACCAGCCCCTCGTCCGTGCCGCCCTGCGCATGGTCATCACCGAGGCCCCCGACATCGAGGTCGCGGGCGAGGCGGACACCGGCTCCGAAGCCGTGCGGCTCGTCGGTGAACTGAGGCCGGACGTCGTGGTGATGGACATCCGCATGCCCGGCATGGACGGCATCGAGGCCACCCGCCTGATCACCGGGGGCCCGAGCAGGGGCACGCACGTCATCGTCCTGACCACCTTCGACGACGACGATTACGTCTACGGCGCGCTGCGCGCCGGAGCTGCCGGATTCCTCGTCAAGGACATGGCGCTCGACGACATCCTCGCCGCCGTCCGGGTGGTCGCCGCCGGCGACGGCCTGATCGCCCCGAGCGTCACCCGACGGCTGATCAAGGAGTTCGCGGACCGGCCGCAACCGAACTCCCGCCCGCGCGGGAACATCACCGGCATCACCGACCGCGAACGCGAGGTCCTGACCCTCGTCGGCAGAGGGCTCTCCAACACGGAGATCGCCGCCGAACTCTCCCTCAGCGTCGCCACCGCCAAGACCTATCTGACCCGCCTGCTCGCCAAACTGGACGCCCGCGACCGGGTGCAGCTCGTGATCATCGCGTACGAGACGGGTCTTGTCGGGAGCACGTCGACAAGTTGTTAGCCTGCGGGGCGGATCATCGAACCCAGGAGGCCCAGTGTCACCCGACCGCCCCACGATCGCCCTGGTCACCAGCAGGCCTCAGCTGGAGACCGGCCTCGACCGTGACCTCCCCGAGCTGGCACGCTCGCTCGGCGCGGCGGACGCCGATGTCGCCACCGTCTCCTGGGACGACCCGGAGGTCGACTGGGAGCGGTTCGACCTCGTCGTCATACGGTCCGCCTGGGACTACAGCGAGCGCGTCGACGAGTTCGTGGCCTGGGCGGGACGGGTCGCGCGGCTCACCGTCCTGGCCAACCCGGCCTCCGTGGTGCGGTGGAACACCGACAAGCGGTACCTCGCGGACCTCGCGGCGGCGGGGGTGCCCGTCGTGCCGACCCGCTATCTGGCGCCCGGCGATCCCCTGGAGATATCGGAAGCCGACGACGGCGAGTTCGTCGTCAAGCCCACCGCGGGAGCGGGCGCGCGCTACGCCGCCCGGTACGGGAAGGGCGAGTACGAGGCCGCCGTACGGCACATCGAGCGGATGCACGGCGAGGGCCTGACCGCGATGGTGCAGCCCTACATGCCCGGCATCGACGAGAGGGGCGAACGCGCGCTGGTGCACGTGGGCGGGCGGTTCCTGCACGCCATACAGAAGGGCCCGGTGCTCGCGCCCGACACCGCGTACGACGCCGAGAAGATGCCGCACCCCGATCTGCGCCCCTGGCAGCCGACCGCCGCCGAACTGGGCGTCGCCGAGCGGGCGCTGGCCGCGGTGCCGGGCACGCCCGAGCTGCTGTACGCGCGCGTGGACCTCGTCGACGACGCGGACGGCGAACCCTGCGTCATGGAGCTCGAACTCGTCGAGCCGAACCTCTTCCTCGCCCTGCACGCGGACTCGCTGCCCGTGGTGACCGAGGAGATCCTCACCGCCGCCGGATAATGGGGTGGACGTGGCGTCGGAGGCGTGCCTACTCTGCGGCCATGTCCAGTCCCGAGTCCGACAGACTCCAGCCACCGGCCGGCATGACCGGTGGCTCTCTCTCACGTCACCGGACCCATCGCCGCAGCGCGGACTGACATTCCCCCTTTTCTCCTTGGCGCGGCAGCCGCACGGCTGAGCCGCCGCCTTGTCGACCCATGACGTGGGTGCGGAGTCTTCTCATGCCCTTTGCCCTCTACATGCTCGGACTTGCCGTCTTCGCGCAAGGCACATCCGAGTTCATGCTCTCCGGTCTCGGCCCCGACATCGCCGCCGACCTCGACGTGTCCCTCTCCACCGCCGGAACCCTGACCTCGGCCTTCGCCGTCGGAATGGTCGTCGGTGCGCCGCTGATGGCCGTCCTCGGCCGCCGTCGGCCGCCCAGGACCGCCCTGCTCGCCTTCCTGGTCACCTTCCTGCTCGTCCACGTCGTGGGCGCGCTGACCACCAGCTTCGCCGTGCTGCTCGCGACCCGCGTCGTCGGCGCCCTCGCCAACGCCGGGTTCCTCGCGGTGGCCCTGGTCGCCGCCGTCGGCATGGTCGAGCCGAACGCCAAGGGGCGGGCCACGTCGGTCCTGCTCGGCGGTGTCACCCTCGCCTGTGTCGCGGGCGTACCGGGCGGTGCGCTGCTCGGGCAGGTCTGGGGGTGGCGGTCCGCCTTCTGGGCGGTGGCCCTCGTCTCGGTGCCCGCCGTCCTCGCGATCCTGCGGTCCGTGCCCGCCGGCGCTCCCGCCACCGCCCAGGCCGACGTGCGCGGCGAACTGCGGTCACTGCGCGAGGCGCGCCTCGTGGTGATCCTGCTGCTCGGGGCGCTGGTGAACGGCGCGACCTTCTGTACGTTCACCTATCTGTCGCCGGTGATCACGCATGTCACCGGCTTCTCCGAAGGCTGGGTGCCCGCGCTGCTCGCGCTCTTCGGCGTCGGGTCGTTCGCCGGGGTCACGCTCGCGGGGCGGTTCGCGGAGGCACGGCCCGTCCCGTTCCTCCTCACGGGCGCGGTGGCGCTGCTCGCGGGATGGGTGCTCCTCGCGCTGACCGCGGGCCGTCCCGGCGCGGTGGTCGTGCTCGTCCTCGTCCAGGGCGCGCTGTCCTTCGGCGTCGGCTCGGCGCTGATCACCCAGGCGCTGTACGCCGCGACCGGCGCCCCCACGCTCTCCGGCGGATTCGCCACGGCCGCGCTGAACGTGGGGGCCGCGATCGGTCCCGTGGGCGGCGGCATCGCCCTCGCGGCGGGACTCGGCCACCGCTCGCCGCTGTGGGTCAGCGCGCTGCTCGTGGCGCTCGCGCTCGCCGTCGGGGCAGTGGCACTTCTCCGTGGCAGAGGTCAGGGGCCATCGGTGAACGACAGCCGCTGGAGCAGCCCCCAGGTGAACTCCGCGACGCAGCGTCGCGGCTGACCCGCTCCGTCCGGCGCGGTGAAGGCGAGCCGCCAGCGTGTGGGCGCCGTGCCTTCCATCGGGCGGGCCGGGGCGAACGCGCGGGCGGCCTCGTCGACCGTGCACGACCAGGGGGTGAGGTCGTCGAGGGTCCGCAGCGCGGGGCCCGGGGCGCCGGACGCCCGGATCAGCCACTCGTTCCACACCGCGCCGTTCGGGGCACGCAGGACCTCGAAGCGCAGGTCGGGCCAGAGCGGCACCGGCCACAACAGGGCCTCGCACTCCAGGTCGCCGATCCGCCGGGTCACGGTGGCCTCGGGCGGGCCGAGGGCCGAGCGGTAACGGGAGGCGGCGCCCCGTGAGCGTGGCGAGCGGGACATCGCCTGCCAGCGGCGGTTGGCCTCGCGCATGTCCGCCACGGAGGCGCCGAGCTCGTGGCGGGCCGCCTCCACCAGGTCCGGGTTGTGGTCGGCCATGCGGCGCAAGAGGACCAGCTGGAAGTCGAGTGGGGTGAACGGGCCCGGAGGCCTGGGGCCGGAGGCGGAGCTAGCGGACATGGGCTCCATGGTCGCGCACCGTCGCGGCTCCCGGGCGGCGCCCGCCGGGAAGGAAGAGGACGGAGTTGACGTACCGGGGCCTGCGCGGCGTGAGCACCCGGCGAAGGAGGCCCTGCGACACGACGTACGACGTGTCGTTCTGGTGCGCCTCCAGGTCGAAGTCGGCGAGCGGCAGCCAGGTGTGGTGGGGCAGGACCCAGCCCTGGTAGCCGTGGTGCCGGGTGAGCAGGTCGACGATCGGCTTGATCGGCTGGATCCGTGACTCCAGCTCGATGAAGAGAGCGGGGCGGTCCCGGGTCAGCAGATCGTGGGCGCCGTGCAGGACCGGGAGTTCGTTGCCGTCCACGTCGATCTTGATGAAGTCGACGTCGCGCAGACCGAGCCCGTCCAGGGTGAGGCAGGGCACCTCGACCGCCTTGGCATGGATGTCCCTGCGGATGAGGGAGGAGACCCCGCGGTCCCCGCGGTCGCCCTGGGGCAGCCAGAGCCGTGCCGTGCCGGGGCGGTCGGTGGCCGCGGCCTGGATCACCCGGACGTTGCCGGGCGTGGAGCTTTCCAGGAGCCGCGCCAGATGGGGCACGGGCTCCACGGTCACCACGCGGCGCGCACGCGAGGCCAGGCGGCGCGACCAGGGTCCGTACCAGCCGCCGACGTCGACCGCCGTGCCGCAGCCGCGCGGGCAGAGGTCGGCGAGGCGGGCCAGCTCCGGTTCGAAGCGGGGGTAGACGAGGCGGGCCAGGGCGCCGATGAGCCGGGCGGGGAGGTGCGGGGCGAGGCGGGCGGCCACGGTCTTGTGCGGGTTCGCCCCGTCCTTGTGAGGGCGGTCCCCGGTCTTGCCGGGGCGCGTCACGGGGAGATCCGCTTCAGGAGCTGCTCGTGCTCGTCCTCCGATATCTGCTCTCCCGACGAGGGCAGGAGCTGCGGTATGCCGTCGATGATCGGGTAGCGGCGGCGCAGCCGCGGGTTGTAGAGGACCTCGTCCGGTACGAGGGGTTCCGCGGGCTCCAGGAGATGCAGCGGACCCTTGTCCAGCGGACAGGCGAGGATCTTCAGGAGCGGATCTTCGGGGTTCATCAGCTGGTCAACTCCTTGGTCGGGGGCGTCGGTTGAGGTGGTGGCGCGTCATGCTTGGGCATGGCGAGGAGCACGGAGACCGCGAGCGCGGTGCCCGCGATCCGCAGGGCGAGCCGCAGTGGTTCGTCCGGCAGCGGTTCGCCGAACGCCAGCGTGCCGAGTACCGCGGTGAACAGCGCGGTAACCGTCGTGCACACGGGGACGATGAGCGAGGCCCGGCAGCGCTGCAGCGCTGCCTGGGACATGATCAGGCCGAACGCGCCGGTGAACATCAGGAGATACGGGTACGGGGAGGCGAGGAGGTCGAGCAGCGCCGAGCCGAGTTCCTGCGTGGTCAGGTAGCTGGACACGCCCTTGATGGCCAGCGAGCTGACCCCGTAGAGAAGACCGACGGCGACCCCGTACTCCACGCCCGTCGTGGGCAGCCGGTGCCGGTGCTTCGCGCGGCGCTCGGCCGATCCGTACAGCAGGATCCCCGCAGCGAGCGACGGCAGGCAGACCGTGAGGACCAGCGGGACGGGCGCGCCGTGGCTCACGGTGTCCGCCTCCTCGTCCAGCGAGAGGACGACCATGAGCAGCGCGGCGAGAATGGCCCCGACGGCGTACCGCTCGCGCCCCGACGTCTGCTCGCCGAGCAGCACGGAGGAGAGCAGCAGCAGGAGCACGAGCCCGGAGACGAAGATGCCCTGCGCGGCGGCGATCGGCAGCGTCCGGTAGACGGCGAGCTGTGCGCCGAACCCGGCGGCGAGCGCGAGCGATCCGCCGATCCACAGCGGGCTGGACACGACCTGCCTGAGCAGCCGCGCCGGTTTGCGCACGCTGACGGACGGCATGGCGGTCAGGGCACGTTTCTCCAGGACGAACCCGGTGCTGTAGAGGACGTTCGCAAGGAGGGCGGCGGCCACACCCCACCACATGGCCTTACGTCCTTCGGGCGTGCAGCAGCAGGATCGACGAGGCGCTGGGCACGGCGCAGGCGAGCCGGTCCAGGGCGCGCAGCGGACGCGGTACGCCGTGGAAGGGCGCACCGGCGAGGCGTACCACGTCGAAGCCGGACGCGGCGACGAACTCCCGCAGGGCGCGGGCGGTGTAGAGCCGCAGGTGTCCGACGACCTCGCTCCCCGGCCGGCCGTGGATGCCGCGCAGGCTGACCTCGGAGAAGACGGGCTGGACCCCCGCGAGCAGGAGCCCGCGGTTGTACCAGGCGGCGAGGTTGGGTGTGGACAGCATCAGATGCCCCCCTGGCCTGAGCACCCTTCTCAGCTCGTCCAGGGCGCTGTCGGGGTCGACGAGGTGCTCGATGACCTCGCTGAACAGGACTGCGTCCGCGGAACCGTCGGCGAACGGCAGCCCACCGTCGGTGAGTTCACCACGCACGACGTACGGCAGATGCGCGTGCGCCCGCTTGAGGGCGTCCTGGGACCAGTCGACGCCGACGACGCGATGCCCCGCGAGGAGCGGGGCCGCGGTCGCCGCCGCGGTGCCGTCGCCGCAGCCGATGTCGAGGACGACGGCCGTGCGGGCGGTGGCGGGGCCGATGGCGTCGGCGAGCATCCGCGCCTGCCGCAGGCTGCGGGCGTCGCCGGAGGCCACGGGGACGGAGGGGTCCTCGTAGAAGTCCCGCAGGTCGCGGGGCGCGGTGCTGGTGCTGGTCAAGGTGTCTTCCCCTCCTCCGTGTGCTCCGTGGAGTGGAGGTAGTGCTCGAAGAGGTCGCGCAGGTGTGCCCCGTCGCCGCTGCTGAGCAGGGACTTCGACCAGCGCAGGGCCACGTGCAGCCGGCCCGCGGTGGACGCCGTGGTCACGGTCAGGCCGCGGGGCAGCCGGGCGGGCGCGGAGAACCAGACGGCGTGCGCGCGTCCGGCGTCACCGAAGTCCAGGGAGTACGGGACGCGGCCGATGTTGCTGAGCAGCGTGGTGGACGTCCACGGCGCGGCGGCTCTGCGCAGGCCGCGCGTCACGGCGGCCCTGAGGGTGACCGGCAGGACGGGCGAGGTCAGGAGGGCGGCTCCGCGGCCGAGTTGGGGCCGGGAGAGGGCCTTGAGCGCGCGGGTACGGTCGGCCGTGCGGCGCAGGAGCGCCCCGATGTCTTCCGGACCCCACTCCTTGGAGGTCAGCTCGGCCGCGCTGAAGGGGACTTCGACGAGACGGGTGCCGTTCCCGATGGGCATCTCCATCGTGCGGGGCCGGTCGTCGACGGGCATGGTGATCCGGAACGGCTTCGGTCGCGCGCCGTGCTCCCGGTTCCAGTGCGCGATCATCAGGGCGGTCGCCACCATGAGCTGATCGTTCACGGTGAACGGCGCGCCCTTGGGCCGCCGGGGCACGGGCAACTCGGCGACGAGCATGCCGTTGCCCGGAGAGGGCTCGGGCGTCCCGCGCGAGACCCGGGCGGGAGGAGCCCACCCGGAGGGCGCGTCCCCGACGTCCACCGCGCTCTCGGCGTCGGCGGACGTGGGCGTACGTGACGGGGGAGCGGCGGGCGAGTTGTCCTGCCCGCCGTACAGCTCGGCGGCCGTGGCCAGGACGCGGAGGCAGGCGGGGCCGTCGAGGGCGGTGTGGTTGATGGTGAGGAAGAGGACGCTGCCGTTGCCGGCGGGGGTGGCAGCACTCTTCTCGCCGTCCGTGGCCGTGTCGTCGCCCGAGCCGTCACCCCGGCCGGAGGCCACCGTGCCGCTGCCCTCCTGGGCTATCACCTCCAGGCGGATCGGCGGCGAAGCCGACAGTGGCGGGGCCTCGGAGAGGGAGCGGGTGCGGGCCTTCTTGAGGGCGTCCCGTTCCGGGGCCGGGAACGTCACCACCTCCACGTCCGGCTCCGCCGTCAGCTCCCACTCGTAGCGACGGCGGTACCAAGGCCCCCGCGCCTCCCGCATCAGGATGCGCGGGTGGCGGCGCAGGGCCTCGGTGAACGCGGCCCTCAGGCGGGCCGGGTCCGGGGTGCCGGGCAGGTGCACCTCGATGTGCACCGTCTCCGGCTCCTCCTCCTGGAGGCAGTGCCGGGCGACCTCGTCGACGACGGGGAACGGCACGCGCTCCGGGGGCCGTTCGGGTCCGTCCGCGTGACGTGCCGGGTGATCGAGTGCGGTCATCGGTCGGTGTCCTCCCCGGGGGCGGACGGCGCCGCGGCTCCGGCGAGCCCCTCCGTCGTCCTTGGCCTGCGCCGCCTGAAGCGCGAGGTCCGCGTGGTCCGCGCACCCGGCGGTGCCGGTTCCGGCTGGGCCGCCGCCGGGCCCCTGGCCGAGATGGTCGAACTGGTGGCCCGCGGGTCGCCGTCCGCGTCCTGACCGCCGCCCGCGTCGGCACTCGCGTCGGAGCCGGGACCGCTCTCCCCGCGCTTGCGGCGCGGCAGCGGAGTCGTGCCCAGGTCCCGGTCAGGTCCCGGCGCCGGTGTGCCGCCGCTCATCGGGGGAGGAGGCATCACCGGGGGAGCGGCGGGCGGAGGCTGGTGCGCGGGCGGCTCCCACGGAGCGAACGTGCCACCGCCGGGTTCCCCGGCTGCCGCGGCAGTCCCCTCCTGGGTACCCCGCACACTCACCAGTGCCGCGAACAGTGCGATCAGCGCGAGGAGTTGCGCGATGGGGCTGAACGCGCCCTCGTCAGCCGTGCTCGGCTCACCCGCACCCACGGCCGCCGCGATCCCCGCCCCGGCCATCGCCACGAAGGCGAGCGGCACGAGCAAGGCGTGACGGCGCCAGGCGAGCAGCGCGAGCGCGGGCACGAGCAGGGCGAACCAGCCCGCGATCACCGCGGCCACCAGCGTCAGCGCGACCGTGCCCAGGATCAGACCCGGAGCCGGCGGCGCCAGGTCGGGACCGTCCGGGTTCGGTTCGCGGCGCTTGATCAGGACCAGGGCGATCAGGGCGAGGATGCCGACACCGCCGCCGATCAGGCCGATCTCGTAGATCCGCGAGGGCTCGTACGAGAGCTTGACCGTGCCGCCCTCTCCCTTGGGGACCAGGAAGCCCTGCTGCCAGCCGTCGAGACGTACGGACGACAGCTCCTTGCCGTTGAGCGTCGCCTTCCAGCCGTCGTTGATGTTCTCGTAGGTCGACAGGTACGAGGCCGAACCCGCGCCCACCGACACCTCGCGCCGGTCGCCGAGCCAGTCCTTGATGTCCAGGGAGCGGGACTCCTCGTCGATCGCTCCCGGCGTCCCCTGCGTCATCGAGACGTCCATCAGGGCGAGCGGACCCCCGTCCCCGGCCTCGACGGTGTGCTTGCCCGCGCCGAGCGACAGGGTCGTGTTCTCCGAGCCGCGCGAGCAGAGCGTCACCTCGATGGGCCGCCGCTCGATCAGGTCACGTACCGAACCCTTCGCGCTCGTCGCGTGCAGCTTGCCGTCGACGGCGAGCACCGGACCTTCGCCGCAGGCGAGTTCGAAGGTCTTGGAGGCCTTGGGCTGCTTCGTCCGGAACTTGTCGAGCGCCGGGACGTAGACCTCGGTGAGCCCCACCGGGAGCTGCAGCTCCTTGTCCGCCACCGGGTTGTGCACCGCGAGCGGCGCCGTCTCGGTGATGGTGATGGTCAGCTCGTCCGTGGTGATGGGCGGGAAGCGCGTGTTGCCGTTCTCGTCGACGCCGGCGATCGCCGCGCCGTCCGGCGAGCTGATCTCGACCTTCTGGGGGCGCGTCGAGAGTCCGCCCGCGGCGGGCAGCACGACCTCACCGACCGGAACCTTGCCCTCCCACTTCAGCTTGATCACGGGCCTGTCGCCGGCGATCCACGCCGTCGTCAGGTCGCCGTCCGTGAGGTTGCGCGGAGAGAGACCGCCGCCGAGCTTCGACGTGGAGTCGGCGCTCGCGATGATCTGGTCCTTCTGCTCGGGCGCCACCTTGTAGAGCAGCTCGTCGAGCTCGGACCCCGCCACGGGGAGCGCGCTCGCCTTCACCTCGTACTCGGCCTCGGCCGGAGTGGTGAAGCGGCGGTGCAGCCCCGACTCGGTGTTCACCGGTGCCAGCGCGCTCGGGTCGGAGGCGCGGTGCATCGAGTACGTCGTCGCGTCGGCGCCCTCGGCGGGCGTCCTGGCCTCGGACCCGGTGTCCGTGGGCAGCTGCAGCAGCTTCGTCACCCGCACACCCGGAATGGTGATCTCCGCGAATCCGGCACCGGTCAGACCCTCGTGACCGATCTCCGCGTCCAGGATGGTGACCTTCAGCCAGCTCGAATCACCCTCGGGCGCCTTGATGCTCTGGCGCATGCCGTTGGGCTTCAGCGAACTGGTGCGGCTGCCCTGCTCCGTCTCCACCCGCACCTTGGTGGGCGCGGCCCGCACGCCCTCCTGCGGCAGCGGCGTGACCCGGAGCATGTCCGGCACCGACTCCTTGGCCCGGAACTCGGCCTTGATCCACGCGCCCTTCGGCTTTCCGGGGCTTCCCTCGGCCCAGGCCGTGGCGGGATTGCTGTCGAAGGCGTTCACGGGGTCGTACTGCGGCAGGTGGAAGAGCCAGTTGCCGTAGCTGGACGCCGTCACGGACTTCGCGCCGCGCAGCTGAGCCGTCGTCTGGTGTTCGATCCCGGTGGTGGGCAGGATCTGGTGCGGCTTCTTGCCCGGCTCCTGAAGGGCCCCGCTCGCGTTGCGTTCGCCCGGCGTGTAGGTGTACGAGGTGTTGGAGCTGACCAGGCCGAAGCGGGTGTCCGCACGACGCAGCCCGTCACCGACCGCCTGCAGACCGGGAGTCCCGACGCCCGGGTGGTTGTCGCCCGTCAGGACGGAGGGCCGGTCCCGCATCGAGGGGTCGGCGGACAGCTGGAGCAGCGACTCAGGGCCACCGCTCACCACGGCCGTGTTCGAGACCGGCTTGATCCCGGCCTGGCCGGGACGCTCGGCGCCCGCGCCCGGTGCGTAGATCTCCACCGCGCGCTCACGCGGGTAGAGGCCCTCGACCTGGAGGGGCGTGTCGTTGGGAATGATCCCGCCGGTTTCCGTCGGACCGAAGCCGGTGACCCGCTTGAAGCCGGACTCCTCGAGGGTCCGCTTCACGGTCGCGGACGGCACGTTGCCGACCTGGTCGGGGTCGAGGTCGTTGCGTACGACGACGTAGTACAGGCCCGCACGCGTCAGGTAGTCCTGCAGACCCGGGACCGCGCCGCCGGTCGTGAGCGCCTGTTCCACCGCGTCCATCGCGCGCCGGTTGCCGGGCGTGCCGAACGGGACGTAGTCCCGCTGCGCCCAGCGCGACTCGGCGAGCACGTCGAGGGGCTGGTCGATGGGTGAGCCCCAGGTGTAGATGCCGTGCGCGGTGGCGGGCACCACGAGCGCGCGGGAGTCGGGGGAGTACTTCTTCAGCCAGTCACCCGTCGCCTCCCAGTAGTTGGGCAGCTTCTGGAAGGAGCCGGGCTGGAGGATCGAGCCGTTCAAGTAGGGGAAGGCGAGCCCCGGAAGGACCAGCAGGGCCGCGATCAGCGGGGCGAACTTGCGCCCACGGACCGGCCGCGCCCCGCGCGACTGCGCGGCCACGCCCACGAGGTGCATCAGGCCGAAGACCAGCGCGAGCGCGAGGCCCGTCTGGAACTTGTAGATGTTGCGGAACGGGACGAGCCCGCCGTTCAGCCACGACTGCACCGTCTCGTGGAAGGGCGCGCCGAACGAGCCGCCGTACCCCGCGAGGGTGATCAGTGCGACCGAGAGCACGGTCAGGACGAGCCAGCGCCGCTCGGGCAGGTCGCGCCGCGCGAGCCCGGCGAGGCCGAGGGCGGCGGCGAACGCCGAGCAGACCACGACGACCACGGACGTCGCGACCGTCCAGCCGGCGGGCAGCCAGGCCTCGCCGAAGTGCAGATAGGCGACCCAGTTGCCGGCGCCGCGCAGGGTCTCCGTGGCCGACATCGTGCCGGTGGTCGTGGCCGAGTTCTCCACATAGGGCAGGAAGTTCTCGCCGTAGATGCCGAGCATCAGGAGCGGCACCACCCACCAGGCGGTGGCGAGGATGACTCCGGGCACCCACCAGGTGATCAGCTTGCGCTTGCGTGGCCCGTTCGGTCTCGACAGGAGATACAGGCCCACCGGCAGCAGGGACGCCAGCGTCGCCGCCGCGTTCACGCCGCCCATGAAGGGGATGAAGAGTGCCGAGCGCAGGGCCGCCGAGCGCGCGGTGATGCGGTCGTTCGTCAGCGGGAGCAGCACCCATGGCAGCAGGGCGCCGGGCAGGGCCGCCGCCGACGTCGATCCGACGACGACCGTGAAGGTCGGCCACAGGGCGTACGCCACCGCGCCGAGCAGCCGGCTCGTGCCGCTGCCTATCTGCAGGCGCTCCGCGAGCCGCAGCGCACCCCAGAAGGCGGTCGCCACGATCAGCGAGAGCCAGAGGCGCTCCGCGAGCCACACGGGGAGCTGGACGAGATCCGCCAGGCCGTAGAACGGCAGCATCGGCCACGCATAGCCGACGTACTGGTCCTGGATGCCGCCGAAGCCGCCCCGGTCGTGCCAGAGCTGGCCCAGGTCGGAGAGGAACTGCCAGGGGTCGACGGCGACCCCCAGCTTGGTGTCGAACGTCATCCGCCCCGGCTTCACTGCCAGGAAGAGGACGAACACCACGGCCCAGAACCCGAGCAGCCAGCGCTTGGAGCGCGGCCCTCTGCCGGGTTCGGGGGCGTCAGCCGTTGGCCGGACTGCCGCCGGGGGTGGGGCCTGGACCGTGGTCATGGACACCGCCTGAGGATGAGAAGGAGATTCCAGGTGGCGAACTCGCGTACACCCGGCACTTTGGTGATGCCACTGGCCAGGAACGGCCAGTAGCGGGACCGCGCGGACACGACGGACACGTCTTCCCTCGCCCGCACTTGGCGCAGGGTCGGGCCGACGTGGTGAGCGAAGAGGTTCTCGCCGAGCGTGTGTTTGGCTGCTTTACCGGTACGTCGTTCATAGCGGGCGCGCCCACGGGCGCCGCCCAGGTAGTGCCAGGGCGCCCACTCGTGGCCGCCCCACGGCGAGTACCAGTTGGTGAAGGAGACATAGATCAGGCCGCCCGGCCTGGTCACCCGCACCATCTCGCTGAGGAACGTCTGCGGATCGTCCACGTGCTCGAGGACGTTGGAGGAGAAGGTGACGTCGGCGACGCCGTCCGCCAGCGGGAGCAGATACCCGTCGGCGACGACGGAGCCCTCCGGCGGCTTGGCGCCCAGCTCGGCCGGGTCCGGCTCGAACAGGAAACTCTGGGCGCCGCGGCGCCGGAACTCCTCGGTGAAATAGCCACCGCCGCCGCCGACATCGACGACGACACGGCCCTTGACCGGTCCGTAGGCCTCGACCTGGTCGGCGGCGTCACGGGCGAGCAGGGTGTAACACCGCTCGGGCTCTTCCTGCTCGCGCAGGAAGGCCCGGAAGAGGGTGGCGGATCGGCGCAGGGACGGGTCCTTCACGCGGACCCCTGTGTTGTCTGGTGCGTGACGATCGCCTCGGAGGCCACCGCCTGGAACTCGCGCACGGAATTGGCCCACCGGTAGCTGGTGGCCCGTTCGCCCGCCGCCTTGCCGAAGGTCTCGCGGCGCTCGGTGCTCAGCGCCAGGGTGCACCAGGCGGCGGCGAAGGAACTCTCGCCCCGGGCGAGCAGCCCCGTCACGCCGTCCTCGATGGAGTCACGGACGCCCGGTACGTCGAAGCCGATGGCGGGGGTCGAGCGGGTCGCCGCCTCGGTGATCACCAGGCCCCAGCCCTCCACGGCGGAGGGGTGGAGCAGCATCCACGCCTCGCAGAGCAGCCGGTGCTTCTCCGCCTCGGAGACATGGCCCTTGAACTCCACGCCGGGACCGGCGATCTGTTGCAGCCGCTCGCGCTCGGGCCCGTCGCCCACGATGACCAGGCGGCCTCCGGTGACGGGCCTGACCCGCTCCCAGAGGCGGAGCAGCAGGTCGATGCGCTTGTACTCGACGAGCCGTCCCATCGCCAGGAACATCGGCTCGTCCGAGCGGGGGTGGAGCGGACCCGGCTCCTCGACCCCGTTGTGGACTATGCGTATGCGCTCACGGTCGACGCCTATCGCACGCAGCGCGGTGGCCGTCGACGGCGATACGGCCACCAGGAGGTTGCCGCGCTGGGCACCGGAGAGCGACCAGTGTTCGAGTCTTCGGCCGAGCCGGGCCGCGGGGGCGAGGGCGCCCTGGAAGCGCATCCCCCACAGATCGGTGTGCACGTGGTTGACCAGGCACAGCGTGGGCCCGCGGTGCCACAGCGGCGCCAGGTACGGCATGCCGTTGCAGACCTCGACGAGCAGGTCGCAGTCGCCGACCTGCCGGGTGAAGGCGGAGCGCGAGCGCAGATAGTGCCCGAGGTCACCGCCCGCCGACACGACGCGGTAGTCGCGGAAGGCGGCAGGGCCTCCGCACAGGAGGGTGACCTCGTGGCCGAGCTTGCTCAGGCCGTCGGCCAGCCGGTCGACGAGCAGTTCGGATCCGCCCGCGGCCGGATTCGCCAGGTCGCGCCGGGCGAGAAAAACGATCCGGCGCGGCTGCGGGGGAGGTGCCGGTAGCCGTTGCGCGACCCGCGGGGTTGCGGCGCGCAGCGGAGAAGGCACGTGCTGGGGCATGCGTGCTCCAACTCGTCAGGGTGCGGAACCGTGAGGTCGCTATGGGGGGTTGCACCGTTCGGGGGTCGCTTGCGGAGGTGCTGTGCTGTGACTGTGCGGGGGTGGTGCGGGGGCAGTGCGGGGACTGTGCTGGGGTGGGGTCGTTAGTTTTCGCCGCCGTGTTCGACGCGGCTACTCACCGAAGTGACAACTTTCGGGGTTTCAACTGCTGACGTCTCATCACATCGTGGTGGGTTGCAGGGCGGTTGGTGACGTATCGCTATTCGGACCGCTCGGCTCCGCCGCGGAACCCGGCCCTCCGGGCCCTTGTGCCCCACTGTCGGAACGCCGTCCGCGCAGGACGAGAACGCCTCCCGCGAGCGCGAGCAGCGCACCCAGCACACCCGTCCCCAGCGGCAGCGTCTCGCCCAGCAGCTTCAGCCGGCTGCTGTCGTCGTCGGCGAGCTCGACCTGCGCCTTCTGCGTCTTCTGCGTGAACGCGATGCGCTTGCTCTCGAGCAGCACCGTCGCGTCCTTGTCCGAGCCGGGCGCGCGCAGTGTCTTGCGGGGGCCGATCGCCGCGTAGATGATCCGGCCGGTGCGCTTGTCGGCGACCAGCTCTACGCCGTGGTTGGAGTACCACTCCTCGGCGAGCACGTTGCTGCGCTTGGGCTGTCCCACCAGGCGGCCCGGCACGAGGCGGGTCCCGGTCTTGGCGGGCTTCACCTTGGCGGTGAAGCGGTAGCCCTCGTAGCCCTGGATCTTCTTCGTGCCGCGGAAGGTCAGCGGGACGGTCGCGCCGAGGGTGTTGTCCCACCAGACGTAGGAACGTCGTTCCACGTCGAAGGGGAACTTGAGGTAGGCCTCGCCCTCGAAGTAGGGCTTCTCGTCGCAGCAGTGCACCGGCCTGTTCGTCTCGCGGTCGGTGACCCAGCGCTCCTCCGTGAACTGGAGCGAATCGTGCGGGTCCGAGGCCGGCAGGGACTTGTCCGGATCGACGGACGTGATCACGTCCCAGACGGCGCGCTCGCTGGTGCTGTCGTCGACGTCACCGCGCACCTGGCGGGTGATCGTGAGGTTCTTGTCGTGCACCGTCTTGATCTTCCCGGTGTCGAAATAGCTCCCTTTGCCCTTGAAAACGGTGGTTGTGTCGATGTCGACGGGCGTGCGTTTCGCCCGCGGCTCGACGTACCACGCGAGCATCGGGGCCAGGACGAGCAGAAAAACGCCGAGTCCGAGGAGGATCAGCGAGAGGGGCGAGGCTGTGCGGCGCATCCGGCACTCCTGGGGGCGGGTGAGAAGTGTTACTGAGCCGTAGGGGCCGGAACGCTAGGCGGACCCTTGACGAAGTGTCAATGCGTTGATGAAACTGTGCTCCTACCGGAAGGGGCCGGTAACGGGGCTGTGCGCACGACATCCGCGCGACCGGGGTGGGATCGACCTCCAGCAGAGAGGCTGACCCTGACATGCACCGATTGCTCGCCGCCGGTCTGACCGTCGTAGCCGCCGCGGCACTCGCCGTGGCCGCCGCGTTCGGCGTCGTCGCGCTCCTGAACGCGACCCCGGAACAGCCCAACACCCCGCTCGTGCATTACGAGACTGCCCCGCGGGGACAGTGAGTGGCCGTGCCCGTGACCGAGAGCCAGGGGTCGCTTTCCGTCCGCTCGGCCTGGCGCGACGTACCGCCCATGCAGGTGCGCCGGTTCGCCGCGCTCGCCCTGGACGAGGTGCCCGCCCTGGCGCAGGACATCCTGCGGCAGATCCGCTCGGAGTACCCCGGCCTGCCCGTCGTCCTCGACGACTCGGGCGAACCCATGGCGCTCATCGGCATACGCCGTGCCCTGGAGGGGTTCGTCCAGCAGATCGCCTCCGCCGAGGGCGGGCGCCCGTGCTACCCCCTTGAGGTCTTCCAGGAATTCGGCAGGGGCGAGGGCCTGCACGGCCGCAGCCTCGACTCGCTGCAGGCGATCTACCGGCTCGGCGTCCGGCTCGCCTGGCGCCGCCTGGCCGAGATAGGCCAGCAGATCGAGATCCCGCCACCGGCCATGTACGAACTCGCCGAGTCGGGCTTCGAGTATCTGGACGGCCTGGTCGACCAGTCCGTCCGCGGATACGCCGAGGCGGCGGCCCGGCAGGCGGGCGAGCGGCTGCGCCTGCAGCGCAAGCTGATGGAACTGCTGCTCTCCGAGCGGCGCGGGGACCCCTCAGCGGCGGCACCGGCCGACTTCGGTCATGCCTCCGGCGCCTTGGCCGCCCCGGGACAGCCCGGCGCCCGCAGCGCCCTCGACGAACGGGCCGCCCGCGTGGGCTGGCAACTGCCGGAGCGGGTGGCTGTCGGCGTGCTCCTTCGCCCCGCGAGGGAAGCCGTGGCGCCCGCCGTCGGCCAGGGCGTCCTGCTCGACATGGAGACGGAACAGCCCCGCATGGTCATCCCCGACCCCGAAGCGGCGGGCCGCCCGGAGCTCCTGCGGCGCGCCATGACGGGCTGGTCCGGCGCGATCGGCCCGCCCGTGCCGCTGGCCGACGCGGCGAAGTCGCTGCGCTGGGCCCAGGCGGCGGTCCGCCTGATGGAACGCGGACTGCTGCCCTCCGGTGAAGTCCTGCACTGCACCGAGCACACCGAGGCCCTGGTCCTGCTGCAGCCCGAGGAGCTCATCGAGGATCTGGCACGCCGCTGCCTCGCCCCGCTCGCGCACTGCGGTCCCGCGCACGGCCGCCGGCTTGCCGAGACCCTGCTCGCCTGGCTGGAGACGCGGGGCGGCGCACCGGAGGTCGCGGCCCGCCTCGGGGTGCACCCGCAGACGGTGCGCTACCGCCTGCGGCAGATCAGGGAACTGTGGGGCGACGAGGTCGACGACCCGGACCGCCGCTTCGAGCTCGAACTGGTGCTGCGCGCGCGGCGGTTGAGGGGTGAGCTGGGCCGGGTGGGCTGAGCGGGGGTGTTCGGACAGCCGTACGGGTAGCCTGCCGCAATGGACATAGCGGTACGCGCGCAGGCAGCACTCGGCGAGGGCCCCACCTGGGACTCCGCTGCCCAGCAGCTCATCTGGGTCGACATCCTGAACTCACGTGTCCATACCTACGACCCGTCGAGCGGGCACCGCTCGGTCCTGGTCACCGAGCAGCACGTGGGCGCCGCGAAGCCGCGCGCGGGCGGCGGCCTGGTGGTCAACCTCCGGGACGGCGTGGGCCTCTACGACTCCATGGCCGACGGAGGTGCCTTCCGCTGGCTGCACCGCGAGGTCGTGCCGGGCCGCCGGGGCAACGACGCGGCGGTCGCCCCCGACGGGTCCCTCTGGGCGGGCACGATGGCCTACGACGAGACGCCGGGGGCCGCCAACCTGCTGCGCGTCACGGGGGACGGCACCGTCACCGAGGTGTTCGGCGACGTCTCCGTCAGCAACGGCATCGGCTGGAGCCCGGACGGCCGGCTCATGTACTACATCGACACCCTGACGCGCCGCATCGACGTACTGGAAGTACGCGAGGACCAACTCCCGTCCTCCAGGCGCCCTTTGGTGGAGATCGAGGCCGAGGCCGGGTACCCCGACGGGCTCACCGTGGACGCCCACGGCTGTGTCTGGGTCGCGCTGTGGGACGGCGCGGCCATCCGCCGTTACACCCCGTCCGGCGCCCTGGACCGGGTGATCGAGCTCCCGGTGGCCCGCCCGACCGCGTGCGCGTTCGGCGGCGCGGGTCTGCGCGACCTCTACATCACCTCCGCCCGTACGGGACTTGAGGCGCCGCATCCCCTGTCCGGGTCGGTGCTCGTACTGCCGGACGCGGGAGAGGGCGTGGCGCAGGCGGCGTTCGCCGGATAGGGCGTGATGCGAGCTGCGGTCACCGGCAGGGATCAGGCGGATTGCCGTACATCGGGCGTCCGTACCCCTGGAACAGTCGATTCCGCACACAACCTTCACGGCAGTGGCTTCCTCTGTTCCACGTGGCTCACTTAGCCTCCATGCCTCATGGACTACTGCCACCCGTGCCACAGGCACCTCAACGGCGCCCTGGCCTGCCCGGGGTGCGGCACCCCGGCCGAAGCCTGCCGTGAGTACGCGGAGGCGGTCGCCGCGCAGGACGAGTCGCCGGGGTCCGAGCGCCCGTACGACGACGAGGCGCCGCGCGGCAGGAGCCGCCGCCGGGAGCGGGAGCGGGGGCGCCGAGAGCGCGGGCGCCGGGCGGCGCACCGACGCAGGCGCCGCAAGATCCTCCTGGTCACCGCCGGGCTCGCGCTCGCTGCCGGTGGCCTGAGCCTGGCCGAACTCGGCATCGAGGGACCCTCGGACGAGCCGGCGGCGGCCTCCGCGCCGGACACGGAGGCGAGTCGGTCCGCGTCCCGGAAGCCGACGGACCCGGACATCGGGGCGGCCGCGGGCGACGGCGCCACGGCGACGCCTTCGGCATCGGGCTCCGCGGCGGGCAAGGAGTCCAAGAAGGCCAAGGACACCAAGGACGGCGAGGACGCCAAGGGCGACCAGGACGGCAAGGACGGCGAGAAAACGGGGGAGGCCGGGCAGGAGCCGGACGCGACCACCCCGGGCACGACCTCCGCGCCGGACGCACCGGACACCCCCGGCACCCCGGACAGCCCCGGGACCTCGCGCCCCACCACGCCCCCGCCGAGCTCGCAGCAGCCCGATCCGACACCCGAACCGGAGCCGTCGCAGACGTGCGACCGCTTCCTGTGGTGGTGCACCTAGTTCCTGTGGTGGTGCACCTGGCGAACGGCGACGCGGGAAGCGGGCGTCAGGCGGCGTCCTCGCCGATCATCCTGCGCAGCAGTGCCCGCAGCGAAAGCCGCTCCTCCCGGGAGAGCTCGGCCAGCGGCTCCCGCGCGAAGTCGAGCGAGTCACGCAGGCTGCGCGCGACCTGAAGGCCCTCGTCCGTCGGCGCCGCGAGCTTCACGCGGCGGTCGGCCGGGGCGGGCCGCCGCTCGACGAGGCCGCGTGCCTCGAGGCGGTCGATGATTCCCGTGATGTTCGACGGCTCGCACTTCAGCTTCTGCGCTATGCGGCGCATGGGCAGTGGTTCGAGGGAGAGCAGTCCAAGGACGCGCGCCTGCGCCCCCGTGAGGGCGTGCTTGCCCGCAGCGGCTTCGTACTCCTCGTGGTAACGCGCGACGACCGTGCCGATGAGCTCGACGACTTCGAGCGTCAGGGGGTCCGGGCGAGGGGTGCGGGAGCTGCTGATGGCCATGCGCTCCAGGCTACCCCGATACTTGACATAGTGAAATATGTAGGCGCATGGTTGTTTCACAACCTGAAGCATTTCCACGATGTCAGCCTGCCGGCGACGGCAGTCTGAGCAGGAGGAGGACGCCCGCATGTCCGTCACCCCCGAGGCCCCCGGGTCCGCGCAGCTCCCCGCCGTCAGCCGTGAGTGGCACCTCGTGCGCCGCCCGCACGGCTGGCCGGTCCCGGAGGACTTCGCGCTGCGTGAGGCCCCCGTGACCGCCCCGGCCGACGGTCAGGTCGTGGTGCGCAACCTGCACTTCTCCGTGGACCCGTACATGCGCGGCCGGATGAACGACGTGAAGTCGTACACCCCGCCGTTCAAGCTGGACGAGCCCATGCAGGGCGGTGCGGTCGGTGAGGTCATCGCGTCGAACGCCGAGGGCCTGGCCGTGGGCGACCACGTCCTGCACTTCGCGGGCTGGCGCGACTACGCGACCGTCCCGGCCAAGCACGCCGTGAAGGTGGACCCGCAGGCCGCGCCGCTCTCGGCGTACCTCGGTGTGCTCGGCATGCCGGGCCTGACGGCCTACGCGGGACTCTTCGAGGTCGCCTCCTTCAAGGAGGGCGACGCGGTGTTCGTCTCCGGCGCCGCGGGCGCCGTCGGCTCCCAGGTCGGCCAGATGGCCAAGCTCAAGGGTGCCTCGCGCGTCATCGGCTCGGCGGGCTCGGACGAGAAGGTGAAGCACCTCGTCGAGGACCTCGGCTTCGACGCCGCGTTCAACTACAAGGACCCGCGTCCGGTCGTGGAGCAGCTGAAGGAGGCGGCCCCCGACGGCATCGACGTCTACTTCGACAACGTCGGCGGCGAGCACCTCGAAGCCGCCATCAGCCGCATGAACGTGCACGGCCGCGCCACCATCTGCGGCATGATCGCGGGCTACAACGACACCGAGCCGACGCCGGGCCCGCGCAACATGGCCATGATCATCGGTAAGCGCCTGCGTCTGCAGGGCATTCTCGTCGGGGACCACGAGGCGCTGCAGCCGCAGTTCGTCTCCGAGGTCGGCGCGTGGATCCGTTCCGGCGAGCTCAAGTACAACGAGACGGTCGTCGAGGGCGTGGAGAACGGCGTCGAGGCCTTCCTCGGCATGCTGCGCGGCGAGAACACCGGAAAGATGGTCGTTTCCCTCGCCTGAGAGTGGTGAGCGGTGACATGAGGGCGACGGGCGGTGGCCGAGCAGGTGGCCGCCGACCGTCGTTTTCCGTCATCCGATAAAGTAATTCCACATTGTCGCGACTGTGGGCGCGCATCGCGGAACATCTCAGGAGGAACCGGCACTTATGTCCATCCAGCAGATCGACGTCAAGTACACCGCCGTCGCCACCGCCGAGAACGGCCGTGACGGCCGCGTCGCCACCGATGACGGCAAGCTCGACGTCGTCGTCAACCCGCCGAAGGAGATGGGCGGCAGCGGCGCGGGCACCAACCCGGAGCAGCTCTTCGCCGCGGGCTACAGCGCCTGCTTCCAGGGCGCCCTCGGCGTGGTCGCCCGCAAGGAGAACGCCGACATCTCCGGCTCGACCGTGACCGCCAAGGTCGGCATAGGCCAGACCGAGGCCGGCGGCTTCGGCCTGGAGGTCGCCATCACCGCCTCCATCCCGAACGTGGACGCGGCCACCGCGCAGTCCCTCATCGAGAAGGCGCACCAGGTGTGCCCGTACTCCAGCGCCACGCGCGGCAACATCAAGGTGGAGCTCGCGGTCGCCTGATCGCTTCTTCATCGCTTCATCGCGTACGTGACGGAGGGCCGCACCCCGCACCGGGGTGCGGCCCTCCGTCACGTGACCGCGGCGGTGTGGACCGCCCGCACCAGCCGCTCCTCCTCCGGGGCCGGGCTGCCGGGGAAGGGGAAGCGGCGCCGCGTGTACCCGTAGGCGAGCCCGCTGCGCGGATCGGCGAACGCCTGCGAGCCGCCCACGCCCCTGTGCCCGATGGTCCCCGCACCGAGGAACGGGTGCCAGGCCTCGGCGACGTTCTGGAACCCCACCCCGAACGATTTGTGGGCCCGCGCGACCAGGTCGAACCCGTTGGAATGGATCTGCCCGAACTCGGCCACGGTGTCCGGCTTCAGGAGCGGCTCCCGCCCGTCGAGCCCGCCGACCGCCGCCGCGTACAGGGCGGCGAGTCCGCGCGCGGAGGCGACACCGCCGACGGACGCGGGCCCCTTGGCGCGCACCAGGCGGGAGTTGGGGAGCGACTCCAGGTCGGTGGGGTGAGGGCCGTTGCGGTTGAAGGCGATGGAGTTCAGGGTGCCGGGCTGCGGCGGCTGCGCGTCGATGAGGGCGCGCTCCGAGGGGGAGGGGATCGCCGGCAGCACGGACCGGAAGCGGGGCTCGAGGGCTTCCGGGAGCCCGAGGTGGAAGTCGAGACCGAACGGCGCGCGGACCCGCTCCTCGTACACCTCCTGCAAGGTCCGCCCGGTGGCCCGGAACACGACCTCGCCGGCCAGCGCCCCGACGGACAGCGCGTGATAGCCGAAGGCGGTACCGGGGCGCCAGTAGGGCCGCTGGGCCGCGAGGCGGACGGCGATGGCGCGGTCGTCGGCGACCTCCTCCGGACCGAAGCCGCCGTCGGCGCCGACGATGCCGGCGCGGTGGGAGAGAAGCTCCCGGAGCGAGATGCCGCCCTTTCCCTCGGCGGCGAACTCCGGCCAGTAGTGGGCCACTTCGCGATCCAGGGCCAGGGTGCCGTCCTGGACGAGCAGCGCCATGACGAGGTGGGCCGCGCCCTTGGTGGAGGAGTAGACCCCGAAGAGGGTGTCCCCGCCGGTGTCCGGCCCCACCCACAGGTCGACCACTTGCCGACCCCGTACGTACGCGGCGAGTTGCGCGGCGTGATCGGGCTTCTCCCCGGCGAGTACGGCGGTGAACTCATCGCGCACGGCTTCGTATCCGGCTGCGGTGGTGCCCTGGACCTTGATCTCACGTGTCATGCGTTCCTCCTCCCCAACCCCACCCCTTGAACGCCGGACGGGCTGGAATCTCCAGCCCGTCCGGCGTTTGAGGCCATCCTGTCGGGGGCCCAGGGGGCGGAGCCCCGCAGGGCCGCCTTGACCTCAGCTCACGCTCAGCAGCGCCCGCCCCACCTGCGGGAACACCCCCTTCGGGTGGTCCCGGAACAGCGGATCGGTGCCGAACAGGACCACGCGGGACCCCGCGGCGGACCCACTGACGACGGAAGGCTGACCCGCGGCATCCGCGGGGCCACCCGCGCCGTCCACGGCCCGCCAGTGCCCGGACACCAGCGGATTCCCACCCCCGTAGGACTGATCGACCCGCACCCCGCTCCCAAGCCCCTTGAACCACACGGGCGAGTAGACGAACGAGTGCGACGCCGCACCCCCGGTGACAGGACCGCCGGAATTCACCACCCGCACCACCCCATTGGCATCCCCGTTCCCGGAGACCGCCTGCACGGAAAGCAGCTTCGCGTCGGAGTTCAACGAAGCCCCCTCCACACCGCGCCCGACAAGGCCGCCGCCCCCGGAGAGGAACGCGTCGAGCCCGGCCTTCGCCCCCGCGTTCAGCTCCCCGTACGAAAGCCCGGCCGACACGAACAGCGCGTCCGCACCCGACTTCTTCCAGTCGAACCCGCCGTTGAGGACATCCGTCGAGACGGGCACCACGTCGAAGTTCATCTCCCGCAGCGCGAACAGCTCCCCGGGAGTGACGGCCGCCGCGACCCGCGTGGGACGCACCACCGCGCCGCCCTTCGTCTTCGTCGCGTCGAAGGCGACGTCGAACTTCTTCGCCGCGGCGACCGCCGCGCCCCGTGCCGACGACGGCAGGATCACGCTGCCGTCATCGGCCCGCCGTACGGAAGTCCCGCGCGCGAGCAGCCAGTTGAGAGCGGCGACCTCCCGCGCGTCGTCGAGCCGCAGCCGAAGGTCTCCGCGCGAGGCGACGTGCCCGACCCGCGACGCGGAGTCCACGGCACGCGTGCGCACACCGGAGAGCGAGCCGTCCTGCACGGAGTCCACGGTCGCGCCCCACAGCCGCCCGAGGCTCCACCCCGAGATGTCGTACATGGTGGACACCTTGTCGCTGATGTCCCGCCCGTCGGCGAGCATCACGTTGGCGAGTCCGCGCTTGGGCTGACGCATGTCGATGACGTACGAGCCCTCGGCGTACGAGGTGCCACCGAGCCTGAAGTCCTTCGTGGCCCTGCGGACTTCGACGTCGTTGTCGAGCAGGTGCTCCACCAGGCGTGAGGCGGCAGCCGCCGAGCGCTGATCCCGCTCACCCTTCCCATCACCCTTCGACTGTCCCCGCGGAATCACGTACGCACGCGGGAAGTCCGTCGTGTAGACGTCCTCCGGGCCGATCCCGGGCACGCCCGGCACGGTCTCCGGCGACACCGGCACCTGCGCCGCACCCACAGCGCCACGACGGAACGTCTCGATCTGATCGGCGATCACCGAAGTGCGGTGGTCCTGCGTGTACTTGAGCGTCGCCGACATGGCGGCGCCCGCGATGTCCACGTTGATCGCGGACCGTCGCCGCAGCTCGGGCACCGGAAGCTCGTCGTACTCGTCGTTGTTCACGGCCATCGGGAACTCGATGGTGTGCGCGGCGACCGTGCCGTGGAACGGCATGTACTGCGGGGTGAAGATCGGCGGCCAGTCGTCCCAGCCCTCCTCCTGGTCGCGGAAGGGGATGATCGCCGGCTCGACGCCGTCCTTCTCGGGGGTGTAGCCGAGGCCGTTGACCGCGGCCTCCATGCCGAGGGCGTTGGCGTAGGTGTTCTTCAGGAAGAGGTCGTACTCGTAGTTCTCGCCGTGCGGGGGAGTCGTCGGCTCGATCAGCGTGCCGTTGACGTACCCGTGCAGGTCGATCATGACCGCGGGCTGCTTGTCGATCGCGATCTGCCGCATCGCGCGCGCCTCGGGCTGCGAGGCGGTGATGAAGTCGCGGTTGAGGTCGAAGCCGTTGGCGTTGGCGCGGGTGCCCGCGATGCGGCCGTCGGGGTTGGCCGTGACGTTGAAGTACAGCCGGTTGTGCGCGAGCAGGTCCTTCGTCTTGCCGTCCTTGGCCTTCGCGAGCTTCTCGATGAGCTTGAGGGCGGCGTCCGTGCCCTCCCACTCGTTGCCGTGGATGTTGTTGTTGATGAAGACCGGCGTCTTGTACGAGGACTTGACGGCCGGATCCTTGGCGGCCGCCCCGGGCTCGTTCTCGATGAGTTCGCGCATCCGCTCCTGACGGGCGGTCTCCTTGGCGGACTCGGGGGAGGTGACGGTCACCAGATAGAGCTGGTGACCGCCCGCCGAACGGCCCGCGATCTCCACGCTGACCCGGTCGCCGACACCCTGGATGTCATTCAGCTTCGGTGCGATGGAGTGATAGGGGGCCAGGCCCAGTTTTATCGACTTGTCGTCAGGATTGGCGGGCGGCGGGGTGAGCTTCTGCTCGCGGGGATATCCGCGGTCCTTGCCGCGCCCGTGGCCGGATGCGAGCCCGGGGCTGTCCGCGGCTCCCAGCGCCCGGTCGGCGGCGCTCAGCGGCGCCTTGGCGGCCCGTTCCGTACTGCTGAGGGGCGAGCCCTCGCGGAGTATGTCGCGGCCGCCCGGACGGGGGTCGGCGGTCGCGCTGCCGGGGGCGACGGTGGTGAACAGAAGAGCGCCCGCCGAGGCGAGGGTGGTGAGCAGAACGGGTCTGGATGGCCGGGATATCCCCATACGTACCTCCTGGAGCACAACTGGAGAGAAGCTCGTACGCGTGGTCTACCGTTTCAACCTCCGCGCAACAAGAGGGCCTTCACCCCCCTTCACCCCCACGCGTCCCGTGGAACGCAGGGCCGTGACCGGCGGATAGGCTGTGGCGCATGCGTGATCTGGGACGAGGCTTCGGCTATTTGATGAAGGGCCAGCGCTGGGTCGCCCAGCACGGCAAGCAGTACGGAATCGGCCTGCTGCCCGGCCTGATCACCCTGCTTCTGTACGCGGCGGCGCTCGTCGCGCTCGCCCTGTGGGGCACGGACTTCGTCGGCTGGGCCACGCCCTTCGCCGACGACTGGTCCTCGCCGTGGGCCGGCCTGTTCCGCGGCTTCCTCACGGGGCTCCTCTTCGCGCTCGCGCTCCTCCTGTCGGTCGTCACCTTCACGGCGGTGACCCTCCTGGTGGGCCAGCCCTTCTACGAGTCGCTCTCGGAGAAGGTCGACATCTCCGTCTCCGGGTTCGCCCCCGAGTCGGGCCTGCCGCTCTGGCGCGAACTGTGGATCTCCGCCCGCGACAGCCTCCGTATCGTCGTACGCGCCCTGGTCTGGGGCATCCTGCTCTTCGCCCTCGGTTTCATCCCGGTCGTCGGCCAGACCGTCGTTCCGGTGATCGGCTTCTGCGTGACGGGCTTCTTCCTGGTCGAGGAGCTGACGGCGGTGGCGCTGCAGCGCCGGGGCGTCGAGGCCCGCGAACGGCTTGCGCTGCTGCGCGGCCGCAGGCAACTGGCGTGGGGCTTCGGCACCCCGCTCGCCGTGGCCTTCCTGGTCCCGTTCGTCGCCGTGTTCCTGATGCCCGGGGCGGTCGCGGGCGCGACGCTCATGGCGCGGGAGCTGATGGGCGAGGACAGCGGCCCGGCCCCGGACGACGACACCCGGGGCGCGGCCGGCCCGGCAGGACACGGCGGGCCGCAGGCCGCTACCGGCGGGCGTTCATAGCCGTCGTCAGGATCTCCCGCACCTGCGCGATGATGTCGAGCCGGTTGCGCACGAACTGGGGATCGGTGATCGAGCCCGTGGCCGGGTCCGTGTTGCCCGCCCCGAACTGCAGGACCGGCGTGTGCACATGGCCGCCGGGCAGCCGGTCGTGAAGGCCGAGGCGGTCGCGGAGCAGCGTCGCCCGGTAGGCGATCTCGTTCGACAGGTAGTTGCCGCCGCCGCCCTCGCGGGCCGTCGAACCGGCGGTGGGTCCGTCCGGGCGGACCACGGGAGCACTCTGGCCCGCCGGGATCTCGGTCACCGACGTGTTGTCGTACACCGGGAAGCGGCCCGTCCCGGCGTCCACGATCTCCTTGTACGGGAGCGTCGTGGACGTCCACTGGGGCTGCGTGGCCGGATCGGTGACCGGGACGGTCTCGGTGCGCGAGAGGTTCTCGTTGTCCGGGAAGCCGCCCCGCCAGGCCCCGTTGGTCCGCTCGATGTCGAAGCGTCCCACCCGGCCCTGGCTGATGGTGGTGAAGAGGTCGACGCGGGGAAGGTGGGCGCGCAGGGTGCGTTCGACCGTCCCCTCGGCGAAGTCGTCCCAGCGGACGGGGAAGACGGCGGTCTCCACGCGGGCGGGCCCGTCGGCGGTCTCGATGACCGCGCCGTCGAGCGCCAGGGCGGTGGCGCCCGACGGGTTGCTGATGCGGACGTCACGGTCGAGCGTGAAGGGGTCGAAGCCGGTGACGAGGATGCGCTTGAGGCGGTGGCCCGCGGCGTCCTTCTTCGGGTAACTGATCGAGTCGTGCCCGCGGGACGCGTCCTCGAGGGCCCGTATGAGGTGCCGCTGCCGGGCCTCACTCACCCCGAAGCGGGTCGGCTCCCACTGGCGCAGCTCCCGTGTCATCCCGAGCCGCGCCCAGTACAGCGGCCGGTCGTCGTCCCGGCTCAGCTCACCGGCGGGACCCCGCCCCTGCGCCCGGTCGACGGCACGCCGCCACAGCGCCTCTCCCTGCCGTACGACGACGCGCTTGGCCTCGCCGTACGAGTGGGCGCGCTCCAGGGCCCTGGCGAACTTCGGTGCCACGGTGTCGAATCCGCTGCTCCGCAGGATCTCCCGTGGTGCGGCCCGGTCGAGGCGCTGCTCCTCGGTGGTGGCGGCAGGCGCCGCGGTCGTCGCCGACGCGGGCGGCACCGCCGCGAGGGAGAGCAGCAGGGTGACACCGATCGCGGCGAGCCGCGGGGAGACGTTGGGCGAGAGTGACACGGGAGTCCTTCCGTGGCCGGTGGGGGTGATCGCAGTATTCCGGCAGGAAGGCGGCGCCCGCTAGCGGTTCGGCACGGCATGATCCGCGAGGACCTCCTCGATCACATGGCGCGCGATCGTCGCGATGGTGGCGTTCCTGGTCCGGTAGTAGGGCAACTCGATGAGCGCGATCGACAGGGCCCAGCCGCGCCCGCGGGCCCATGTCGCGTCGTCGACGTCCAGAGCGGCCCGGAAGGCCTCCCGCGCGTCGCCCGTCAGCAGACTCCAGGCGGTGATCAGATCGACGGCGGGTTCGCCGTACCCCATGCACCCGAAGTCGATGACGGCGCCGAGCCGTCCGTCGGCGGTCAGCAGATTCCCCGGTTGCAGGTCGGCGTGGACCCAGACGGGCGGCCCGTCCCAGCGGGGCGTGCGCAGGGCCGCGTCCCAGGCGGCGGTCGCGGCGGCCGTGTCGATGACGCCGTGCAGCTGCGAGAGCGCGTCGCGGGTGTCGGCGTCACGGGGCGCGAGGTGTCCGCTGCGATACGCGGGAGGTGCGTCGGCGGGGTCGACGCGCCGCAAAGCCACCACGAACTCGGCCAGGTCGGCGGCGAACAGCTCGGACTGGCCCGCCCCGCCGACGACGGGGTTCGCGCCGTCGAGCCACCGGTAGACGTACCAGGGCCAGGGAAACCCCTCGCCGGGCGCGCCCTCTCCCAGCGGAGCGGGAATCGCGACGGGCAACGAGGAGGCGAGGCGCGGCAGATGCAGCACCTCACGCCGTATGTCCCCGACGCCGCCTTCGACGCGCGGCAGCCGGACGGCCAACTCGTCGCCGAGGCGGTAGACGGCGTTGACGGTGCCGTTCGAGTCGACGGGCTCGACGGCGAGGTGCGCCAAGTCGGGAAACTGCGCGGCGATCAGCCGGCGTACGAGGTCCGTGTCGATGTCGGCTTCGTGGGCGTGCATCTTGGCCGGGGGCATGCGGGCCTCTCCATATGCGTCAGGGGGCGGACCGCGCCGATCGAAGCGGGCCGGGGGCGGCGGGTCAACTCGATTGCGGGAAGGCGTCGGCTCACCACTCCCGTTCGGCGACCAGCTCCTCCACATCCGCGTCCGTGAATCCGTAGGCCGACGCCCCAAAGGCGAAGTCCCCGGCTATCTCCTCCCGGGCGACGGTCTCGATCTCGCTGCCGGCCTCGCGCGCAGGAACGCGTGCCCGGCCGCCTGCTGGTTCGTGATCGGCATGGGGTGCCCTCCTCGAAGATCCGACGTACACCTCGATGCTGCACCACGCCACTGACAACGGCGGCCGGCCTCAGGTGGCTCGAGCGGACCGCAGCGCCTCCAGGAACGGCTCGACCGCCGGTGGTGCCGCCCGGCCCCGCACAGTCGCCGCGTACACGGCCCGGGGCGGCACGTCGTCGCCGTGCACCGGAACCAGGGTGATGTCGGGGCGGACGGACTCGGCGGCGAGGGCGGGCACGAGGGTGACCCCGAGACCCGCGGCCACGTAGCCCTGCTTGGCGGTCCACTCGGCGACGACATGGGCGACCCGGGGCCGGAAACCGTGCCGATGCGCCTCCTCCAGGAGGGTCCCCCCGACGTCCGCGCTGCCGGACACCCAGTCCTCCCCGGCGAGTTGCGACAGACGCACCGACGCGTGGTCCGCCAGCGCATGGTCCGGAGGAAGGGCGACGTACAGCCCCTCGTCCAGGAGGTGACGCAGTTCGTACGCGCTCATGTCCCCGCTGAGCGCACCTCCCGTCGAGGAGACGATCGCGAGGTCGAGCTCGCCGGCCCGGAGGCGGGCGAGCAGCCCCGGCGTCAGCCCCTCCTCGCGGGTGAGCGTCACGCCGGGGTGGCGGGCACGGAACGCGGCGATGGCCCGTGGCACGAGCGCCGCGTCGGCCGTCGCGAACGCCCCGAAGCGCAGGGTCCCGCCCGTCAGGTCACGCAGCGACGCCAACTCCCGCCGCATGGCGCGCAGTCGGGCCACGGTCTCCTCGGCGTACGGCAGGACCGTGCGGCCGTGCGCGGTCAGGCGTACGCCCCGTGGCAGCCGGTCGAAGAGCGGGTCGCCGCCGAGCGCGTCCTCGAGCGAGGAGATCTGCCGCGAGACGGCGGACTGCGTCCAGCCGAGGGTGCGGGCGGCCACGGTGAACGAGCCGTGCCGCGCGACGTCCAGGAAGACGCGGAGCCAGACGGTGGAGAGATCGGGCGGGGGCGGGTCCTGGGCCATCCGTGCGGTATGCGGTTCGGGCATGGCAGGCATGCTAGACATTCGCTTGTCGCATCGCGTGACCGGCCCTAGCGTCGAGGCCATGGAGAAGATCGCGTTTCTTGGCCTCGGACACATGGGCGCGCCGATGGCGCGCCAACTCCTCGCGGCAGGCCACCCGTTGACGGTGTGGAACCGGTCCGCCGGGAAGGCGGAGCCACTGGTGGAGGAGGGGGCCCGGCTCGCCGCCGACCCCGCGGACGCGGTGCGTGACGCCGATGTCGTCATCACCATGCTGGCGGGCCCCGAAGCGGTGCGCGCCGTCGCCGACGCCATCGTGCCGCAGCTGCGGGCGGGGACGCACTGGGCGGAGATGTCCACCGTCGGGCCCGATGTCGTACGGGAGTTGGCGGAACGGGTGCCGGACGGCGTGACCCTCGTCGACGCGCCCGTCATGGGCAGCACGGACAAGGCGGCGGCGGGGAGCCTCGGCATTCTCGCGGGGGGTGAGGCGGACGGGGTCGAGCGGATCCTGGCCTGCTTCGGCCCGGTGACCCGTACGGGACCGCTCGGCTCGGGAGCCGCCCTGAAGCTCGTCGTCAACACCGCCGTCATCGGGGGCGTGGCCCTCGTGGCCGAGGCGATGAAGCTGGCGGACGCGCTGGGCCTCGACGAGGAGACGGCCAAGGGGGCGCTCGCGGGCGGGCCGCTCGGGGGCGCGGTGAGCCGGGCCTTCGCCACCGATGTGCACTTCGGCAGCGACCTCGCCGTGAAGGACGTGGCGCTCGCGACCGAGGTCACCGGACTCCCCGCGATGGAAGCGGTCCTCGGCCACTACAAGGCCGCCGCCGCCGACCCGGAGGTCGTCCACGAGGACATCGCGCGGGCGGTCGCCCACATCCGTTCCCGGAACACCCGCTAGTCACGAACCCGGCACGACCCATGAGGAGCAGTACGCACCATGAACATAACCATCGACAACCCCGCCTCCGCGCCCCAGCCCCTGGGCCCCTACTCCCAGGTCGCCCGCGTCGAACTGGACGGCGGAGGAGCCCTGTTGTACCTCTCGGGGCAGATCGCCGGGGGTGACGGCGTCGCCGCCCAGAGCCGCGGCATCTTCGAGGCGCTGTCCGCCCTGCTCGCGGCGCACGGCGCGACGCTCGACGACGTCATCAACATCCGCACCTTCATGACGGACCTCGGCGACCTCCCCCAATACGCGGCCGTACGCGCCCAGTTCCTCACGGCTGCGCCGCCCACCAGCACGACGGTCGAGGTGCCCCGGCTCTTCCGGCCGGAGGCGCTCATCGAGATCGACGTCGTGGCGGCCGTCCCATCCGCCTGATCACTCTCTCCCGCCGTTCAGCAGGGCGAGGAAATCCCTGAACGCCCCCGCCATGTCCACCGATTCGGGGTCCAGGAGCCACTGGTACTGCAGTCCGTCCATCACCGCGACGAGGAGCGGCGCCGCCGCCTGAGGGGTGAGGCCGCCGGGGAGCCGCTCCCCGTACTCCGCGCGCAGGACCGTGGCGAACCCCTCCCGCACCGACCCGTACCGCTCGGTGAAGTACTCCCGTGCCGGGTGCCCGTCCGTGACGCTCTCGCCGAGCAGTGCGGAGAAGGTCTGGATGATGCCGGGACGCATCGCGTTGTACTCGACGAGCGAGCCGAGCAGGTCGAGGCGGATCTCGTTCGCCGGCACCGCGTCCCACTGGTCGCGGGCCTCCAGGACGGCCACGAGCAGGGCGTCCTTCGTGGGGAAGTAGTGCAGCAGACCCTGCTGGGTGAGCCCGACCCGCTCGGCGACGGCGCCCAGGCTCGCGCCCCGGTAACCCCGCTCGGCGATCACCTCGAGGGCGGCCCGGAGGATCTCCGCACGCCGCTCCTCGCTCCTGGCCCTGGTCGTGGCCTTGGCCGTGGCCTTGGTCTTGGGCGCCATCGTGTCTGCCCCTTCACGCTCTCGGTCCTGCTCGCGGGACGACCGTACGTCATGCCCACTCAAATATAACGTCCAGATCACAAAAACTACCGAGCTACAGGTAAGCGAGGCAGGATGGAGGGAACGCACGGAACGGACTTCGACGACTCAGGCGACTTCAACGAGGAGGTACCGCCATGGCGGGAACCCAGGGCCCCGGGGCCACCCAGGCCGACCAGGCACGCGAGGCGGTCGTGGAGGCAGCCCTCGCCGCGCTGGATCTGGACGCCAAGGCCCGGCTGCTCGGCGGGCGTGACATGTGGTCGCTGCACGCACTGCCCGAGATCGGCCTGGCGCCCCTCGTGATGTCGGACGGCCCGATCGGCGTGCGCGGCACACGCTGGACCGCGGACGACCCGTCCATCGCCCTGCCGTCCCCGACCGCGCTCGCCGCCACCTGGGACCAGGGCCTGGCCCGCCGCGCGGGCGCCCTCCTCGCCCAGGAGGCCCGGCGCAAGGGCGTCCACGTCCTCCTCGCGCCCACCGTGAACCTGCACCGCTCGCCGCTGGGCGGCCGGCACTTCGAGGCGTACAGCGAGGACCCGTATCTGACCGGCGTCATCGGTACCGGCTACGTCCAGGGCGTGCAGTCGGGCGGCGTCGGCACGACCGTCAAGCACTTCGTCGCGAACGACGCAGAGACCGACCGCTTCACCGTCGACAACAAGGTCGGCGCGCGAGCCCTGCGCGAGCTGTACCTCGCGCCCTTCGAGACGATCGTCGCCAACGCCCACCCCTGGGGCATCATGACCGCCTACAACCAGGTCAACGGCTCGACGATGACGGAGCACCGCTACCTGGTCAACGAGGTCCTGCGCGGCGAATGGGGCTTCGACGGCTACAACGTCTCCGACTGGATGGCCGCCCGCTCGACCACCGGCGCCATCGACGGCGGCCTCGACGTCGCCATGCCGGGACCGCGGACCGTGTACGGCGACGCGCTCGCCGAAGCGGTGCGCGGGGGCCGGGTCAAGGAGACGACGGTCGACGAAGCCGTCCGCAACGTCCTGCGTCTCGCCGCCCGCGTCGGCATCCTCGAAGGCGCCGAACCCGTGGTCACCGACCTGCCCGCCGAGATCGACGGCGAGGCGCTCGCCCGCGAGATCGCCCGCCGCGCCTTCGTCCTCGTGCGCAACGAGAACGCCACGCTGCCGCTGCGGCCCGCCGCCTCCGTCGCCCTCATCGGAGCCGCCGCCCGCGACGCCCGCGTCCTGGGCGGCGGCTCCGCCACCGTCTTCCCCGCCCGCGTCATCTCCCCGCTCGACGGCCTGACGGCGGCACTCGGCGAGGACACGCTGACGTACGCCGTCGGGGCCGACCCGAGCGACGAACTCGCCCCCGCGGACAAGGGCTTCGCACTGCGCGCCATCTGCCGCGACGCGAACGGCGACATCCTCGGCGAAGGCAACCTCCCCACCGGCCAGGTCCAGTGGATCGGCGACGACCTGCCCGACGGCGTCACCCACGAGGCGATGGCCTCGATCGAGGTCGTCGGCACGTTCACGCCCCGCGAGAGCGGCGAACACTCCTTCGGCACGCGCGGCCTCGGCGCCTTCACGCTGCGTGTCGGCGGCGAGGTCGTCTTCGACGGGACCGAGGAGATGGGCGCCGCGTCCGACCCCTTCGAGGCGTTCTTCGGCTCACCGGTCGAGCGGGCCAAGGTGAGCCTGACGGCGGGCGAGACGGTCGAGATCTCCCTGCTCCACCCCCTGGACAAGGAGTACAAGGCCCCGCTCCCCGGCGTGGTGTTCTCCTTCGTGCACCTGGGCCCGCGGCGCGACCCCGACGAACTGATCGCTCAGGCCGTCGAGGCGGCGCGCGGCGCGGACACCGCGGTCGTGGTCGTCGCCACCACCGAACGCGTCGAGTCCGAGGGCTTCGACCGGCAGGACCTGCGGCTCCCCGGCCGCCAGGACGAACTGGTCCGCGCGGTGGCCGCGGCCAACCCCCGCACGGTCGTGGTCGTCAACTCCGGCTCCCCGGTGGAGCTGCCGTGGCGCGACGACGTGGCGGCGGTGCTGCTCGGCTGGTCCCCGGGGCAGGAGGGCGGCGCCGCGCTCGCCGACGTGCTCCTCGGCGCCCAGGAGCCGGGCGGGCGGCTGCCCACCACGTGGGGCTCCTTCGCGGACGCGCCGGTCACTCAGGTCACCCCGACCGGCGGTGAACTCGCCTACACCGAGGGCGTGTTCATCGGCTACCGCGCCTGGGAGAGGTCGGGCGCCACCCCTGCCTACGCCTTCGGCCATGGCCTCGGCTACACCGACTGGACGTACGAGTCCCTCCACGTGGAGGGCGCGACGGCCACCGTCCGCGTCCGCAACTCCGGTCCGCGCGCGGGCCGCGAGGTCGTCCAGGTCTACCTCGCCCCGACCTCGCCCGGCGGCGACCGGCCGGCCCGTTGGCTCGCGGGCTTCGCGGGAGTCGAGGCCGCGCCCGGCGAGAGCGTGGAGGTGCGGATCGAAGTCCCGCGCCGCGCCTTCGAGATCTGGGACGAGAGCGCCGACGCGTGGTCGTACCAAAGTGGTTCGTACGAGATCCAGGCGGGCCGCTCCATCGCCGACCTCAGGCTGACCGAGACGATCGCCGTCTGACTCTCAGCGAACCGCGAAGCCGTACACCGTCTCCGACTCGTACACCCCACCCGGCCGCAGCACCGTGCCGGGAAACTCCGGCCGGTTGGGGGAGTCGGGGAAGTGCTGCGTCTCCAGCGCGACCCCGTCCCCGGGGGCGAACGGCAGCGGTTCCTCGAAGTGGTCCGCCGTGTACAGCTGAAGTCCTGGCTCCGTCGTCGCCACGGTCAGCACGCGCCCGGACGCCGGATCGCTCAGCTCGGCCACCTCGGCCGGCCGCGCGGTGAGCCCCTTGTCGAGCACGTAGTTGTGGTCGATCCCGGCCCCGACCTTCCGTGCCCGGCGGAAGTCGAACCGCGTCCCGTCGACGTCCTCGTACACCCCCGTGGGAATCTGCGACCCGTCCGTCGGCGTGATGCGCTCCGCCGCGATCCGCAGCTCGTGGCCGCACGCGCTGCCGCGTCCGGCGCCCGCGAGGTTCCAGTACGTGTGGTTGGTCAGGTTCACGACCGTGGGGGCGTCCGTCGTCGCCTCGTACGAGATCCGCAGCGCGCCCGACGCGTCCAGCGCGTACGTCACCGACACCGCGAGGCGCCCGGGAAAGCCCTCCTCGCCGTCCGGACTCACCCGGGAGAGCCGCACGCCGTGCTCGACCTCCGTCGCCTCCCACACCCGCTTGTCGAAACCGGCCGTGCCGCCGTGCAGCGCGTTGGGCTCGTTGTTCCGCGCCAAGCGGTACGTCCGCCCGTCGAGCGTGAACTCGCCGCCCGCGATCCGGTTCGCGTACCGGCCCACCAGCGCCCCGAAGTACGGTCCCGGATGGTCGAGATAGCCCTGGAGGCCGTCGAAGCCGAGCGCCACCGGCTCGCGCCGCCCCGACCGGTCGGGAACTTCCGCCGACTGGATGATCCCGCCGTACGTCAGGACGCGTACCCGCACCCCGCCCCTTTCCAGGGTCCAGCGATGGACGGGCGTGCCGTCGGGGAGTGCCCCGAAGAGTTCACTGCGCATGATCGCGACCCTACGCCGGGCAGCGGCGGCCTCAGGCCCCGGGAGCTGCGGGATGACCGGGGTTCTTGGCCTTCACCTGCCGATAGGCCAACTCGGCGAGCCGCGACTGGCCGTCCTTGCTGGGGTGGAACCAGTCCCAGCGGCTCAACTGGTCGCCGTCGAAGCGGTAGTCGAAGACCGCCCCGCCGTCGTACCGGCAGCGCAGGTCCTTGACGCACACGTCCTTGAGCACGTCGTTGTACGCGACCACGCGGTTCTGCACACGGTCCCGTCGCTGTGTCGCCGCCGCGTCCCGCGCGTCCGGGTCCGCCAGCATCGAGGAGCAGATGCCCAGCTTCCAGATCTGCTTGCCCAGCGCGTTCGTGCGCCCCTGGGACCAGAGCCGCTTCAGGTCCGGCACGGAGGTCACGTACACCTGGGTCTTGGGAAGCTCGCGCCGCAGCGTGCGCATCGCCTTCTCGAAGTCCGCGCGGAACTCGGCGACCGGCGTCATGGAATCCGCGGTGGGCCGGCACGCGTCGTTCGCGCCCGCCATCACCGTGATCAGCTCGGGCCGCTCGGCCGCGGCCTGCTCGACCTGTGCGGGGAGGTCCGCCATCCGGGCACCGGTCTTCGCGTAGTTCCAGCTGTGCCCGGCGGCCCGCTCCTCGCCCAGGAGCCGGGTGGCGAGGCTGCGCACCTCGGAGTCCGTGCCGGTCGCCCAGGACGCCTCGGGGCAGTCGGCGAGCACCGAGCAGGCGTCGAAACCGCGGGTGATGGAGTCGCCGACGGCCGCGAGGGAGTCCGGGCTCGTGTCCCAGATCGGGGTGGGCTTGGGGGACGGCTTCTGCGCCGATGGTCCCTGGGGCGCGGGGGAGTCGCCGCCGGAGGCGTCACACGCCGTGAGCGCGGTGGCGCCAAGAAGAACCGCCGTCGCCATGGCGACGGCGGCACGCGAGCGGTGCCTTCGGTTTCGCATCCCGGGTCCCCCTCTGTTGCCGTAGACCGATCCACTGCCGTAGGCCGACCGCACCCCCGCAGCCCCCCGGCCGGGTGAAGCCTGGGCGATTCCTGGCCTTGGGACCGACCGTACGTCACACTCCTTGTTCCGCCGCACGGTAGCCTCGCCACCCAGTGGCACCCTGCTCTTCCGGTTCCGCTAAATTACATCACGTCACATCTGTCCCGTTTTCGGGAGTTTCCCGAATTCAGGGCGACAACGCTCGGCACGGGCGCGAGGCCGCTGGGGAAGGCGAACCTCGACCCACACTGGAGGTCCCGGTGACGACACGTGGAGTTCTTTACGTGCACTCCGCGCCGCGCGCGCTGTGTCCGCACGTCGAATGGGCAGTCGCGGGCGTACTCGGCGCGCGCGTCAACCTCGACTGGATCAGGCAGCCCGCGGCGCCCGGCAGCTGGAGATCCGAGTTCTCCTGGCGTGGCTCGGTGGGCACCGCGTCCAAGCTCGCCTCAGCCCTGCGCGGCTGGCAGCTGCTGCGCTTCGAGGTCACCTCCGAGCCGTGCCCCACGGCCGAGGGCGAGCGCTACAGCGCCACGCCCGAACTCGGGATCTTCCACGCGGTCACCGGCATGCACGGCGACATCCTGATCCCGGAGGACCGCCTGCGCGCCGCACTGGCCCGCTCCCAGGGCGGCGAGAGCGACCTGGAGGGCGAGCTGGCCAAGCTGCTCGGCAAGCCCTGGGACGACGAGCTCGAGCCCTTCCGGTACGCGGGCGAGGGCGCCCCGGTTCGCTGGCTGCACCAGGTCGTCTGACGGAGCTCCCACTCGTACGACGAAGGGCCCCCACCGAGCGGTGGGGGCCCTTCGTCACTTACGGGTGACCGCTCAGACGGTCCTGAACGCGAGCACCACGTTGTGGCCGCCGAAGCCGAACGAGTCGTTCAGCGCCGCGATCCTGCCCTCGGGCAGTGCGCGGGCCTCGTCACGGATGACGTCCGCGTCGACCTCGGGGTCGAGGTTCTCGATGTTGATCGTCGGCGGGGCCATGCGGTGCTTCAGCGCGAGGACCGTGGCCACGGTCTCCACGCCGCCCGCGCCACCGAGCAGGTGACCGGTCATCGACTTCGTGCTGGCGATCGCCATGTGGTCCACGTCGTCGCCGAACGCCTTGCGCAGCGCCTTGATCTCGGCGACGTCACCCTGCGGCGTCGAGGTCGCGTGCGCGTTCACGTGCACGATCTCGGCGGGCTTGAGGTCCGTGCTGTCGATCAGGTTCTGCAGCGCCGCCGCGATGCCGTTGCCGGACGGCTCGGGCTGCGTGATGTGGTGGGCGTCGGCCGAGATGCCCTGGCCGACGGCCTCCGCGTAGATCTTCGCGCCGCGGGCCTTGGCGTGCTCCTCGGACTCGAGGACGATCACGCCGGCGCCCTCGCCGAGCACGAAGCCGTTGCGGTCGACGTCGTAGGGACGCGAGGCGCCCTGCGGGTCGTCGTTGTTCTTGGACATCGCCATCATGTTGCCGAACGCGACGATCGGCAGCGGGTGGATCGCCGCCTCCGTGCCACCCGCGACGACGACGTCGGCGCGGCCGGTGCGGATCATCTCGATGGCGTAGCCGATGGCCTCGGCGCCCGAGGCGCACGCCGACACGGGGGTGTGCACACCCGCGTGGGCGCCCAGCTCGATACCGACGTTGGCCGCCGGCGAGTTGGGCATGAGCATCGGCACGGTGTGCGGGGAGACGCGGCGTACGCCCTTCTCCTTGAGCACGTCGTACTGGTCGAGCAGGGTGGTCACGCCGCCGATGCCGGAGGCGATGACCGCGCCCAGGCGGTGCGGGTCGACGGACGTGTCCTCGCCGGCCTTCGCGGTGTAACCCGCGTCGGCCCAGGCCTCCTTGGCCGCGATCAGCGCGAACTGCGCCGAACGGTCCAGCTTGCGGGCCTGCGGACGGGGAATGACCTCGCCCGGCTCGACCGCGATCTGGCCCGCGATACGGACCGGAAGCTCGGCCGCCCAGTCCTGCTCGAGGAGGCGTACACCGGAACGGCCCGCGAGCAGACCTTCCCAGGTCGAGGCTGCGTCGCCACCCAGCGGTGTGGTTGCGCCGATACCGGTGACGACCACGGTGCGATTGGTCGAGTTCACAGGAAAATTCTCCACGGTGTTGAGGGGATCAGCGGCGCCACCGCCGGGTGGCGACAGCAGAGCAGCCTGGTCAGGCGGCCTGGTGCTTGAGGATGTAGCTGGTCGCGTCGCCGACCGTCTTGAGGTTCTTGACGTCGTCGTCCGGGATCTTGACGTCGAAGCGCTCTTCGGCGGCGACGACGACCTCGACCATGGACAGCGAGTCGACGTCCAGGTCGTCGGTGAAGGACTTGTCCAGCTGGACGTCCTCGACCGGGATGCCGGCGATCTCGTTCACGATCTCGGCGAGACCGGCGACGATCTCTTCCTGAGTGGCGGCCATGTTGGCGCTCCTTCTATGTATCCAGAGGGTGTGGCGCCCGCCGCGGCAGCGGCAGGTTGGTTTACAGCCGTACGGATCGGATGATCCGGACGTGATGCCTAGGGGAGGGTAACGACCGTGGCGGCGTACACGAGACCCGCCCCGAAGCCGATGACGAGCGCGGTGTCGCCGCTCTTCGCCTCGCCGGTGGCCAGGAGCCGCTCCATCGCGAGCGGGATCGAGGCTGCCGACGTATTGCCGGTGGTGCGCACATCACGGGCGACCGTGACGTGTTCCGGCAGTTTCAGAGTCTTCACCATCGAGTCGATGATCCGCTCGTTGGCCTGGTGCGGGATGAAGACATCCAGGTCGTCCGCGGTGATTCCGGCCGCGTCCAGCGCCTGCTGGGCGACCTTCGCCATCTCGAACACGGCCCAGCGGAAGACCGCCTGGCCCTCCTGCGTGATCGCAGGGAACTTGATGTTGCCCTTGCTGTCGAGCGGCAGCTTCGAGACATCGCCGACGTGCAGGTCGTTCCACGCGACGGTCTGCTTGATGGTCTCGGACTTGTCGCCCTCGCTGCCCCAGACGGTGGGACCGATCTGCGGCTCGGTGGCCGGGCCGACGATCACGGCGCCCGCGCCGTCACCGAACAGGAAGGCCGTCGCGCGGTCCTCGAGGTCGGTCAGGTCGCTCAGCCGCTCCACGCCGATGACCAGGACGTACTCCGCGGAGCCGTCGGTGATCATGCCCTTGGCGAGCGTCAGGCCGTAGCCGAAGCCCGCGCAGCCGGCGGAGATGTCGAAGGCGGCGGGCTTGCCCGCGCCGATCTTGTCCGCGATCTCGGTCGCGATGGCCGGGGTCTGCTTGAAGTGCGAGACGGTCGAGACGACGACCGCGCCGATCTGCTCCGGGGTGATGCCGGCGTCGGCGATCGCCTTGCCGGAGGCCTCGACGGACATCGCGGCCACGGTCTCCTCGTCGGAGGCCCAGTGGCGGGTCGCGATGCCGGAGCGGGAGCGGATCCACTCGTCGGACGAGTCGATCGTCTCGAGGATCACCTCGTTGGGCACGACACGGGTCGGGCGGTAGCCACCGACACCCATGATGCGCGCGTACGGGGCGCCCTTACTGGGCTTGATCTTCGACATGCTCTCCTGGCTCCTTCTCAGGCACCCGCCGCGTCGGCGGCGGATGCGGTGTCGGCGATGAGCTCAGATGCGGCGTCGAGGTCGTCGGGGGTCTTGAGGGCCACCGTCCGCACCCCGGGCAGGGCGCGCTTGGCGAGGCCGGTCAGCGTGCCACCGGGGCACAGCTCGATCAGCGCCGTGGCGCCCAGGTCCTTGAACGTCTCCATGCAGAGGTCCCAGCGCACCGGGTTGGCCACCTGGCCGACCAGGCGGGACACGACGTCCGCGCCGGTCGTCACGGCCTGGCCGTCGCGGTTCGAGACGTACGTCAGCTTCGGGTCGGCCGGGTCGAGGGCCTTGGCGGCCTCTTCGAGTGTGGCGACCGCGGGTGCCATGTGGTGCGTGTGGAACGCGCCCGCCACCTTCAACGGTACGACGCGGCGGACGCCTTCGGGCTTGTCCTCGGCGAGCGCCGCGATCTGCTCGGCGGTGCCGGCGGCGACGATCTGGCCGGCGCCGTTCACGTTCGCCGGCGTCAGGCCGAGCTTCTCCAGGTGCGGGATGGTGACCTCGGGGTCGCCGCCGAGCAGCGCCGCCATGCCGGTCTCCGTGATCGCGGCGGCGTCGGCCATGGCCAGACCCCGCTTGCGCACGAGGCCGAGCGCGGCCTCCTCGGTGAGCACACCGGCGTACGCGGCGGCGGTGATCTCGCCGACGCTGTGTCCCGCGACCGCGCCGGGCTTGTTCGCGGCGAGGGCGTCACTGAGTGCCGCGGCGGACAGCAGGCCGGCGGCCACCAGGAGGGGCTGGGCCACGGCGGTGTCGCGGATCGCGTCCGCGTCGGCCTGCGTGCCGTAGTGGGCAAGGTCGAGCCCGATGGCGTCCGACCACGCACCGATGCGGTCGGCCGCGCCGGGGAGATCGAGCCAGGGAGTCAGGAAGCCGGGCGTCTGAGCGCCTTGGCCGGGAGCGACGAGTACGAGCACTCTCACACTCTCTCTTGTGGACGGTGGAAGCCGCCCGTGGGGACAGGGACGAAGAACCGCTGGGGGAATTGTAGAGGCCCGACAAAAACCTACGGTTGGAGATCTCCGTCGGCCAGACGTCCCAGGATCAGCGCGATCCGCAGTGTGAATGCGGAGCGAACATCGGAGGGTGACCAGCCGGTGACGTCTGTCACACGTCGCAGCCGGTAGCGCACGGTGTTGGGGTGCACGAAGAGCATCCGGGCGGCGCCTTCGAGACTGCTGGCCTGTTCCAGATAGACGCTGAGCGTCTCCAGGAGCGCGGAGCCGGCTTCCTCCAGTGGTCTGTAGATCTCCTCCACCAACTGCTCGCGCGCGGCGGGATCGCTCGCGATCGCGCGCTCCGGCAGGAGATCGTCCGCCAGGACAGGGCGCGGGGCGTCCTGCCAGGCGGCACAGGCCTTGAGCCCGGCGGCCGCGGCCTGCGCGGACCGGGTGGCGGCCAGCAGGTCGGGGACGATGGGCCCGGCGACGACGGGCCCGGCCGCGTAGGGGCCGATCAGACCCTTGGCGACCTGCAACGGATTATCGCTGCCGCCCGCGATGACGACCAGACGGTCGCCGAGCACACCGGTCAGGACCTGCAGCTTGGCGTGCCGCGCGGCGCGGCGGATGGCCTCGACGGTGAGCTCGCTGTCGCCGTCGGGCGCGGTGCCGAGGACGACGCAGACGTGCTCGGGGGAGTTCCAGCCGAGCGCGGCGGCACGGGACACGGCCCCTTCGTCGGCCTCCCCGGAGAGCACGGCGTTCACGACCAGCGACTCGAGGCGGGCATCCCAGGCACCGCGTGCCTCGGCGGCCTGCGCGTAGACCTGCGCCGTGGCGAAGGCGATCTCGCGGGCGTACACGAGGAGCGCCTCGCGCAGGATGGATTCGTCTCCAGGAGCCGCGATCTCGTCGACCGCGGACTCCATCACCTCGATCGTCGTACGCACCATCTCCACGGTCTGGCGCAGGGTGATCGCCCTGGTCAGCTCGCGGGGGGCGGTGCCGAAGACGTCGGTGGAGATGGCCTGGGGGGCGTCGGGGTGGCGGAACCACTCGGTGAAGGCGGCGATACCTGCCTGCGCCACCAGTCCGATCCAGGAGCGGTTCTCCGGAGGCATCGCCCGGTACCAGGACAGCGTCTCGTCCATGCGCGCGATGGCCTGCGCCGCGAGGCTGCCGGATGACTGTTCGAGGCGCTTCAGCGTGGCTGAGTGCGCGTGAGCCTTCCGGTGCGCGTCCTGACGAGCGGCTTCCTCGTGGCGTGCGGCTTCCTCGTGGGCTGCCTGATGGGCGTCCTGGCGGGCTTCGTTCGCAGAGGGTTCGGGCACGGGGACAAGACTGCCTTATCGGGACGGGGGTGTGCGGTGCCGGGTCTAACGTGGGGTGTGTGATTGATGTACGGCGCTCCGGCGATCGGTACCGCGGCGGGGAGCCCGGCGCCGGTATCGAGACCTTCCACGCCTTCTCCTTCGGGCCGCACTACGACCCGGACAACCTCCGCTTCGGTGCGGTCCTGGCCTGCAACGAAGAGCATCTGGCGCCCGGCGCGGGCTTCGACGAACACCCGCACAGCCACACCGAGATCGTGACCTGGGTGGTCGAGGGCGAACTGACGCACCGCGACACGACAGGGCACGAGTCGACCGTCGGACCGGGGGACGTCCAGCACCTGAGCGCGGCCGGTGGCGTCCGACATGTGGAACGCAATGACGGCGGCGACCCGTTGGTCTTCGTGCAGATGTGGCTCTCCCCGCTCAGTCCCGGCGGCGACCCGGCCTACGAGGTGGTCCACGGCATCGCGGACTCGACTCCGTACGCCGTCCCGGCCGCGGGCGCCCTCCTGCACGTCCGCAGACTCGCCCCGGGCGAGCGCACCGCCATCCCGGACACCCCTTTCGCGTACGTCCACGTCGTACGCGGCGAAGTCCACGTGGCCGACGAAACCCTGACCCCGGGCGACGCGGCCCGCATCACGGCCGGTGAGGGCTTGGAGGCGGTAGCGGGATCCGGAGGCACGGCGGAACTGCTGGTCTGGGAGATGACGGGCTGAGTGCCGCTTCCGCCGGGTGTGGGCGGTCGTGCCGGTTGGGTGGCTTGGGTGACGTGGCGGCTTGGGTCGCTTGGGCGGTATGGGCGGCGCGGGTGGCGTGGGTGGGTACGGCGGGCACGCGGGCGCACAGCGGTAGCGGCGGCGGGCGGGCGCTAGCGTGCGCGCACGGCGGAGGCAGGCGCGGCGGTAGCGTGCGCGAGGCGCTGGCGGAGGCAGGCGCGGCGCTCTGGCGTGCGCGGCGCCAGTGTGCGCACAGCGGTGGCAGGCACCGGGCTCCTGACGGGCACGGCGAGGCTGCGACCCCGCAAGGGCCGCGCGAACGCCCCTCAGAGCTCGGAGAGCACCGCGTCCGTGAACGGAGGCCATGCCTCGGCGGCCCACGGCCCGAACGCCCGATCCGCCAGGGCGACACACGCCGCCCCCGCATCGGGATCGACCCAGAGGAACGTCCCGGCCTGTCCGAAGTGCCCGAACGTCCGCGGCGACGAGGAACTCCCGGTCCAGTGCGGCGACTTCGAGTCCCGGATCTCGAACCCGAGCCCCCAGTCGTTGGGACTCTGGTGCCCGTACCCGGGAAGCACACCCTTGAGCCCCGGATACGCCACGGACATCGCCTCGGCCACGGTCCGCGCGTCGAGCAACCGCGGAGCCTGCACCTCGGCGGCGAACTTCACCAGGTCGTCGACGGTGGACACGCCGTCCTTGGCGGGCGAAGCCCCTCCGTCGAGCGTGGTGGACGTCATCCCGAGCGGCTCCAGCACGGCCTGCCGCAGATACTCCCCGAAGGGGATGTCCGTCGCCTTGGCGATGTGATCCCCGAGCACCTCGAACCCCGCGTTCGAGTACAGCCGCCGCGTCCCGGCGGGCGCCATCACCCGGTGCTCGTCGAACGCGAGACCACTGGTGTGCGCCAGCAGATGCCGCACGGTCGAACCCTCGGGCCCGGCGGGCTCATCGAGCTCGACCGCCCCCTCCTCGTACGCCACCAGCACCGCATACGCCGCCAGCGGTTTGGTGACCGAAGCGAGTGCGAAACGGTGCCCGGTGGGTCCGTGCGTCCCGACGACCGTGCCGTCCGCGCGCACGACGGCGGCGGCAGCGGTGGGGACCGGCCAGTTCTCGATCAACGCCAGGCTCTGCATGCGTACGAGCCTATGCGCCCTACACGCTCAGCCGCATCGAGGGGTCAGGCTCGCGCACGAAGCCGAGCGGAGCGCACGAGGGTGATCGGTACCGTGGCCAATACCGTGGCCCCCGCGGGAAGCCGCGTCCCCCGATCCCCGTGGGTTTGTTTCCGTCACATATTTCCTCCTGGTTCCGCTTGCTTAGAGCGCACTCCAAGGTTCTAGCGTGGTGGTCATGACGGTGATGGAGACCGAGACCACCCGCACAAAGGGCCCCGCGCAGGCCGTGACCGAAGCACCCCCAGGCCCCACCGGCAGCACCGAAGGCCCCGCCGACACCGGGACCGGCACCGGCACCGGCCCTGGAGCTGGCACCGGCATCGGCACTGGCACCGGCATCGGGGTCGACGCCTGTGCCTCGGCACCCACCACGCACCCCCGCCCGTACGGGCAGGACCACTACACGATCAGCGAGGTCGTCGCCTTCATCGGCCTGACCGCGCACACCCTGCGCTGGTACGAGCGGATCGGCCTGATGCCTCACATCGACCGCTCCCACACGGGCCAGCGCCGCTACCGCAACCGCGACCTGGACTGGCTCTCCTTCGTCGGCAAGCTCCGCCTGACCGGCATGCCGGTGGCGGACATGGTCCGCTACGCCGAGCTGGTGCGCGAGGGCGACCACACCTTCACCGAGCGCCACGAGCTCCTCGAACAGACCCGCCGTGACGTCCGCACCCGCATAGCGGAGCTGCAGGACACGCTCGCCGTGCTCGACTACAAGATCAACTTTTACGCTGACGCCCGCCCGGCGTCGGAGAGGCACTGAAACCGATGACCTCAGAGACACCCAAGCCCCCCACGACGACCGGACCCCTCGGCGGGGCGTCCCAGCCGATCTCCAAGGTGCAGCTCGGCACAGGCGGCCCCGAAGTCGGCGTCCAGGGACTCGGCTGCATGGGCATGAGCTTCGCCTACGGCCCCACCGACGCCGAAGAGGCCCGGGCAACCCTGGAGCGAGCCCTCGAACTGGGCGTCACCTTCTGCGACACCGCCGACGCCTACGCCGCCGGTGAGAACGAGAAGTTCCTCTCCCCCTTCCTCAAGGCCCACCGCGACGAGGTCGTCCTCGCCACCAAGTTCGCCCTGGCCATCGACCCGAACGACTCGACCAAGCGGATCATCAACAACGACCCCGCCTACATCCGCGCCTGCGTCGACGCCAGCCTGCAGCGCCTGGGCGTGGACGTCATCGACGTCTACTACATGCACCGCCGCAACCCCCAGGTCCCGATCGAGGAAACAGTCGGCGTGATGGCCGAACTAGTCGCCGCCGGCAAGGTCAAGCACCTCGGCCTCAGCGAGGTCACCGGCCCCGAACTCCGCGCCGCCCACGCCGTCCATCCCATCGCCGCCCTCCAGTCGGAGTGGTCGCTCTTCAGCCGTGACATCGAGCAGGGCGTGGTCCCCGTCGCCGCCGAACTCGGCGTCGCCCTCGTCCCCTACTCCCCGCTCGGCCGTGGCTTCCTCACCGGCTCGTTCGTCAGCGCCGACAAGGAACTCGGCAAGGACGACTTCCGCCGCCAGCAGCCCCGCTTCACGGGTGACAACGCCGCCGCCAACGCGGCCCTCCTCGACCCCGTCCGCACCGTCGCCGAAGCCCATGGCGCGAGCCTCGGCCAGGTCGCCCTCGCCTGGGTCCAGCAGCAGGCCCAGGTCCACGGACTGGCCGTTGTCCCCATCCCCGGCACCCGCAAGCGCACCCGAGTCGAGGAGAACACCGCAGCCACCCACCTCGAACTCACCCCCTCCGACCTCGCTCTCCTCAACCCCATCGCCACCCAGGTAGCAGGCGACCGCTACGCCGACATGACCTTCACTTCGGCGGGCCGCGAGTAGCAACGGGTCGGCCACTCCGAGGTGCGGCCCCGTCTTCGGGTGGGCCAACCCGAAGGGCTCAGGCCCCTCCTCGGACTGGCCACCCCAAGGGGGGAGCAGACCCGCCCCTCGGACGGGCCACCCCCGACGGGTGCCCGCCCCTCTGGGGTGGCCGATCCGGCCCTTCACGCCAGCCCCAGGGCGAACACCGCGAACCCGGCCGCCAAGAGCCCGGCGAGCGCCCTTCGCGGGGGTGTGGCTCGCTTCCATGGGGACTCGAAGCCGCGGGTGTAGCGGCCTATCAGCAGCAAGAACCCTCCGAAGACCGGGAGCCAGGCGATCCGGGCGGCTATCCAGGCCCAGGTGTCCGGGTCCGCCGTCAGCCCGGGCACCGTGCCGGCGAGGAACGAACCGGGCACGGCCGCCGCGAGCATTGCGGTCTGGTGCCAGCAAAGGATCGTCATCGCCGACAGGTTGATCACCACCACCGGCGCCCACAGGACGGGCCTGCGCAGCAACTTGCCGATACGGTCCCGCAGCAGGATCGCCGCACCGCTCTGCGCGGCGGCCAGGGCCAGGACCAGTAGCGACGGCGGGTGGGAGTTCGTCCGGGCCTCGCCCGGGACACCCACCATGGACGCCGGGTAGTGGAAGACGAAGAGCAGGGTCGCGAAGAGGGCTGCCCCTCCGACGAGCAGCAACCACGCACCGCGCCTGCCCAACTTCCTCTCGCCCCAACTGACGCCCAGTTGATAGGCGAACATCCAGCCGGGCAGCAGATTCAAGAGACTCAGCCAGGACGGCATCGCGTCCCCGAGCGGGCCGTAGCGCAAGAAGTCGACGACGGCGACCGATCCGAGCAGCGGGGCCGCGGCCCAGGCGCCGAGCCGTTCGGCCGCCTTGATGCACCAGGGGGTGAGCGCGGTGATCACCGCATAGATCCCTACGAACCACAGCGGCTGTATCACCAGCGTGGACCCCGAGCGCAGAGTCGTGCCCGGCACCCCCATCGCGTACAGCACGGGGATCAACGCGGCCCAGACCGCCGTCACGCCGAGGACCGGACGTCCGAGGCGCGCCACGCGCCCGTGAAGCCAGCGCCTCGTCGACTCCCCGCGCGCCGCCGCCCGTCGGTACGACAGGACGGAGGCATAGCCGCCCACCAAGAAGAAGATGCCGAGCATCTGCAGCACCCAACTCAGCGGCGCGAAGAAGCCGAACGACTCCAAAGGGCTCGCGTTGTGCAGTGCGCCGTCCCCGTCGAGCGTGAATCCGCCGAGCAGCCAGTGCCCGGTCGGCACGGCGAGCAGGGCGAGCGCCCGCAGCCCGTCTATGGCCCGATCGCGATGCGCGGGTGTCTTGGCGTCGATCGCCGAAGCCGTCCTGCGCAGGTTCGTCAGTGCGTTGAGGCTCATGGCCGCTCTCCGGTGGGGCGGGTTTCGGCGGAAGGCGCACTTCCGTCGGTGCCGATATCGGGGTTGTCGGGGCCAGCCGTCCCCGCGATGGCGGCGAAGGCCCGAAGGGAGTCCGTCCCCGGGGCGAAGTAGCCGGTGTGTCCCTCGGCTCGCTCCGCTGGAACGCGTCGGGCGCCGAACCCCGGATCAGCCGGATCCTCGCCATGTCCGAGGCCGAACAGTTCGACGTTCGGCACGTCACCGATCCAGTCGCTGTCGTCCTTGGCCGCCCACACGCGGGCGGAGGTCCGCAGCTCGGCCACGCTGTCCGCGCGCATGCCGGGGGAGCCGAGCACCACCAGGTCGGACGCCGGGAGTCGGGGGGCCGCCAGGCCGCACACCACCGAGCCGTAGCTGTGGCAGAACACGGCGGGGCGTGGGGCGCCGGTCGCCGCCAGCCCCTGCACGAACCGTGCGAGCCGTGGCGCACCCGCCTCCGCGAGCCGCCCCGTCGCGGCGTCGGGGCCGATGCCGACCGGGGTGGTGTATCCGACCCAAGCCACCACGGCCGTATCGTCGCCCGCCGCAGCGTGCAGGGAGCGCGCCATCCCGGCCGGTGTGCCGTACTCGTCGTTCGCGCGGTCGAAGGTGCTCAGGTCTATGTCCGAGCCCGGCACGACAACGGATACATGCCGGACTTTCGCCAAGTCCCCGTACACCTCGGCAACTTGACCTCTTCCCCGCGGATCGAAGGCGAGTATCTGCCGGCCCGGGCTCAGCAGTTCCTCGTATCGCGCGACGAGGGATCGGGAGCGCTCATGGTCCTGCGGGGTGAGACTCGGGTCGCGCTGGCGGGCCTGCTCACGGGCGCGCTCGGCCTTGAGAGCAAGGGAGTTGGACTCGAAGCGCAGAGGGGTCGGGACGCCGTCCAGGTTGCCGACGACCGAGGGGTGCCGTGCGGCCAGCCTGTGCTGCTGTGCCTCGCTCAACGAGTCGAAGAACGCGGCGACCCTGGCGGGGGCCGTGGCCGCCGGATCAGGCAGCCGGACCCCCCACGTATCGTCCGCCCGCCAGGCCTGTGTGCCCGGCGGTGGGCCCGTGAGCGGCTGCTGCTCATTGCCGACCGCCCAGCCGGTCGTACCTGTCACGATCGTCGTCGTGAGTGCCGCGGCGATCAGTGTCCGCTTGCTGCGGGTCTTCCAGCTCCCGCGGGCTTTCCAAGAACGAAGGCGCATGGCCCGTCTCCCTCCCCAACTCGTCGCACGCTCTGGCGTGACGAGGGGAAAAGTAGGGAGGCGGTGCCCGTCGGCACCTCACACTGGGGAGCCAACTTGCAGGTCGTACCGGGGTATGTGCAGCTCATACCCCGGTATGGGGAAGAGGGCTCTACTGCTCTCCGGGGGTGACCAGCCCTGACTCATAGGCGAAGATCACGGCCTGTGCGCGGTCCCGCAGGTCCAACTTGGACAGCACCTTGCCGATATGGGTCTTCACGGTCTGCTCGGCGAGGACCAGACGCTCGGCGATCTCCTGGTTGGACAGGCCGCGCGCGATCAACGCCAGAACCTCGGTCTCACGCGCCGTCAGGCCGTTCAGTCGCAGCGACTGGTCGGTGCGCGGCCGCTGCTTGGCGAAGTCCGTGATCAGACGACGGGTCACGGACGGAGCGAGCAGTGCATCGCCTGCCGCCACCACGCGCACCGCCGAGATCAGATCGGCGGGCGGGGCGTCCTTGAGGAGGAACCCCGATGCCCCGGCGCGCAGCGCCTCGTACACGTAGTCGTCCACGTCGAAGGTGGTGAGCATCAGCACCTTCGGCACGTGCACCACTCCGGGCGGTGGGTCCAACAGGGCACGTGCCGCGTTGAGTCCGTCCATCTCCGGCATCCGGACATCCATCAGGACGACATCGGGGTGGGTCTTGCGGCTGACGTCGACACCCGCCTTGCCGTTCGGTGCCTCGCCCACGACGTCGATGTCGCTCTGGGCCGCAAGGAGTGCGGCGAAGCCGGCCCGCACCATGTTCTGGTCATCGACGATGATCACGCGGATGGTCATGCGGTGCCGGATTCCTTCTTGAGGAGTGGGAGTTGGGCCGCCACACGGAAACCGCCGTCGGGCAGCGGCCCGGTGTCGACCGTGCCGCCGACCAACCGTACGCGTTCGCGCATGCCGACGAGTCCGTGACCTGTGCCGCTGTGCTCCAACGAGTCGGGTGCTTCGGCGGGCGGGCCGTTCACCACGAGGATCAGCAGATGCTCCTCGTCCAGGGTCACGGTGATGGTGGTGCGTGCTCCCGGCGCGTGCCGCATCACGTTCGACAGGGCTTCCTGGACGATGCGGTAGGCGGACAGGTCGACGGCCGGGGTGACGTCGGCCAGCTCGGTGAGCACCGACAGCTCAGGACGCGACAGATCGATCGGTATGCCGGCACGCGCCGTGGCCTCCACCAGATGCGGCAGTCGGCTGAGCCCGGGCTGCGGGGACCGCTCGCCAGGTGTGTCCTCGCTGCGCAGCACGGCGAGCAACCGCCGCATCTCGGTGAGGGATTCGCGGGCGCTCGCCGCGATGCTCCCGAACTCCTCGCGCGCCGAGTCCGGGAGGCCGTCGAGGCGATAGGGCGCGGAATCGGCCTGGACTGTGATCACGGACATGTGGTGAGCGACGACGTCGTGCAACTCCCGTGCGATGCGCGCTCGTTCCTCCAGGAGCGTGCGCTGGGCGCGCTCGGCCTCGCTGATGGTCTCCTGCTCGACGAGCCTGCGCTGTGCGTCACCGCGCTCGCGCAGCAGCGCGCCGAGCAGCAGCGCGACACCGCTCAGCACGATGAGGAGCACGCTGGTGTCCTGGCTGCCGTCGTCGCGGAACGCACCCAGGACGAGACTCACGACGACGGTGACCAGCCAGATCCCCAGGAGGGTGCGGCGACTCTCGCGTAGGGACAGCAGCAGGCATACGACCACGTAACCCACGACGATCATGGCCGTCCATGGGGCGGGGCGGTCGTCACCCATGGACAGCGTCACGATCGCCCCGAGGACGTCCGCGACGATGATGATGCACCAGGCGGCCAACGGACGGCTGACCGCCAGCAGCAGCGGCGCCGCCTGGGCGACCCCCAGGGCGCCCGCCAGCCCGCCGCCCACCCCGTAGTCGTTCGTCAGCACCTGAGTGGTGATCGGGATGAGCGCCGCGACGAAGCCCAGCGCGATGATCAAGGGGAGCAGCCGCACCCAGCGCCTGGGCGCCCGCGCGAGGAGTGGTTCCGCCCGCCCCGCGGGCGTCGAGAGGAAGGCCCCTGCCCTGCCGAGCCCTTCACGAACACCCGCGGCCGCACGCCGAGAAGCGCCCCGGCGTCCGTCCGGCTCGGTGGCCGGTGGGCGGGGGTCCTGGTCCGGTGGTGTCGATGCGCTGCTCATGGCCTGATCAGCGTAGGCAAGAAGCACGCCCCGCGCCGTCGTACCGCGGAGCTGACCTGCACCTCATACCCAGGTATGAACCGGGCCTCCCGCGATACCCAGGTATGACCGGGGCGGGGATCCCACGGTTTCGCCGAACGACTGCTCTGCCGGTCGACAGCCCCGCCGAGCGAACTCCGCCGGGCGAACTCCGCCGGTCGAAAGCCCCGCCGGGCGAGCCCCGCAGGTCGGTAGCCCCACCGAACGGCAGCTCGACCAGATCACAGCTCCGCCAGCAGCTCGGCCTTCTTCATGGTGAATTCCTCGTCCGTGAGCAGACCGGACTGGTGCAACTCACCGAGGTGCCGGATGCGCTCCGCGATGTCCGCCGGGTCGCGACGGGCCACCGGAGCGTTGGCGGGGACCGTGCCGGGCGTCAGGGCCGGGCCCGACGACCGCACCGCGGCGAGAACCGAAGCCGCGAACGGCAGTGATTCGTGCACCGGCCCATACCCGAGGCCGAATACGACGGCCGCGGGGTCCTGGTCCGCCTGCGCGGGCTGGGCGATCGGTGTCTCACGGCGCAGCAGCCGCAGATGGCCCTCGAATACCTCGGGGGAGCGCCACTCGACGCCGCTCAGGTCCGTGAGCAGGAAGCTCTGGTCGCCGGCTTTCCACTTCGCGGAGGAAGCACCCGTCCAGAACCACCGGAAGGCCACCGACTTGCCGTCGAAGGACGCCTTCCCGTCGTACGCCTTGAACTGCAGCGGAGTCTCCGGCGCTGCCACCAGGTAGCGGTCCGGAGGCCCGCAGTCGCCCTCCGTGAGCTGGGCCCGCAGCTCGTCCGCGTAGTACTCGGCAAGCGTCTCCCGCTCGGCGGGCAGCACGAGTCGGTACGGGTCGGAGCCGTCCTTGAGCTGGCCCGCGGCCGCCTCCATCAGTGGATCGGCCCCCGGTCTCGGCACAGCGTGCAGGACGACCGTCCCGCGCTTGCCAGGAGTCAGTGTCACCGCCGCGATCGCCTCGTGGGGGATGCGGCGTTCGCCGAGCGCCTGAAGGAGCTTCGGCGTGCGGATCCCCCGTTCGAAGCGGATGAGCACGGAGTCGGACTCGAACTCCCAGGCGGCATGAAATCCGGCCAGTACGTCACCCATGCGGCTCATCGTAGGCGGCACGCGCGCCTCCGTCCCTCCTGCGGCGTGCCGCTGTTTTGTCGATTTCTACGCGCGTCAGGCCACTGTTGCGCCGGAAAATTCCTTCCGGCAGGTGTCATCCGCGCTAGCGCACCGCACCGAGCGGTACGAACCGATGCCGATGTCGGCGAAGTTCTTGAGGCTCTCCGTGCCCGGCTCGAAATAGCCGGTGTGGCCGATAGCGCCGCGTGCGGAGAGCACCCGCGCGCCGAAGTCCCGGGAGACGGGGTCAGCACCGTGGCCGAGCCCGCCGACCTCCATGTTTGGCACATCCTGGATCCAGTCGTCGCCGTCCCTTGTGGCCCAGATCCGGGCACCTGTGCCCAGCTGGGTCGCCGTGTCCGCGCGCATGCCGGGACTGCCCGCGACCGCGATGTCGGAAACGCGGGAGGGCAGCTGTCGTGCGGCGACCCCACACACCACCGAGCCGTAGCTGTGGCAGTACAGCGCTACCGGTGAGTGCCCCGGCAGAGCACGGACCAGGGAGTTGAGCCGGATCGCGCCGTCATCCGCGCGCATGGACGTGGCGGCGTCCACACCGAGTCCGACAGGCGCGGTGTAGTCGGCCCAGGCGATCACGGCGGTACGCGCGCGTGGGCTCGCGGAGCGCTCCGCGCCGTACAGGGCCTTGGCCATGCCGACAGGCGCAGAGTACTTGCGGTTCGTCCGCTCGAAGGTCAGCACGTTCGTGTCCACGCCCGGCACCACGACCGACACCCTGGAGGCCCGGTCGAGGTCGCCGAAGACCTCGGCGATGCGGCCCGACCCCATGGGATCGAAGGACAACACCTGTCGACCCGGGTGCATCATCACGCCGAAGCGCTTCATTCTGCGCTCCGCCTCCTGTTGCCCGAGAGAGGAGAGCCGCTTGTCGTGCATGCGCTCTCGTTCGGTCTTGCGTGCTTGCCCGAGTGCGATGTGGTTCGCGCGATATCGCAGCCCTACGGGCGCACCGTTCATGTTGCCGACCGCAAGGGGATAGCGGGTGGCGAGGCGGGTGCGCTGTTGCGTGTTGAGCGACGCGAAGAAATGGGCGAGCTTGCCGGCCGGGGAGCCGGCGTCCGGCAGGGCCCGGCCACCGATGTGCCCGCGCTCCCAGGCGGAGAGCGAGGCAGCGAGCGGCGATGCGGCGTCCTTGTGGTGGCGCACCGCGGTCCAGCCCGTGGTCGCCAGCATGACGAACACGACGGCGAGCGCAAGCAGTGCGCGCCAGGCGTTGAGTTGAGGGGAGGAGTCGAAGGAAGTCACTACGGAACACCCTAGGAGAATCGTGATGCCTACCGTGCACCGGGTGAGGCAGATCACGTTTCCACTGGGGTAATTGAGGCATAGCGGGCGCACTTTGGGCGCTTTCGTCACGCTCTGTAGATGCCGCAAATGCGCTGCGCGCCCGTCCGCAACGTTACTGACGGTGCATCAATCGGTTACCCAACGTGCTGATTTGTTCGAGGGTCGACCCGGCGGGTGGCTCGCCGACAGCGCGCGCAGTATTACTTCGAGCGCCAGTTCTCAGTCAACGCGGGGCCCAGATGGTCGAGATAGGTCTCGGTGATCGCGCGGATCGATTCCACGCTCGAGTCCTCGCCCGCACCCCACAGTCGCCCGGTCACGCGCATCACACCGCTGAAAGCGGCCACCACCACGCGCGGTCGGGGGTCCGTCTCCAGGTCGAGCCCCTCACGCTCGGCGATCACGCACGCGATCTCCTCCTCCATCTCGATGGAGCGGCGCAGGTGGGCGGCGAGCAAGGAAGGGGTGGACTCGATCATCTGGTAGGTCCGCATGTGAAGTTCGACCGGGACGACCTCTTCGATGGATCGCCCCATGGCGTCCCAGGCTCCGAGGACGGCCCCGCGCAGCGCCACGAACGGTGTTTCGTCGGCGGGGCGTTCGCGCAGCGTCTCCACGAACCGCCGCTCCACCATCTCCTGTACGGCGAAGGCGGTCTCCTGCTTGTTGGTGAAGTACCGGAAGAATGTGCGCTGAGAGACGTCGACCGCCTCGGCGATCTCGTCGACCGTCGTCTCCTCGAACCCCTTGGTCGTGAAGAGCTCGAGCGCCGCGCGCAGGAGCGCGTCACGAGTGCGCTGCTTCTTGCGCTCGCGCAGGCCGGGCCGAGAGGGCTCGACGGAGAGGTCTCCGGAGGTCTCGGCCTGCGGTTTCGCGGGGTCCGCCGCGCGCTGCTCGGTCCTCACGCCATGGCCCTCTTTCCACCGTTCCGACCAGCTCACCCTACCTGTGAGCTACGTGACAGTTACCGACTTGTGAATTGGTTTGTCAACTGTCAGCGACTGACACTAGCCTCGAACACATGACTAGTCAGATCACCGTCGACAAGGCGGACAAGGAGCCGGAACCGTCGTCCGCTCCGGCCCCGGCCAAGGGGCTCCGCGGCCACCCTTGGCTGACGCTCTTCTCCGTCGCGATCGGCGTGATGATGGTCGCCCTGGACGGCACCATCGTGGCGATCGCCAACCCGGCCATCGCCAAGGACCTCGGCACCTCGATGGCCGGCGTCCAGTGGATCACCAACGGCTACCTGCTCGCGCTCGCCGTCGCGCTGATCACCGCCGGCAAGCTCGGTGACCGGTTCGGACACCGGCAGACCTTCCTGATAGGCGTGGCGGGCTTCGCCGTGGCCTCGGGTGCCATCGGGTTCTCCAGCAGCGTCGGCCTGGTCGTCGCCTTCCGTGTGCTCCAGGGCCTCTTCGGAGCCCTCCTCATGCCGGCCGCGCTCGGCCTGCTGCGCGCCACCTTCCCGGCCGAGAAGCTGAACATGGCGATCGGCATCTGGGGCATGGTCATCGGCGCCTCGACCGCGGGTGGCCCCATCGTCGGCGGCCTGCTCGTCGAGCACGTCAGCTGGCAGTCGGTGTTCTTCATCAACGTGCCGGTCGGCGTCATCGCGCTCGTCCTCGGCCTGGTGATCCTCAAGGACCACCGCGCGGAGAACGCGCCGAAGTCCTTCGACATCCCTGGCATCGTCCTGCTGTCGGGCGGCATGTTCGCGCTGATCCTGGCCCTCATCAAGGGCTCGGAGTGGGGCTGGGGCGGATCCACGACGCTGCTCTTCCTCGCGGGTGCCGTGGTTCTCTTCGTGCTCTTCGCCTTCTGGGAGACGAAGGTCAAGGAGCCGCTCATCCCGTTGGGCATGTTCAAGTCCATCCCGCTGTCCGCGGGCGTGGTGCTCATGGTCCTCATGGCCTTCGCCTTCATGGGCGGCCTGTTCTTCGTCACGTTCTACCTGCAGAACGTGCACGGGATGAGCCCGGTCGACAGCGGTCTGCACCTCCTGCCGCTGACAGCCATGATGATCGTGGCCTCGCCGATCGCCGGCGCGCTCATCACCAAGTTCGGCCCGCGCGTCCCGCTCGTCGGCGGCATGGTGGCCACGGCCGTCGCGATGTTCGGCATGTCCACGATGACGACGGACACCGCGACGCTGCCGATGTCGCTCTGGCTCGGTCTGCTCGGTCTCGGCCTCGCGCCCGTGATGGTGGGAGCCACCGAGGTCATCGTCGGCAACGCCCCGTTGGAGCTCTCCGGTGTGGCGGGCGGCCTCCAGCAGGCCGGCATGCAGGTCGGCGGCGCGCTCGGCACGGCGGTGCTCGGCGCGGTAATGGCCTCCCGGGTCGACGCGGACCTTCCCGCGAACTGGGCGGACGCCAAGCTTCCGCCCATGACCCCGGACCAGCTCGACCAGGCGTCCGCCGCCATCGAGATGGGCGGGGCCCCGGTCCCGCCGAAGACGCCGGAACCGGTCGCCGAGGCGATCACCTCGGTCGCGCATGAGACCTTCGTGTCCGGCATGGGCCTGGCCTTCACCGTCGCCGGTGTCGTCGCGGTCGTCGCGGCCGTGGTCGCCACGGCGACCAAGCGAGGCGCCAACGCCGACGCGGGCGCGGGAGTCGGGCACATCTAGCCGCGGTCACATCCATCGGCGCGCCCGCATCGGCACGCATCAGGGAAAGCCCCTCAGGGTTCAACTGGGGGGCTTTCGCCTATCTGGGTGACGCACATCCGTACCCCTTCCGACGGAGCTAGCGAGTGGGTCACAGTTCTGGCAAGTGATCCACACGACACGGGAGTTGATGCAGATGCGTACGACCATGCCCACGACCCTCGCCGCGGCCGCGCTCGCCACAGTGATCCTCGCCCCCGCACAGGCCGGAGCCATGGCACCGGCCGCACAGGTCGACCTCGCGACGCCCGCGAAGCACGCCGGGGCCGCCGCGCCACCCATGCTCGCCGGGTGCGGGCCGGGGGAGCTCTGCCTATGGGGCAAGGTGAAGTTCAAAGGAGCCCGACAGACGTACGAGCTGTCCGAGATCGACATCGAGAGCTGTGTAGCGCTGCCGGAGGGGGGCAGCGCTCAAGCCCTCGCCAATCGCACGGGCCGGCCGGTCACCACGTACCAATCCGCGGAGTGCGGAGAGACGGGCGAGTTCGACACCTATCCGGGGGGCGGTACCTGGGTTCCCGAATCGCCCTATCGCGTACGGGCGTTCAAGGTCTGGGAGACCTGACCGGAGGCACCTGAGGAGCATCATCGGCCGGAGCGGTAGCCGCCCCCGCACCCGCCGCGCCAGGCTCCGCCCCGGCCGACAGTGCCGTCACCTGGGCCCGCAGGGCTCGCACTTCCGTCGTCAGCGCCTCGATCGCCGCTGTCTGGCGCCGCTCCTCGACGTTGTCCCGGTCGAAGCGCGAGATGAACCAGGCCGCGATGTTGGCGGTGACCACACCCAGAAGCGCGATGCCCGACAGCATCAGGCCGACCGCGAGTATGCGGCCGAGCCCGGTCGTCGGCGCGTGATCGCCGTAGCCGACGGTGGTCATCGTGGTGAAGGACCACCACACCGCGTCGCCAAGGGTCTTGATATTGCCGTTCGGTGACTCCCGCTCCACCGAAAGAACGGCCAGCGAACCGAACATGAGGAGGCCCACGACAGCACCGGCTACATAGGTCGTCAGCTGAATCTGCGGCGCCATCCGGGCCCGGCGCCCGACCAGCAGCAGAGTCGAGACCAGCCGCAGCAACCGCAACGGCTGCAACATGGGGAGGAGGACAGCACCGAGGTCGAGCCAGTGCGAGCGGACGAACCGCTTGCGATGGTCGGTGAGGTAGAGGCGTACGAGATAGTCGACGGCGAACGAAGCCCAGACGATCCACTCCACCACCGTGCAGGTGATTCCGACGCTCTTGCTCGCGTCGGGCACCACGATGGGCACGGCGTAGGCGACGGCGAAGGCCACCGCGAGCACGAGCAGCGGATTCTGGGTGCGTCGCTCCCAGCGGACCTGTGCGGGTGGGTGCATTTCCGGCGCTTCCATGCGCGCATCGTAGGAAACGCCGGAGGGCGGCGGGAGCCACCGCCCCACCACCCTCCGAACGTCCTACGTGCTACAGGAGCCGCACGACCCCGCGGCTACCACCGCGAGGCCCGCGCGGCCCGCAAGGCCTAGGCGTCGCCTCCGGCAGCGCCCGGGTCGGCCGCCGTGACGTCCAGCAGCTGGTAGCGGTCGATCGCCTGCTTCAGTACGGAGCGGTCGAGCTTGCCCTCGCGGGCTAGCTCGGTGAGCACGCCGACCACGATCGACTGCGCGTCGATGTGGAAGAAGCGGCGGGCGGCACCGCGGGTGTCCGCGAAGCCGAAACCGTCGGCGCCCAGGGACTGGTACGTGCCGGGGACCCAGCGGGAGATCTGGTCGGGGACGCTCCGCATCCAGTCGGAGACGGCCACGAACGGACCTTCGGCGCCGGACAGCTTCTGCGTCACGTACGGGGTGCGCTGCTCCTCCTCGGGGTGCAGGAGGTTGTGGCGCTCCACGTCGACCGCGTCACGGCGCAGTTCGTTCCAGGAGGTCGCCGACCAGACGTCCGCCTTGACGTTCCACTCCGAAGCGAGGATCTGCTGGGCCTCGACCGCCCACGGCACCGCGACACCGGAAGCGAGGATCTGTGCAGGGATGGCGCCCTGCTCACCCGCCTTGAAGCGGTAGATGCCCTTGAGGATGCCGTCGACGTCCACATCGGCGGGCTCGGCCGGGTGCTGGATCGGCTCGTTGTAGACCGTGAGGTAGTAGAAGACGTCCTCACTGTCCGGGCCGTACATCCGGCGCAGGCCGTCCTTGACGATGTGCGCGATCTCGTACCCGAAGGCCGGGTCGTAGGCGACGCAGCCCGGGTTGGTCGAGGCGAGCAGCTGCGAGTGGCCGTCCGCGTGCTGGAGACCCTCGCCGGTCAGCGTCGTACGGCCGGCGGTGGCGCCGAGGACGAAGCCGCGGGCCAGCTGGTCGGCCATCTGCCAGAACTGGTCGCCGGTGCGCTGGAAACCGAACATCGAGTAGAAGACGTACACGGGGATCAGCGGTTCGCCATGGGTGGCGTAGGCCGAGCCCGCAGCGATCAGCGAAGCCGTGCAGCCGGCCTCGGAGATGCCGTCGTGCAGCATCTGACCGGTCGGGGACTCCTTGTAGGCGAGGAGCAGCTCACGGTCGACGGCCTCGTACTGCTGGCCGAGCGGGTTGTAGATCTTCGCGCTCGGGAAGAAGGCGTCCATGCCGAAGGTGCGGTACTCGTCGGGGGCGATCAGCACGAACCGCTTGCCGATCTCCTTGTCCCGCATGAGGTCCTTCAGGATGCGGACGAACGCCATGGTCGTGGCGATCGACTGCTGACCCGAACCCTTCTTCGCGGTCGCGTACGTCTTGTCCTCGGGAAGCGGGAGGGGCTTCGCGCGGACGACGCGGGTCGGGACGTAACCGCCGAGGCCCTGGCGGCGGTCGTGCATGTACTGGATCTCTTCCGAGTCACGGCCCGGGTGGTAGTACGGCGGGGCGCCGCCCTCCAACTGCTTGTCCGTGATCGGGATGTGCAGGCGGTCGCGGAAGCCCTTGAGGTCGTCGACCGTCAGCTTCTTCATCTGGTGGGTGGCGTTGCGGCCCTCGAAGTTCGGGCCGAGCGTCCAGCCCTTGACCGTCTGGGCCAGGATGACGGTCGGCTGGCCCTTGTGGGCCTTGGCGGCCGCGTACGCCGCGTAGACCTTCTTGTGGTCGTGGCCGCCGCGGCCCAGGTGCAGGATCTGCTCGTCGGTCATGTTCTCGACCATGGCGCGCAGGCGGTGGTCGTCGCCGAAGAAGTGCTCACGGATGTACGAGCCGGTCTCGGTCGCGTACGTCTGGAACTGGCCGTCGGGCGTGGTGTTGAGCCGGTTGACCAGGACGCCGTCACGGTCCTGGGCGAGCAGTGGGTCCCAGCTGCGGTCCCAGACCAGCTTGATGACGTTCCAGCCGGCGCCGCGGAACTGCGACTCGAGTTCCTGGATGATCTTGCCGTTGCCGCGTACCGGGCCGTCGAGGCGCTGAAGGTTGCAGTTGACGACGAAGGTCAGGTTGTCCAGGCCCTCGCGGGCGGCGATGGAGAGCTGGCCGAGCGACTCGGGCTCGTCCATCTCGCCGTCGCCGAGGTAGGCCCAGACGTGCGACTTGGAGGTGTCGGCGATGCCGCGCGCCTCCATGTAGCGGTTCATCCGCGCCTGGAAGATCGCGCCGAGGGGGCCGAGGCCCATCGAGACGGTCGGGAACTCCCAGAAGTCCGGCATCAGGCGCGGGTGCGGGTAGGACGAAAGCCCGTTCGGCGCCTTCGACTTCTCCTGGCGGAACGCGTCGAGCTGCGGCTCGGACAGCCGGTCCAGGAGGAACGCGCGGGCGTAGATGCCCGGGGACGCGTGCCCCTGGAAGAAGATCTGGTCGCCGCCGTCGCCCTCGTCCTTGCCGCGGAAGAAGTGGTTGAAGCCCACGTCGTAGAGGGAGGCCGAGGAGGCGAAGGTGGCGATGTGGCCGCCGACCCCGATGCCGGGACGCTGGGCGCGCGACACCATCACCGCGGCGTTCCAGCGGGTCGCGTTCAGGACCTTGCGCTCGATCTCCTCGTTGCCCGGGAAGAACGGCTCGTCCTTGGTGGCGATCGTGTTGATGTAGTCCGTGCTGCGCATCTCGGGCACGGCGACGCGCTTCTCGCGCGCGCGTTCGATGAGCCGGAGCATCAGGTAGCGGGCCCGCTCGCGGCCGCGTTCGTCGACCGCGGCATCGAGGGAGTCGAGCCACTCCTGGGTCTCTTCGGGATCGAAGTCCGGGACCTGACTCGGCAGGCCGCCAATGATGATCGGGTTGCGATCGGATCCGGAAGCCACGCTGTTCCTTCGCTGTTGGGGCTTTCGCCTGGGTTCTGCCTGGCTGTGAGACGTTCCCCATCGTGTACCGCGTAGACGCAATCGTCATCTCTACTGAGGGGTAACCGACGGGTCCGCCCGGCGGCCCTGGGGTAGGCTCGACCAAATCGCAACGATACGCCCATCCCGCCTAACCGGTTCGTAAGGCCGTTCGGACCTCAGTTCCGTGCGGTGTCGTACGAGCGAAGTGCGAGCGGAGAAGGATCTGGCAGGTGGGCCTTGAGTTGCGGCGACACGGCCGGGAACGTCACCGTTTCAGCGGTCTTGACGGCCGGGTACTTGCGCGATCCGGTCCGCCCGTGTGGACTACCGCCAATGTCCCGCGCACGCGCGTGGATGAAGGCATTCCCGAAAACATGATCAGGAGGCAAGCCGTGAGCGCGACCGCGGACCACGCGGAGGAGCGGACCAACCCTGCCGCGAGGCTGGGTTTCCAGCCCGAGCAGGTGGTCCAGGAGATCGGCTACGACGACGATGTCGATCAGGAGCTCCGCGAGGCCATTGAAGGGGTGATCGGCAGTGAGCTCGTCGACGAGGACTACGACGACACTGCTGACGCCGTGGTGCTGTGGTTCCGCGAGGACGACGGCGACCTGACGGATGCGCTGGTGGACGCCACCCAGCTGATCGAAGAGGGCGGCGACCTCTGGCTGATGACGCCCAAGACAGGCCGTGACGGCTACGTCGAGGCGAGCGACATCAACGAAGCAGCCACGACCGCCGGCCTCGCTCAGACCAAGAGCATCAACGCGGGCAAGGACTGGACGGGCAGCCGTCTGGTCACGCCGAAGGCGGCAGCCAAGAAGCGGTGAAGCTGCCGCTCAGGCAGCAGGAAGTCGACTGAGCCAATCGCCGTGAGCCCCCACCGACCTATGCCGGTGGGGGCTCACGCGTGCGTGAGGGGCGCGAGTGTCGCGCGGGGAAGTGTCCGCCCTGCGGGGTGATCGGACGAAACGCCCGTTGCGTAGGGTGGTCGTCACCCGAACAGCCCCACCGAAGGGATGCGAACTCATGGCGCTCGCCGGCATCGCGACCGACACCAAGGCCCCGGACTTCGAGCTGAAGGACAACCACGGCCGGACCGTGCGGCTGTCGGACTTCCGGGGCGAGAAGAACGTGGTGCTGCTCTTCTACCCGTTCGCGTTCACCGGCGTGTGCACGGGCGAGCTCTGCGCGCTGCGCGACGAACTGCCGACGTTCGTCAACGACGACACCCAGCTCCTCGCCGTTTCGAACGACTCCATCCACACCCTGCGTGTTTTCGCCGAACAAGAAGGCTTGGAGTACCCGCTGCTCTCCGATTTCTGGCCGCACGGCGAGGCGTCGCGCGCCTACGGAGTCTTCGACGAGGACAAGGGCTGCGCGGTGCGCGGCACATTCATCATCGACAAGGAGGGCGTGGTGCGCTGGACTGTCGTGAACGGCCTGCCGGACGCCCGCGACCTCAACGACTACGTCAAGGCGCTCGACACCCTGTGATTCCTCAGGGGTGACACCCTGTGATTCTTCAGGTGCAGAGCCTGTGGCGGCCGGGAACCGGTCACTAGGATCCACTCGTTGATCCGATGGCAAAGCACGACTGGGGCTCCCCGCCCCTGGACATCAATTTGGGAGGATTTGTGGGAGTCAGCCTCAGCAAGGGCGGCAACGTATCGCTGAGCAAGGAGGCCCCCGGCCTGACCGCGGTTCTGGTCGGCCTGGGCTGGGACGTCCGTACCACCACCGGTACGGACTTCGACCTCGACGCCAGCGCCATCCTGACGAATGCCGAGGGCAAGGTCAGCAGCGACGGCAACTTCGTGTTCTTCAACAACCTGAAGAGCCCGGACGGGTCCGTCGAGCACACCGGTGACAACACCACCGGTGAGGGCGAGGGCGACGACGAGGCGATCAAGGTCGACCTGGCCGCCGTCCCGGCCGACGTGGACAAGATCGTCTTCCCGGTCTCGATCTACGACGCCGAGACCCGCCAGCAGTCGTTCGGCCAGGTCCGCAACGCGTTCATCCGCGTCGTGAACCAGGCGGGCGGCGCGGAGATCGCGCGGTACGACCTCTCCGAGGACGCCTCGACGGAGACCGCGATGGTCTTCGGCGAGCTGTACCGCAACGGGGCGGAGTGGAAGTTCCGCGCCGTCGGCCAGGGCTACGCCTCGGGCCTGCGCGGCATCGCGCAGGACTTCGGCGTCAACGTCTGAGCCGAGTAACGCCCTCCGCCTTGTCGTCCGGCGCCGCACACCACGAGTGCGGCGCCGGACGCGCTCAAAACTCCTGCTCCCGGGCACTGCTCCCGCACCATGGGGGACCGGGGAACTCTTGATCTCGAACCACGGGGAGGACACATCATGGGCGTCACGCTCGCCAAGGGAGGCAACGTCTCCCTCTCCAAGGCCGCACCGAACCTCACACAGGTCCTGATCGGCCTCGGCTGGGACGCGCGCTCCACCACCGGAGCTCCCTTCGACCTCGACGCCAGCGCGCTGATGTGCAACTCGGGCCGGGTCATCGGCGACGAGTGGTTCGTCTTCTACAACAACCTCAAGAGCCCGGACGGCTCCGTCGAACACACCGGCGACAACCTCACGGGTGAGGGTGACGGTGACGACGAGTCGCTCCTGATCGACCTCTCCAAGGTCCCGGTCAACTGCGACAAGATCGTCTTCCCTGTCTCGATCCATGAGGCGGACAATCGCGGCCAGACGTTCGGCCAGGTCAGCAACGCTTTCATCCGCGTGGTCAACCAGGCCGACCACCAGGAGCTTGCACGGTACGACCTCTCCGAGGACGCCTCCACGGAGACCGCGATGATCTTCGGCGAGGTGTACCGCTATGGCGGTGAGTGGAAGTTCCGTGCCGTTGGGCAGGGGTACGCGTCGGGTCTGCGGGGCATCGCTCTAGACTTCGGGGTCAATGTTTCGTAAAGCAGGGGACCGGCGCGGGGGAGACCGCTAAACGGGAGCCCGTACACACACGATTGGGTAGCCAGTGCTTCTGAAAACCTTCGGCTGGTCGTTCGCGGTTACCGCGCTCGGCCTGGTCGCGGCGGTGTTCTACGGGGGGTGGACAGGTTTCGGGATCGTGGCGATCCTGTCCATCCTCGAGATCTCGCTGTCCTTCGACAACGCGGTGGTCAACGCCGGAATCCTGAAGAAGATGAGCGCCTTCTGGCAGAAGATCTTCCTCACCATCGGTGTGCTGATCGCCGTCTTCGGCATGCGGCTCGTTTTCCCCGTCGCGATCGTGGCCATCAGCGCCAAGATCGGCCCGATCGAGGCTGTGCGTCTCGCGCTCAACGACAAGGACCAGTACCAGCAGCTGGTGACCGACGCGCACCCGTCGATCGCCGCGTTCGGTGGCATGTTCCTGTTGATGATCTTCCTCGACTTCATCTTCGAGGACCGCGACATCAAGTGGCTCGGCTGGCTTGAGCGCCCGCTGGCCAAGCTCGGCAAGATCGACATGCTGTCGGCCTGCATCGCGCTCATCGTGCTCATGATCTCCGCGATGACCGTCGCCACCAATGCCCACCAGCACGGCGGCACACACGTGGACAAGGCGGAGACGGTGCTGCTCTCCGGCGTCGCCGGACTCATCACCTATCTCATCGTGGGCGGGCTCTCCGGGTTCTTCGAGAACAAGCTCGAGGAAGAGGAGGAGCGCGAGCACGAGCAGGAGGAAGAGGCCAAGAAGAGCGGCAAGAAGGTCCCCGCCGTCGTCATGGCCGGCAAGGCCGCGTTCTTCATGTTCCTCTACCTCGAGGTCCTGGACGCGTCGTTCTCCTTCGACGGCGTCATCGGCGCCTTCGCCATCACCAACGACATCGTCCTGATGGCGCTCGGCCTGGGCATCGGCGCGATGTACGTCCGTTCGCTCACCGTCTACCTGGTCCGCCAGGGCACCCTCGACGACTACGTCTACCTGGAGCACGGCGCGCACTACGCGATCGGCGCCCTGGCCGCGATCCTGCTCATCACGATCCAGTACGAGATCCACGAGGTCATCACCGGCCTGATCGGCGTCGTCCTGATCGCCTGGTCCTTCATCTCCTCCGTCATGCGCAACAAACGCATCGCGGCCGAGGAGGGCAAGGGCTCGGGATCGGACGAGAAGAGCGAGGTTCCTTCCGGCGTCTGACGCGGGGTCCGACCCGTCCCCGGAGTGTGACGCGGGGCCGAGTGAGGAACGCTTCTGAACGGGGCGGCCATCGAGGACGAGTCCTCCTGGCCGCCCCGTGGCATTCGTAACGGGCCCATGGGGCTCCGGCACTTTTTGGGGGCGGCGATGTCCTTCTGGGACGGTCTGTGGCGTGGACGCTCGATGGACTACGAGTCGGGCAGTGCGGCGACCAACTCCATCGAACTCACGAAACGGCACCCGACGGTCTCGCTCAACAAACAGGGCGCGGCCACCGGCAATCTCCGGGTCAACCTCTCCTGGCAGATGCGTACGTCCGACATCATCGGCAAACCCAAGGGCGGCGGCCTGCTGCGGCATCCCTTCCGGATGTTCCAGCCCGACGTGGTGCAGGCGCACACCCAGGGCGTGGTCAACGTGGACCTCGACCTCGGCTGTCTGTACGAGACGGTGGACGGTGCCAAGGGCGTGGTGCAGCCCCTGGGCAGCTTCTTCGGGGACCTGAACGCGCCGCCGTACGTGAAGCTCAGCGGCGACGACCGGTTCGGTTCGCCGTCGGGCGAGACGATCTACGTGAACCTCGATCACCGTGAGTCGATCAAGAGGCTGCTCTTCTTCGCGTACATCTACGACCAGACGCCCGCCTTTGACCGCACGCACGCCAAGGTGACGCTCTACCCCAGCAACGGCCCGCGGATCGAGATCGACCTGGACGAGCGCCAGCCGCAGGCCCGCTCCTGCGCGATATTCACGCTGGAGAACGTCAAGGACGAGCTGGTCGTGCGCCGTGAGGTGAAGTTCGTGTACGGCTTCCAGGCCGAGCTCGACCGCCTGTACGGCTGGGGGCTGCAGTGGGGCCGCGGCTACAAGACGAAGGTCGGCGGCGCCTGAAGCGCCTCACCGGCCAGGCCGGCCCCGCGAGCCCCGCCTGCCCCGCCTGCCCCGAGCGCCCGGCTCACCCCGAGTGCTCAGCGTGCGAGGAACTGCGGCCCCTGGGGTGGCAGCCGGAAGTTCGGGTCGGGCATCGGGGCCACGGGCTGCGGATAGCCGTACGAGGGCTGCGGTACCGGCGCCGTGTGCGCGGGCGCGTGCTGCGGGTAGCCGTAGGACGGCTGCGGCGCGGGCTGGTGGCGCGGCGGCTCGGGAGGGTAGCCGTACGAGGGCTGCGGCGCCGGGGCGGGGAAGGGCTGCGGAGGCGGTGCCTGCGTGGCGGGCGCGGGCAGCGGTTGGCGCTGGGGGTGAGGCTGCGGGAGCGAGGCCTCGGTCGTCGGCTCGGGCACCGCCTCGGACTCGTCCACGGAGATGCCGAAGTCGCCGGCGAGACCCTCCAGGCCGTTCAGATATCCCTCGCCCAGGGCGCGGAACTTCCAGACGTCGCCGCGGCGGTAGAGCTCGCCGCAGATCAGGGCCGTCTCGGCGCCCGTCTGCGGGGTGATGTCGAAGTAGGCGAGCGGTTCGCCCTCGGACGCGCCCGCGTCGTACAGCAGGATGCGCAGCGCTCGTACGTTCTCGAAGGCGACGTTCTCGGCGGACGCGACGAGCAGGACTCGGCTCACCGCGGGATCCAGGCCCGCCATGTCCGTCTGGATCGTGTCGGTCAGGCCCTGGGCGACGCGCTTCTTGCCGAGCCGCCAGACCTTTCCGGACGGGTGGCGCGGCTGGTTGTAGAAGACGAAGTCCTCGTCGGACCGGACGCGGCCGTCGGCGCCGAGCAGCAGCGCCGACGCGTCGACGTCCGGGACGCCCTGCCCGGGGGTCCAGCGCAGCACCGCGCGGACGGCCGTGGCTTCGAGCGGGACGTTCGACCCCTTCAACATCGCGTGCGTCATGCGGTCATCCTGCCTTCCCGGGTTTGGACGGGACAACGCGGGGGTGACGGTGTGTGGCCTGTGTGTCTGTCATGGCCGAGTTACTTGAATTTCATGCACGTGGGGAACCCTTGACACCCGTCCCTACGTACTATTACCGGCCACATCACGTCGGGTCGCGCCGACGAGTACAGGGGAAATCATGCGTCATTTCGGGCATATAGCCCCAGAGGTGCGACAGCGTCTCTTCCATCGGGAGCCGTGCGCCTTCACCGCGGACTCCTCCCCGCGTCTGCTCGCCGCCGCCCTGGGGGCCACGCTCTACAGCCCGGCCACGCGCCCCCGCCTCGCCGACGACATCCTGAAGCAGGCGGGACGTGGCGTGATCTCGATGGTCCTCTGTCTTGAGGATTCGATCGATGACGCGGAGGTCGTCGGCGCCGAGGAGAACCTGGTCAGGCAGTTCGCCGAGCTGGCCGAGTTGGCCGAGCGGGACGGCGCGGAGCCGCCGCTGCTGTTCATCCGGGTCCGAGCCCCCGAACAGATAGCCGACCTGGCGGCCCGCCTCGGCCCCAGCATCCGGCTGCTGTCCGGATTCGTGCTCCCCAAGTTCACCGAGGAGCGCGGCGTCGCCTTCCTGGAGTCGCTCGCCGCCGCGGAAGCCGCGAGCGGCCGCCGGCTCTTCGCGATGCCCGTCCTCGAATCGGCCGAGCTGCTGCATCTGGAGAGCCGCTCGGAGACCCTCGCCGGGATCGCCCGCACCGTCGACAAGTACCGCGAGCGGGTGCTCGCGCTGCGCCTCGGCGTCACCGACTTCTGCTCGGCGTACGGCCTGCGCAGACCGCCGCACATGACCGCGTACGACGTCCACATCGTGGCCTCCGTCATCGCCGACGTCGTCAACCACCTCGGCAGGGCCGACGGCACGGGCTTCACCGTGACCGGCCCCGTCTGGGAGTACTTCCGCGCCCAGGAGCGGATGTTCAAGCCGCAGCTGCGCCGCAGCCCCTTCCTGGAGGGCCGGGCCGAAGAGCTGCGCCAGGCGCTCATCGAGCACGACATCGACGGCCTGCTGCGCGAGATCGAGCTCGACCGGGCCAACGGCCTGCTCGGCAAGACCTGCATCCATCCCTCGCACGTGCTGCCCGTGCACGCCCTCTCGGTCGTCAGCCACGAGGAGTTCAGCGACGCCGAGGACATCCTGCGCCCGGACCGGGACGGCGGCGGGGTCATGCGCTCGGCGTACACGAACAAGATGAACGAGGTGAAGCCGCACCGCGCCTGGGCCGAGCGGACCCTCCAACGCGCCGAGGTCTTCGGCGTCGCACGCGAGGACATCGGCTTCGTGGAGCTGCTCACCGCCGGGCTCCCCGGCTGACCGCCGGGTGTCCCTTTTTCTCCGGCTGAACGTAAGGACTGTGCGAGGACTGTGAACGACGACGTGGTGTGGTCAGGGACGTGGGTCGCCGAGCGGCTCGGTGTGGAATTGGCCGGGGACGCGGGGTTGAGCGATCTGCTCGGCCTCGCCCTGCGCCGCAACCCGAAGCGGGCACACCTCCTGGTGTCCAACGTCCTCGGCAAGCATGTGCCGCAGCTGCCCTCCGTCGTGTACGCGGCCGGGCGCGACCTCGGTGTCCGGGTGCGCGCGCTCCTGGGCGACGCGGAGGCCCGGCGCGCGGTCGTGCTCGGGTACGCGGAGACGGCGACCGGCCTCGGCCACTGTGTCGCGGACGGCATCGGCCTCGCGCCCTACCTGCACTCCACGCGCCGCCCGGTCGACTCGGTGCGCCGGGCGGGCGGCTTCGAGGAGTCCCATTCGCACGCGACCTCGCACCTGCTGCTCCCCGAGGACCCCCGGCTGCTCACCAGGGACGGCCCGCTGGTGCTCGTGGACGACGAGTTCTCCACCGGCAACACGGTCCTCAACACCATCCGCGCCCTGCACGAGCTGTACCCGCGCGAGCGGTACGTCATCGTGGCCCTCGTCGACATGCGCTCCCCGCGGGACCAGGGCCGCCTGGCCGACTTCGCCCGGGAGATCGGCGCGCGGGTCGACCTGATCACGACGGCGTCCGGCACCGTGAGCCTGCCGGACGGCGTCCTGGAGAAGGGGCAGGCGCTGGTCGAGGAGTACGAGGAGGCCTCGGCGCTCCCCGCCCCGCGCAAGGAGGGCGGCTCGGTCACCCGGGTCGACCTCGGCTGGCCCGCGGGGGTGCCGGACGGCGGGCGCCATGGGTTCACCCCCGAGCACCGGGCGGCACTTGAGGCGGCGCTGCCGGGAATGGCTGACCGGCTCGCGCAGGCGCTGGCTCCGACGGCTGTTCCGGGGACCCCCCAAGATTCCCCGGCGGCCCCCCAAGATTCCCCCGGGACCCCCCAAGGCCCCGCCCGCGTCCTCGTCCTCGGCTTCGAGGAACTCATGTACGCGCCGCTCGCCCTTGGTGTGGCGCTGGAGCAGCGGCTGCCCGCCGGGAGCGCGGAGGTGCGGTACTCCACCACCACCCGCTCGCCTGTCCTCGCCGTCGATGACCCCGGCTACGCCATCCGCAGCCGCCTCGTCTTCCCCGCGCACGACGCTCCCGCCGACGGGCCGGGCGACAGGTACGCGTACAACGTCGCGGGCGGCGGCTTCGACGCGATCGTCCTCGTGGTCGACTCCGTGGGCGACCGTCCTGAACTCCACGCCCCTGACGGCCTGTTGGCGCGGCTCGCCGCGCACACACCGCAGGTGCTGCTCGCCGTCGTGCCCTCGTACGCCCCCGAGCAGACCCCTGAGCACGTCACCGAGCACGCCCCCGAAAGGCCCTCCATGCTGCCCGAGCCCCTCCGCGGCCCCGCCTTCTCCTCGTACGCGGCCGAAGACGTCGGCTGGCTGCTGCAGGACCTCTCGGACGTGACGCTGGAGGCGCCCACCGAGGAGCGCGAGGAGGCGATACAGAGCGGTGGCGCCCATTACGCCGAGTCGCTGCCGGTCGAGTATCAGCCGAGCCCGCAGTACCAGGAGCTGTTCCGTGCGGCGCTCGACACCTCCGCCGCCCGCATCGCGCAGGCCGTCGGCACCGTCACCGAGACCGTGCTCGCCGAGCGCTCCCACAGCCGGCCCCGGGGAGGGGCCCCCTCCCCGGGGCCGGTCCTCGTATCGCTCGCCCGCGCGGGCACGCCCGTCGGCGTGCTGATGCGGCGCTGGGCGCAGCACCGGCACGGCCTGGACCTGCCGCACTACGCCGTGTCGATCGTCCGCGGCCGCGGCATCGACGCCAACGCGCTGCGGTGGCTCGCCGCACACCACGACCCCGCCGACGTCGTCTTCGTCGACGGCTGGACGGGCAAGGGTGCGATCACGCGTGAACTCGCCGACGCAATACGGGAGTTCGAGGCGTCCGGGGGCCCGGCCGGCTTCAACCCGGAGATCGCGGTGCTCGCCGATCCCGGCTCCTGCGTCCGCACCTACGGCACCCGCGAGGACTTCCTCATCCCCTCGGCCTGCCTCAACTCGACGGTGTCCGGCCTGATATCGCGCACCGTGCTGCGCGCGGACCTCGTCGGACCCGACGACTTCCACGGCGCGAAGTTCTACCGTGAGCTCGCCGACGGTGACGTCTCCCTCGACTTCCTGCAGGCCGTCACGGCCCGCTTCGACGAGGTGTCCGACGCCGTGGACGCCCAGGTCAAGGAGCTCCTCTCGGCCGACAGGGAACCGACCTGGGAGGGCTGGGCCGCCGTGGAGCGGATCAGTGAGGAGTACGGGATCCACGACGTGAACCTGGTCAAGCCCGGCGTCGGCGAGACGACGCGCGTCCTGCTGCGGCGCGTCCCCTGGAAGATCCTCGCGCGCGCCGGAGCGGGGGCCGACCTCGATCACGTACGACTCCTCGCGGAACAGCGCGGCGTGCCGGTCGAGGAAGTGGCCGAACTCCCCTACACCTGCGTCGGACTGATCCACCCTCAGTTCACGCGCGGAGCCACCGGCACGGACGGCAAGGCGGTGGCCTCCAAGTGAGCACCTCTCGCAAGGTTTTGGTCGCCAGCGACCTCGACCGCACCCTCATCTACTCGGCCGCGGCCCTCGGCCTGACCATGCCCGACGCCCGGGCGCCGCGCCTGCTCTGCGTCGAGGTGTACGAGAGCAAGCCGCTGTCGTACGTCACCGAGACCGCCGCCGGTCTCCTCGACGAGGTGGGCCGCCGCACGGTCTTCGTGCCGACCACCACGCGGACGCGCGAGCAGTACGGGCGCATCCATCTGCCGGGCCCCGCGCCGGAGTTCGCGATCTGCGCCAACGGCGGGCACCTGCTGGTCGACGGAGTGTCCGACCCCGCGTGGCGGGCGGACGTGGACCGGCGGCTCGCCGCCGAGTGCGCCTCGCTCGACGAGGTCCGCGCGCACATGGTGCGCACCGCCGACCCGGCCTGGCTCCTGAAGGAGCGGGTGGCCGAGGACCTCTTCGCCTACCTGGTCGTCGAGCGCTCCCTGCTGCCGAAGGAGTGGGTCAAGGAGCTCGCCGTGTGGGCGGAGGAGCGAGGCTGGACCGTCTCGCTGCAGGGCCGCAAGATCTACGCCGTGCCGAAGCCGCTGACCAAGAGCGCGGCGGTGCGGGAGGTGGCCCGCCGCATCGACGCGGACGAGATCCTCGCCGCCGGTGACTCGCTCCTCGACGCCGATCTGCTGCTCGCCGCCGATCGTTCCTGGCGTCCGGGGCACGGGGAGCTGGCGGACACGGGCTGGACGGCGCCGGGGCTCACTGTGCTGCCGGAACGCGGCGTCGCGGCGGGGGAGGAGATCCTGCGGAGGTTCCTCGGCCGTGGTCCTGCCGACGGCTGACCACTGATCGTCCGCTGCCGCTAGCCTTGGCCCATGCCCCGATACGAGTACCGCTGCCGTTCCTGTGGCGACACCTTTGAACTGAGCCGCCCGATGGCCGAGTCCGCCGCCCCCGCGGCCTGCCCCGCCGGACACGAGGACACGGTGAAGCTGCTGTCCACGGTGGCCGTCGGCGGCTCGACCTCGTCACCCGCCCCCGCCCCACGCGGCGGCGGTGGCGGAGGCGGCTGCTGTGGCGGAGGCTGCTGCGGCTAGCGGTCCGGCGGTCCGGTCCGGGTCCCGCTCCCAGCAGGCCGAGCGCGGCGCGTGTGGGTGCGCCTTCCCGTTCGCCGTGTGACGCGACGGCGAACGGGACGCCTGTGGTCACGGCCCGGTCGAGGCACCCGCCGGCCTGCTGCGGCTGGCGGTCCGGGGGTATCAGCGCGCTCAGCGGACGACGGTTCCGGGGCCCGCTCCCAGTAGGCCGAGTTCCGCGCGTGTGGGGGCGCCTTCCCAGTCGCCGTGGGATGCCACGGCGAAGGCGCCTGTGGTCACCGCCCGGTCGAGGCGCCCCGCCAGATCCTCCCCGTCGAGCAGCGCCGACAGGTACCCGGCGACGAACGCGTCCCCCGCGCCCACGGCGTCCACCGCCCGCACCGGGCGCGCCGGAGCGTACAGCTCCCCGGCGGCGTCGTACGTGGTGGCCCCGTCGGCGCCGAGCTTGACCACGACCTCGCGGACGCCCTGCGCGAGGAGTTCCCCGGCCAGGGCGGAGGCCTCGCCGGCGCCCTTCGTCTCCGGCACGCACAGCGGCAGTTCGTCGTCCGACGCGATGAGGACGTCCACGTACGGCATCCAGCCGCGCATCACCGCGGCGGACTCCTCCGAACTCCATAGCCGCGAGCGGAAGTTGACGTCGAGGCAGACCGTCGTGCCGTGTTCCCGGGCCAGTTCGAGGGCCCTGCGGCACGCGTCGAGCGGGGACGGACCGAGGGCCGGGGTGATGCCGGTGAGGTGCAGGACGCGAGGCGCGCCGGAAGAGGCGAAGGCGTCCTCGACCGCCGTCGCCGCGAGCCGTGAACCGGCCGACCCCGCGCGGTAGTAGTGCACGCGCGTCACCTCGGGCAGCCGGGGCTCGAAGAGGATCAGGCCCGTGGGCGCGTCCGGATCACGCGTGGCGGCGCTGACGTCGACGCCTTCGGCCCGCAGCGTGCGCAGCACCAGCTCGCCCGCCTCGTCGTCACCGACCGCGCCGGCCCACCGCGCCACGTGGCCGAGCCGCGCGAGACCGATGGCCACGTTCGACTCGGCGCCCGCGACGGACACGTCCATCGAACCGCCCAGCTTCAGCGGACCGCTGCCGCGCAGGGCGACCATGCTCTCGCCCAGGGTGAGGACATCGGCGGCACCGCCGTGAGCCCTGGCGCTCATCGGCCGGACCCCGTGACCGCCACGAACTCCGCCGCGCGCTTGCGCAGCGCGTCCAGGTCGCCGCCGTCCGCCGCGTCCCCGATCAAGGGGGAGCCGACACCGACCGCGACCGCGCCGAGCGCCAGGTACTCCTCGGCGGCGGCCGCGTCCACGCCGCCCACCGGTACGAAGGGGAGGTCGGGGAAGGGGGCTCGCAGTGCCTTGAGATAGGCGGGGCCGCCCATCGCCGAAGCGGGGAAGATCTTCAGCGCGGTGGCGCCGGCGGCGCTCGCCGCGATCACGTCGGTGGGCGTCAGCACGCCTGCCGCCACGGGCAGTTCACGCCGCAGGGCCTCGTCCACCCCGGCTCCGAGCCCCGGCGTCACGACCAGGTTCGCCCCCGCGTCCGCGGCGTGCCGTGCGTCGTCCGCCGTGAGGACCGTGCCCGCGCCGAGCCAGGCATCGCCGCCCAGCTCGGCGCGTGCCCGCCGCAGGACGCCCAGGGTGTCCGCGCCGCTGAGGGATACCTCGACGAGCGGCACACCGGACTCGACGAGCGCCATGACCGTCCGGAAGGAGGCTTCCGCGTCGGTGCCGCGCACGATGGCGACCAGGCGCCGGGTCCGCAGGGCTGAACTGAAGGCAGTGGTGAGGTCCGACATGCCCCAAGGCTCGCACAGGGAGCTCAGCCTGCCTGCTCAGGGTGGCGACCCCCCGCCTCGGCCCCACGCGTCCCGACCCCGTGCGTCCCGGCCCCACGCGTCTGGGCCCCACGCCCACGCCCCGCGTGCCGTGTCTGCTCGGGGTGGCGTGCCTGCCAGTAGGGGTTGTCGTGCGGCAACGCCGACCCGACCCGCCCGTACATCCCGAAGATCATCAGCAGGACGCCCACCACGAAGCTGAACAGCACGTTCTGGATGCGGAAGGCGAGGAAGTTGAAACCGGTGTCGAGGAGGGCGAGGTTGACGAAACCGCTGAGGATGAAGGCGCAGCCGAGGACCATGTTGAGCGTCGAAGCGAAGTTGCCGCCGATCACCATGCCGGCGAACAGGAGCAGCCCGACGCAGATCGACAGGACGCTGAGCGCGCCGTTGGTGTTCAGACCGGCGACGGTGTCGCCCCCGGTGTCGAAGAAGCCGACCTTGTCGATCAGGCCGAGGATGCCGAACGCGAGCAGGACGAGCCCCATCAGGCCCGCGCCGACGCGGTAGATCGTGCTGAGACGGTGGTCGACGGGCAGGTGTTCGTTCAGCGTGACGCGCCGCCTCTGCCGCCTCGCCCCCGGGTGAAGTACGTGCGTGGCCATGGTCCGCCTCCTGACGTCGGCGTACGTACCTCCAGCATCCGCCCGCGGCCCGCAGACCGCCAGCAGAGGTTCCGGCCGGTCCGCCCCTAGGCCCCCTGCCCCCGCTCCTCCCTGATCTGGGTGACCACGCGCCCCACCGCCTGCCGCACGCCTTCGGTCTCGGTCAGGAAGTGCCAGTAGTCCGGGTGGCGCCCCTCCAGGGAGGCCACCGCGCGGTCCAGGCGGGCGACGGACTCGTCCAGCGGGCGGGCGTGCCGCTGCTCCGGGGTCTGGCGCCCCGCCATGGCCAGGCGCTGGGCGTCGCGGATCGCGAAGCGGGTGCGCTCGATCTCCTGCTGGGGGTCCTTCGCCACCGCGTTCAGCCGGTGCAGCCGGTCGCCGGCGGCCGAGACCGCCTCGTCCGTAGAGTTCAGCAGGGCGCGGACCGTCGAGAGCAGCGAGGTGGCGTCCGGCCAGCGCTGCTCGTCGCGCGCCTGGCGTGCCTCCCTGAGCTTGACCTCGGCCTGGCGCACGCTCTCCGCGGCCTGGTCCGGCACGCGCTGCAGGTCCTGCCAGCAGGCGACGGTGAACCGCCGCCGCAGCTCGCTGAGGATCGGTTCGACCTGGCTGCTGCGGGTGGTGAGGGCCTGTGCGCGCGTCCGCAGCGAGACGAGGCGGCGGTCGATCTCGGCGGCCCGCTCGGGCAGCCGCTCGGCCTCGGCGCGCACGGCTTCGGCGTCCCGCAGGACGCGGTCGGCCCGCTGCAGCGTCTCCGGCACGCCGTGCTGTCCCGCTCCTTGGTTGAGCTTGGTCAGCTCCGGCCCGAGGGCGGCCAGGCGGGCGGCGAGATCGTCGGCCTTGAGCCCGGCGCCTCGTACGGCATCGAGGGCGTTGCTGGCGGCGAGGAGGGTCTGGCGGGCGCGCTCGACGGCCGGGGCGAGCCGGGCGAGCTGTGTCTCCGCCTTGTCGAGCAACGGGCCGAGCCCCTGCTGGAACCGGTCCAGGTCCTGCTTGGCCTTGTCCAGCTCGGCCTTGGCCTCGGTGAGCTCGGTCCGCGCCCGGGCGGCGACGGAGGCATCCAGGTCGTCACGGTCGAGGTCGTGGGCGTCCACCGCGCTGATGTACTGGTGGCTGACCTCGTCGATCCGCCGCCCGATGGCGTCGAAGTCGGAAACGGCCCGCCGGGCGGCGGGCGTGGAGTCGACGGCGACGATGGTCTCGATGGAGATCCGCAGGTCCCGCTGGGCGGTGTCCAACTCGTAGAACGCCGCGGCCGCCGCGTCCTTGGCGGCCTGCGCGTCGGCCCGCACGCTCTCCCCGCGCCCGCCGAACCACCGCCGGGTGCCGCCGCCCGCGAAGGCGGCGGGGAGGGCGAGGGCGAGGAGGGGGAGGGGCAGGAGGGCGAGCGCCACCGCGTCGCGCAGAGGGCTCGGGCGGGCGCCGGGGCGGGAACGAGACCGCACGCTCCCGCAGCGACGTACATCCGCGTCCGGCAGTGCTGATCTACTCGACGTGTCCGGTGTGTACGGCTGCGATGGTGTCGCCGTCACTATCCCTCTCCCGTGCTGTCATCCGCCTTGCCCGGTGTCACATTCTCCCACCGGTTAATGACGAACACACGGGCCGGTTAGTTCGCGCTGCGCACCGAGACTTTGCCGTCTTCGCTGCGGGCGGACACCAGGTGCGGGCCACCACTGCAGTGAGGGGCGGAAACATCCGTGCCCCCACCGGCCGGAGACCGCTCCCGTACGGGTTTGCGGCCCGGGCCCGCAGGCAAGGTAGGCTGTCGAAACATCCCGGGCGCGTAGCTCAGCGGTAGAGCGCTGCCCTTACAAGGCAGATGTCGGCGGTTCGAAACCGTCCGCGCCCACAGTGACGCCGTGCAGGCAAGCGGCATGACCGGCCCCCCATCCTTGATCGGGTGGGGGGCCGGTTTCGTGTGCGGGGCCCTGGCGCGTCACGTTTCCACCTGGGGGCTGGGTGTCCAGCCGGGTTCCGAGTGGCTGTCGTTCGTCGGTTTGGCGGTGCCGGCCTTCAACTGGGCCCGGAGTGCCTCGATCTCCTGCCGCAGGGCCCTCAGCTGCTCGTAGGTGTCGAAGAGATAGCGGACCTTGGTGCGCAGCGTCAGCGGGTCGATGGGCTTGAGGGCCACGTCGGCGACGCCGAGCAGGAAGGCGGCTGCGGCGACCTCGCGGCTGACGTCGAAGCCGGTCAGCAGGACGATGGGTATGGCGCGGGTCTGGTCCAGGCGCCGTACGTAGCGCACGACGTCGAGGCCGCTCACGCCCGGCATGCGCACATCGAGCAGGATGAGCCCTACGTCCCCGCGCAGCACGACCCTGAGGGCGTCGTCGCCGTTGGTCGCGCTCACCAGTGGATAGCCGAGAGGGGCCAACGCGCTTTCCAGCGCGAACAGGGTGTCCTTGTGGTCGTCGACGACGAGGATCACGGAATTGGTCGGCATGGACCGGGCCCCCTCTCTCAACAACCACGTTATGCCGAAGTCGAGTTGGAGAGTCCCTTCGTTACCGCAGGGCTAAACCTGGGTTCAGGGCGGCGGCAACAAAAGCACCAGGAGTACCAGCAGCACCAACAGACACCGCCCCTGTCCGCCCGAAGGCGAGAGGGGCGGCGTCGGGGCCCGACAACGCGGAACAGCTTCACCGCTTCGATCGGTGCATGTGCAAAATTCCGCGCCGCGTCAGACGTCGTCGGACATCACGCAGGCTGATTCCCTTCTGCCTTTGCGTACTCCTGGGCCATGCCCCCCGCGAAGTCGTACACCACGACCTGTTCCTCGCCGACCACCCAGGCATCGTGGCCGGGCGAGCACACGAAGACGTCGCCCGGTCCGACTTCGGCCTCGCCCCCGCCGTCCATGCGGACGTGCATCCGTCCCTTGACGACATAGGCGTTGTGGTGGATCTGGCAGCTCTCGGTTCCCGCGAGCGGGGCGACGGATTCGGACCAGCGCCAGCCGGGCTCGAAGGTGCCCACGGCGAAATCCAGCCCCGTGAGATGAACGGCTTCGAGGTGACCGCGAGGGAAATCGCGTCGCTCGTCGGGCTTCTCGACCGCCTTGACCTCGATCATGACAACTTCCTCCGTCCGGGCCCTGCCCGCATATCCGAAGTCAGTTGGCGTCGCCGCGGGGTCCACGGCCGACATCGTCACAGCCGACCCCTTTCCCTCCATCGTCCGCCTGCCGACCGAAGGGCGCCACCTCGGGGCGGCTGTCGCCCGGCCCTCGAGTCGTCGCGAGTGAAAAGGCGGCAAGGGATCGATCGGGTGGTCGTTCAGAACCTTGGGGATCCCGGGTGAGTTGAAGAGTTCGGCATGGCCTGTGTGGGGCCCTCGCCGGAAAGGATTCAGCTCATGAAAATCACCAAGGCCGCAGCCGGTCTCCTCGGCGCCGGGCTCGCTCTGGGGACCGCTTCCGCCGCGTGCGCCGCGCCGCAGCCGCCGGCCGACGGCGGGACGCTGCTCGACTCCGTCACGCGGGTCGCCCCGGGTCCGGACGATGTGCACAACCCCCTCGACGAGGTCGCCGTCGACCCGGCCACGGGGGAGCTGCGGGCGAACAACCCCTCGGCTGTCACGTCCACGGTCGACGGCGCGGCGCAGGGTGCGGTCTCGCTGCTCGGAGGGCTTCCCGCCGCGGCGCCGCTCGGCGGCTGAGGCGGGGCGGCTCCCCGGGGGGAGACGGGGGGAGGCGTACGTCAGCCCGGTTCGCGGCCCGTGGGCGAATCGCTGACGCGGAACAGCTTTCCGGCCCGGGGCGTCCAGTCCCCGGCGTAGTCGTCCTTGCGGATCCGCCGGTAGACGCGGTCGGCGCCGGGACCGTAACCGATGTCGTGGGCACGGCCGTCGGCGCGCGACTCGACGACGGGTGGCGTCGGTGTGGCGTCGGCGGGCACGGTCGCCCTGTGTCGACCGCCCCGCTCAGCGACCGGAGCCCGGGTGTGTGCGCTTGTACCTGCGGTCCCAGCGTTCCTGGCGTTCCTTGCGGATGCGGTAGTCGCGGTAGGTCTTGGGGAAGCCGCCGCCTCCGCCTCCACCGCCCCCACCGCCACCTCCGGCACCAGGGGCCGCGCCCGCGCCGCTTCCGCTGCTGCTCTTGCCCGAGCCCCCGCGGTCGTACTGCTGGACCATGTAGAAGACGAGCGCCGCAGCGGCCAGCCACAGAAGTGGCTGGCTGAAACCCAGGCCGACCAGTGCAAGGAGCAGGACGACCAAGAGAACATTCATGGCAGCACCTCCTCGGCGTAGGGGGAGTCAACGCCCGCCGTCACCCGGTGTCAATGGCTTTCTCGTGTATGTGTTTGAGCCGTGCGCGCGCCGCCACCGCGTCGGGCCCCGTCACCTGTTCCCAGAAGCGGTGACACGTGACGAACACCGCCAACTCCCTTTCGCGTGACCGGAGTTTCTCGACCTCCGCCTGTTCGTCCGGGGTCCAGCCGGGGGAGGCGGGGCGCTCCACCTTCCGCCAGCCGTGGTCGTCGCTGAAGCCGTCGAGGGGCGTGACCGACCAGGGGAGCCGCTTCAGCAGGGCCAGGAGCTCGGCCCGGACCTGGTGCAGTTCCTCCTGACCCGCGAGGAGGTCGTCCGGAAAGTCGTATGCAGGGGTTGCAGGCACCCCGTAATGGTACTCCTGTTCGAATTACGAGTGCGAGGGCTTCCGTGGTCGACACGACTTTCGACACGGCTTTCGACACGGCTTCCCGTGCGAGCCGCACGCGCGGCAAGCTGTAGGTATGTGCCGCAGCATCAAGACGCTCCGTCCGCCCGCCATCCCCGAGGACGCCACCGAGGAGGAGGTCCGGGCCGCCGCGCTCCAGTACGTGCGCAAGGTCTCGGGGTTCCGTGCCCCGGCCGCGCACAACCGCGAGGTCTTCGACCGGGCCGTGGACGCGGTCGCCGAAGCCACCGCCGAGCTGCTCGCCGGGATCGAGGTGCGCGGAGGCAAGCCGCGGGCCGCCGAGCACGCGCCCGGGGAGGCCCCGGCGGCCTAGTTCGCCGCGGTCGCCGCCGTCGCGGCGGCCGTGCCCGCCGTGGCCGTGCCCGTCTCGGTGCGGGGCCGGCGGACCAGGAACGCCGCGCCCGCCCCCGCCGCGAACAGCGCGAGCAGTGAGACGCCCGTGGCCAGCCACGTCGCGCCGAGCCACTGCGCGCCGAAGTAGCCGAGCGCGACGCTGTACCCGGCCCAGGCCACGCCCGCGAGGGCCGACCAGGGCAGGAACTCGCGCACCTTGCGGTGTGCGGCGCCCGCAGCGAGCGAGACGATCGAACGGCCCGCGGGGGCGAAGCGCGCGATGACGACCAAGGCGCCGCCGCCCCGGGAAAGCGCCGTGCCGAGTCGTTCCTGCGCGGTGGTGAGGCGGCGCGAGCGGGCGATGGCGCGGTCCAGGCGTTCGCCGCCGCGCCAGGCGAGGCGGTAGACGGCCAGGTCGCCGAGGACCGAGGCGGTGGCGGCGCAGAGCAGCAGGACCAGGATGTCGGGGACCGCGTGCGGCACGCTCTGCGCGCTGGTGCCCGCCGCGGCAGCGGCCGTGGCCGCCGTGATCACGAGGACACCGCTCGGCAGCACGGGCAGGACGATGTCGAAGAGCACGGAAAGCGCGACCACCGCGTAGATCCATGGGCTGCTGGTCAGTGAGCCCAGATTCTCAAGCAACGAAATTCCCCGTAACTCCCCGGCCGACGACGTGACTGCCGCGACGTCGCGGGGGAGCGGCAGGGGCGGCTTGGTGACAGCTGTACAGCGTACGCCGCGCTCTTCCCCGGAGATCCACGGGGGGCTCATATGTTCGCTACATCACGTTCACCCGGCTGCCGCCCCCGATGGGGCATACGGCGCCGGAGTCCCGTACCAACATCGTCACCAACTCAGCGACCAGCAGGGTCGGCGGACGGTACGGAAGGAGCGGGGCGATGGTGGCAGGAATGCTCGCCGGGGCCGTGGCAACGGCGGTGCTCGCAGCGGGCGGTGGCGCGGCCGGCGAGGGCGCGCCCTTTTACGAGATGCGCGTCGGGGGGCGGTTCGCGCCGCCCACGGCCTCGATGTACGTGTGGGCGGTCACCTACGACACGAAGCTCGTCCCCGAGGGGTCCCAGATCGAGATCGACCAGCGCGGCAGGCCGAACGACATGTCGGTGACGCTCCGGGTGAAGGGAATGAAGCCTGGCCACGCATACGGCGCGCACGTGCACCAGAAGCCGTGCGCTGCCGACCCCGAAGCGGCGGGCGGGCACTACCAGCACCGGCAGGACCCGGTCCAGCCGTCCGAGGACCCGGCCTACGTGAACCCGGAGAACGAGGTCTGGCTGGACTTCACCGTGGGCACGGACGGCTCGGGCACGGCGACGGCCCGCCACGATTGGGAGTTCCGGGCGGGTGAGGCCAGATCCGTCGTGCTGCACCGCGAGCGGGGCGGCGCGGGGGAGCGGGTGGCGTGCTTCACGGTGCCGTTCCTCCCCACCCACTGAAGCCCACCCACTGAAGCCCGCCCACTGAGGTCCGCGGGACACGACGGGGACCGACCGTGCGACGGCGCCCCCTTCCTCGTACGCGTACGAGGAAGGGGGCGCCGTCGGTGGGGCGCCTGGGCGCGCGTCCGCGTCAGGCGGCCACCGGGGTCCGCTCCGACGTGGCCTTGTCCGCGCTCTCGCCGCGCGAGGCGAAGAGCCGGTCGAGGCCGAGCGCGCCCGAGCCGGTGAAGACGAGCAGGAGCATGGCCCAGCAGAAGATCGCGGAGGCCTCGCCGCCGTTCTGCATCGGCCACAGGGCCTCCGGCTGGTGCACCTTGAAATAGGCGTACGCCATCGAGCCCGACGAGATGAACGCGGCGGCGCGGGTGCCGAGGCCGAGGGCGACGAGGCCGCCGCCGACCAGCTGGATGACGGCCGCGTACCAGCCGGGCCAGGTGCCCGCGTCGACCGTGCCGCCGCCCATCGCGCCGCCGAGCACGCCGAAGAGCGAAGCGGCGCCGTGGCAGGCGAAGAGCAGGCCGATGACTATGCGGAAAAGCCCGAGGGCGTAGGGCTGGGCGCTGTTGAGACGTCCAGTCATGGTGGGGGACTCCTTCGGTTTTCGGGGACGGTAACCGAGTGGAGGCCCAAGGTTAGGTGAACCTAATCAATGCTTGCAAGTTCAACATCTGGCCATTCGGGGGATTCCGCTTCCCCCGCGGACGGGATCACTCCCCTCGCCGACGGGATCTTCGCCACCCCCGCCGCCGTCCGCAGCACGGCCCGCGCCACCGCGTCCGCGTCCGACAAGGTCACCGAGTCGACGCCCGGCCGGGCCCCGGCGGCCGTCACCCAGTGCACGCCCTCGGTGGGCACCCCGAACGCGAACCGCCTTGCGTGCGAACGGCCTTGACGGTCGATCAGGTGGTAGGGGCGGGGTGTGACGTCGACGCCTCCGGTCTCATGGCCGTCGACGACGTGGGCGCGGCACTGCCCCGTCCTCAGGAGCAGCCCGAGCAGCTCGTCCGCGGTGCGCCGCACGTCCGGTTCGGGCAGCCTGGCCTCGATCACCGTGGTGACCGAGACGGCCGACCCCGGTACGTCGGGGGAGTGCGCGACGTACGCCCCGTCGGCGGGGCGCACGGTGAGACGCGGGCCGAGCACTTCGAGTACGCCCGCCTCGATGAGCGCGGTCATCTCCTCGATGCGGCGCCGGGGCGGGCCGATCGAGAGGTAGGCGTTGAGCGGCGTGTACCAGCGGTCCAGGTGCTCACGGCGTGACGTCCCGGACAGGCCGCCGTGGTCGAGGATCAGGCGGAGTTCGTTGCGCAGGTCGCGCAGCACGTCCAGGGCGGACTTCAGCGGGCTGGCGACGTTGCCGAGCGCGGCCTGCGCGGTGTCCTCGCGCAGATACGCGAGCAGCCAGGCACGGAAGTCGTCCGGGGAGCGGAAGTTACGACCAGAATGCGGCTGCGCGAGGCGGTCCCAGGACCAGCGCGTGGCCTCGGGGATCTCGAACTCGGCCAGTGTCAGTTCTTCTTGCGGGCTGCGGTGCGGCGCCGCGAGGAAGGCGTCCCGGAACTCCACGGCACGACCGGCGGGATGGACGAGTGCGGCGTAATAGACCGTCTCGACCTCCTTCGCGACCAGTGGCCATATCTCGTCGAGGAAGTCCGGGGCGTCGCCGCTGTCCGCGCGCTTGCGGAAACGGGCTATGACGTCGGGCGTGAGGACGAGCGGCTCGTGCCGTCCGTACGGGCCCTTCGCGTTGTCGCCGCGTGCTTGGTACGGGATGCCGCGCCGCGATCCCGCGTACAGCTTCGGCTCGTGGCCCGAGGCCTGATAGCGCAGCCCGCCCCCCGGCGCGGGGACGAAGCGCCCGCCGCGGGCCTGTGTCAGGAGCGCCATGTGGTCGAAGAAGTTGAGGCCGAGCCCGCGCAGCAGGACGTGCTCACCGGGGGCGATGGCCGAGAGGTCCACATCGGCGGGGTTGGCCGGCGGTATGTGGCGAAGGCCGTGGCGCGCGGCGTGCGCGGCGAACTGTTCCTGCGTGGTGTCGCCTTCCGCCGGGAGGTGCCCTTGGGCAAGGACGACGGCGCTGAGCCCGTGCAGTGCACGGCCGTCGTCGAGCGCGAGGGACTGGGGGCCGTCGCTCGGGCCGTCGAGCCGCACGGCGCGTGCCGCGTGGACCTCGACCCGGACCGATCCGGGGGCGGTGCGCAGGGTTTCGGCGAAGACCCACTCCAGATAGCGGCCGTAGCAGGCACGCGTCGGGTAGTCGTCCGGGCCGAGCCCCGGCGCGTGCCCGGCGGCGGCCCACGCGTACAGGCTCGGACCGGGCCGGATCGGTCCGGCGCAGTCGACGCTCTCGTCGGTGAAGAGGGTCACCTGGGAGGCGACCGTGTTCATGAGCAGCTCGGCCGGCTGGGCGGTCCGCCAGACGCGCCCAGGCCCCGGGGGCGAGGGATCGACGACGTGAACCGTCAGCCGGGCCCCCGACGGCAGGAGTTCGGCTGCCGAGGCACAGAGGCGCTCAAGGACACTCGTCCCGCGGGGCCCCGCGCCGACGACGGCGACTGCGACTGCGACTGCGACGTCATGGTCCGGTGCGGCCGATGCGGATGGTGCGGACAAAGGCGTGACTCCCGGGCATAGCAAGGGGCGGTGGGGGGCGGGGTTACGAGGGTGTGAGGACGTGGGGATGAGGGGTGTGGGGACGTGGGGACGTGGGGGTGTTCGGACCGGTGGAAGCGGACGGTCCGCATCATCATGCCGCCGCGGCCCCGGAAGTCGAACCCCGCAGCGGAAGATCACAGGACGGGTGTGTCCTGTGTCACGTGCCGCGGGTGAAGCGCTGGTGGCCTTTGCGTGGCTATGGGAAACAAGAGGGCGTGAGCGCGCGACGACGAGAGGCCCATGGGCCCGCGACCCCGCGCGCGCCCATAGGCCGCCGAGTCACGAGAGCCGGGACTCCTGGGTCGTCTTCAGGTGGGCGCCCACGCCCTTCACCACCTGGGCCTGGTCGAGTCGTACCTGCGCCGAGCGGCCCCGCAGGGTCAGGGTCATGAGCTGGTTGCCGAACCAAGGTCCGCCCGTTTTGCGCCAGTTGATGGCTGCCGGTGCCGAACGTCCATGGCGTACGAAGCGACGGCCCAGTGCCCGGCCCACCCTGCTCCAGCCGAAGTGGAAGCCCAGCTTTATCGACGCGGGGATGGAGTTGTGGACGGGGGAGCACGTCAGCTGCAGGACGCGGGAATCGGGGCCGCCGCCGTCCGGCCACGTGGGCTCCGCGATGTACGCGTGGTGGACGTCGCCGGACAGGACGCACACCGTCGCCGGGGCGCCCGCCCCCGTGCCCGCCTCGGCGATCAGGGAGGTCAGCGCGTCGAAGGACGCGGGGAACGCCGCCCAGTGCTCCAGGTCCGAACGCCTGCGCAGGTTCTCGCCGAAGCGGGCCCAGCGCGCGCCACGCTCGCCACGGCACAGCGCGGCGTTCCAGCCCTCGGCGTCATGGATGAGGTGCGGCAGGAGCCAGGGCAGCGACGTGCCGATCAGAAGGTGGTCGTAGCCGCCCGTGCCGCCCGAGGCGTCATCTCCGCCCACGCCGCCCAAGGCCTGCTTACGCAGCCAGCGGGCCTCCTCCGGATCGATCATCGCGCGGTTCTGCTCGTCCAGGACACGCGCCGCCCGTGTGTCGATCATGAGCAGGCGTACGCGGCCGAAGTCCCGGCGGTAGCTCCACCGGGTCGCCCCGGGATCGGCGTCCGACGCGGCGGCGAAGGCGCGCAGCGCGTCCGTGCCGTCGGGCGACGAGCGCAGCGTGGCGTACAGCTCGTCGCGTTCGAGCTCGGCGTGCGGCAGATTGCCGATGTGCTGGTAGACCCAGTACGACATGAGGCCGCTCAGCACGCGCTCGCGCCACCAGGGCGTCGCGCGCATCTCCGCGAGCCAGGCCGCGCTGGTGTTCCAGTCGTCTATGACGTCGTGGTCGTCGAACATCATGCAGCTGGGCACGGTGGAGAGCAGCCACCGCACCTCGGGGTCGAGCCATGATTCGTAGTAGAGGTGGGTGTACTCCTCGTAGTCCGCGACCTGGGCACCCGGCGGGTCTTTCAGGTTCCGGCGGGCGGCGAGCCAGCGCCGCGTCGCCTCGGACGTGTTGTCCGCGTACACCTGGTCACCCAGGAGGAGCAGGACGTCCGGGCGGTCGGCCGGTGTGCCGGTGGCGATGCGGGCGGCGAGGGTGTCGAGGGCGTCCGGCCCGACGGGGTCGTGCTCGTCGCTCGGCGGGGCGGCCCAGCGGCAGGACCCGAAGGTGACACGGATCGCCTCCTCGTCCCCGTCGCCCGGCGTGCGGATGGTGCTCGGCGGGAAGGGTGAGTCCGGCAGCGGCCACACGGGTGCGCCGCTGTCGCCGAGCCGCACCTCGTACGCGGTCTCCGTGCCCGGACGCAGCCCGGTGACCGGGATGAGCGCGTAGTGATGGCCCGCGATCTGGAATGTGTTCGCCGTGCCCTTGGCGCCGTCGGCGCACCGCACTTCGGCGGTGCAGGGGCGGTCGGCCTCGACCCAGACCGTCGCCGTCGAACCGTCGACATACCTCAGCAGTGGACCCAGGCGCAGCCGTGCCACGTTGATCACTCTCCTCCGTCGCCCCGTACGGTACGGAACGACGGAGGATAGTGGGGAGGTTCCGGGGATTCCCGCTGGTTACAGCCCGGTGACCTCGGAGGGCCGTCGGGAAGGCGGCCTCAGCAGCTGTTCCCCGGCAGCCCTTCCTCAGCGGCTGTTCCTCGGCAGCCGTTCCTCAGCAGCCGTTGAGGATCGACGACAGCTTGGTCTTCTCCTCCGTGTTCACCGTGAGGTTGTAGTGGTGCTTCACGTCCACCCACATCCGGACGTAGTAGCAGTGGTACGACGTGGTGGGCGGCATCCACTCCGCCGGGTCCTGGTCGCCCTTGCTCTGGTTCACGTTGTCGGTGACGGCGATCAGCTGGGGGCGGCTGAGATCGTTGGCGAAACCTTCCCGCTGGGCGGTGGTCCAGCCGCTCGCGCCGGACTTCCAGGCCTCGGAGAGCGGGATGACGTGGTCGATGTCGACGTCGGACGCCGCGGTCCAGGTGCCGCCGTCGTACGGGGACTTCCAGGTGCCCGAGGTGGCCGCGCAGCTGGAGTCCTGCTGGACGTTCGTGCCGTCGCGCTTGAGGACGACCTCGCGGGTGTTGCAGGCGCCGGACTGGGTGCTCCAGTGCGGGAACTTCTCGCGGCTGTAGCCGTCGGACGAGCCCTCGGCCCGCACCGTGAGCTGGCCCAGGTAGGTGCGGGCGGTGGCGGCGGAGACCGGCGCCGGCGGAGCGGCCTGGGCGGGTGGACCGGTGAGGAGGGCCGCCGCGGAGGTGAGGGCGGTCAGGGCGGTGACCGTGGCGAGACGTCGACGCGCGTAGACAGCGGACATACGAACTCCCTTGATGTGGGGGGATGTTGGCCGTTGGGGCGGCCATGCTGACGCGGTGGGGTTTCCTGCGGATGTGCGTCGAGTGACAGGGTCGCGTCAATCAGGTGGTCAGTTCAAGAGTTCTGGCGCCGTGTCATGTGCGTTCATGCGTACGCGAGTTGGCATCGAGTGACCCGGGTCACATGTCGGAGGGTCGAAAGGCCCTGGTCCGGGGTGCTCGTACGTCCCGTACGATGGATGGCGCAGAAGGGGAGTAGCTCTTCGCCGGACCGTCGACATACTGCTCAGCTCGCCTGAGCCGGCGCCCGGAGGCAGGCCCCGTCATCCACGCGGTGTACCGCGATGGACCGGGTCGGCCAGCGAGACCTTCGGCAAGCAGTGCCCGACGTACACGACCGTGTACGTCCGTGTGTGCTGCCGTGCCGAGGTGTCGTACGTGAGGTACAGATGGCTCTCGGTGGGGCGGCCCCGACCGATTGAGGAACCTTGATCAGCATCAGCGTGATGGCGCTCGTCTTCGGCGTCGTCTTCCTTGCCGAACTCCCGGACAAGACAGCGCTGGCCGGGCTCGTCCTCGGGACGCGCTACCGCGCCTCGTACGTCTTCGTCGGGGTCGCGGCCGCCTTCGTCGTCCATGTCGTGCTCGCCGTGGCGGCGGGCAGCGTGCTGACGCTCCTGCCGCAGCAACTGCTGCACGCGCTCACCGGCGTCCTCTTCCTCGGCGGCGCGGCGATGCTGCTCCTGAAGGGCGGCGAGGAAGAGGAAGAGGTCCGCGAGCCCAAGGATCAGAGCTTCTGGAAGGTCTCCGGCGCGGGTTTCATGCTGATCCTGGTCGCGGAGTTCGGTGACCTGACGCAGATCATGACCGCGAACCTGGCAGCGCGCTACGACGACCCGCTCTCCGTGGGTCTTGGCGCGGTGCTCGCGCTGTGGGCGGTCGCCGGGCTCGGCATCGTCGGCGGAAAGGCGCTGATGAAGCGCGTGCCGCTGTCACTCATCACCAAGATCGCGGCGCTGCTGATGCTGGGGCTCGGGGTGTGGAGCCTGTACGAGGCGATCGCCTGAGTCGCGGACGCGACCTCGGGCGGTCCGTGGTCGGGATGCCCCGTATGGGGTGTGACCTGCGGCGCTGGCGTCTGCTGGGGCCTTTTTGTATCGTGGGGGAACAAAGTGGCTCCGCCCGTGTTCCCTGACCGGCGGGCGGGGCTGCCTTGATTCTTCCCCCGCGAAATCTCTGCACCTCCCTCTGTGCTCTGGAGTACGCCGATGACGGCTGAGACCGCCACTGTTCTGACCGCCCGGGCTCTCCTCCTGGACATGGACGGGACGCTCGTCAACTCCGACGCGGTGGTCGAGCGCTGCTGGCGGCGCTGGTCCGAGCGGCACGGGCTCGACTTCGACGAGGTCATCAAGATCGTCCATGGACGCCAGGGGTACGCCTCGATGGCGGTGCTGCTGCCCGAGCGGCCCGTGGAGGAGAACTACGCGGAGAACCGCGAGATGCTCGCCGCCGAGACCGCCGACATGGAGGGCGTCGTCCCGGTGCCGGGTGCCGCCGCCTTCCTGGCCTCGCTCGAAGGGCTGCCGCACGCGCTCGTGACGTCCGCCGACGTGCCCCTGTCCAACGGGCGGATGGCCGCGGCCGGGCTGCCGCTTCCGGCGATACGCGTCACCGCGGAGAGCGTGAGCGCGAGCAAGCCCGACCCCGAGGGGTTCCTCAAGGGCGCCGCCGAGCTGGGCTTCGACCCCGCTGACTGCGTCGTCTTCGAGGACTCCGGTGCGGGGATAGCCGCGGGGCTCGCGGCGGGCATGCGCGTCGTGGGGATAGGCCCCCGGGCCGGGGAGTACGGGCCTACCGTGCATGTCGCTGACCTGACGGAGGTACGGGTGGAGCCGGTTGCCGGTGGAGGGCTTCGGCTGACCTTCGGCTGATCTTCGGCTGAGTTCGGGTGGGCTTCGGCCGGGCTTCGGGTTGATCTTCGGTGGAGCTTCGGCTGATCTTCGGCTGAGTTCGGGTGGGCTTCGGCCGGGCTTCGGGTTGATCTTCGGTGGAGCTTCGGCTGATCTTCGGTTGGCCTGCTGTTTCGGCGGCACGCTGCTCGGTTGGCCTGCTGCTCGGTTGGCCTGCTGCTTTCGGTCGGCTGTCCGCTGCGGGTTCTGGCGCCTTGCACCTTGGTGGTGCGGGGCGCCTGGCGTTTTCCGGGGGCGCGCGTTTTGCGTTCTTCTGGTGGGCGGACGCCTTGCTTTTTCGGGGTGCGCGGGCGCCACGCGTTTCTGGGTGCGTGGGCGCCTCGCGTTACTAGGTGCGCGGGCATCTCTTACGTCACCAGGTGCGCGGTGCCTCGCGTTCTCCAGCTGCGCGGGCGCCTCGCGTTCCAGGAGCGCGGCGCCTCGCGTGGGCGTCTCACGTTGTCCGGGTACGTGGGCGTCTCGCGACGTCCGGGTTCTGTCCGGGTTCGCGGGCGTCTCACGGTGTCCGGGTATGCGGGCGTCTCACGCTTCCTCGTAGGGCTGAGAACTCCCCGCTCCCCGCCCCCTACGGCTCCCTCGTCTCCGCCTCCAGCGCCGCTCGCGTCTCCTCCCCGTAGACCCCCCTGCCGTCGCGGTGCGTCGCGCGTGCGTACTGGTAGCGGGCCACCGCGTCCTCCACCTGTCTGTCGTACCTGCCATGGGGCTCGTCCATGTACAGGTACAGCTGCTGCAGGCGTTCCTGGAGTTCCGCGACCTCAGGGCCACTGTCGCCGCGGCGCAGGACGCGGTCGGCCTTCGGTGCCGCCGACTCCACCGAGCCCGTCGCGCGTGCCGTCGAGCGGCTCGGCGGCCGGGTGGACCGCGGCTTGGGCGAGGCCGAGCGCGACGGGGTGGGGGACGGGCTCGCCTCGGGCGAGGGGGACGATGACGCGGACGTGGACGGGGACGCGGAGGGCGCGGCGGACGTCGTCGAGGGCGGCGGTGCCTCCGAGGTGGATTCGGACGGGCCGGTCACCGCACGGGTCGGCACGTCCGGCAGCGCCTGCTCCCGCTGCGGCTTGTCGGGCGAGAGCAGCACCGCGGCGAGCACCGCGACGGCCACCACCGCCACCACGGCGCTCACCCCCGCGTACAGGCCCGCACGGCCGCGCCGGGGCGCCGATCCGTCGTCGTACGGCAGAGGGGGCGGGAAGGCGTCCTTGAAGGCGTCCTCTGCCGGTGCGGAAACCGCTGCGGAAAGGTTTCCGTCCGCACCGCCCGGTGCGAAAAGCCCCACGTCCGCGGAGCGCGGCGGAGCCACGGCCTCAGGGGGCAGAACATGGGTGGGGGCCGGGTCCGGTTCGGGCGCCGCCTCCTCCGCGATGCCGGGCTCCGGCAACGTCACGTACGGACGTATGCGCAGCGGATCGAAGTCCTCCGCCGCGGCCGCGTCAGCGGACCTCGCGTCCCGCGCCGCGTCGGCGGCTCGTTCCGTACAGCCGCAGGCCGGCGCGCTGCCCGGTGCGCGCGACGCACCGCATTCAGGGCATCGCCGGTCGCCCGGGCCGCTGTCGAAGCGGCTTTCCGGGCTGTTGCCGGGCCCGCCGTCCCGCCCGCCGCCGGCGCCGTCCGGATGTCTTTCCCTGCTGCTCACTTGTCGTACCCCACCCCTAGAGAACTCCAGCGATTATGCAGACCCGGGCTTCAACAGGCCATAACGGGTCACACGGACCAGGATGGAGAGGGAGAGCCCTCGCAGGACACGCGGGAGTTTTCTGGAGGTGTCCATGACGCAGGACGTCAGCGCCCGCCCCGCGGGGCCGGAGCCCGATCCCGTCCCCGGGCCACCGGACGAGCACGCGCACGGCGGCGTACTGGTCTCCATCGGTGCGCTGCTGCTCGGCATGCTGCTCGCCGCCCTCGACCAGACCATCGTCTCGACCGCGCTGCCCACCATCGTCAGCGAGCTCGGCGGCATGGAGCACCTCTCGTGGGTCGTCACCGCGTATCTGCTCGCCGCGACGGCCGCGACGCCGCTCTGGGGCAAGCTCGGCGACCAGTACGGCCGCAAGAAGCTGTTCCAGCTGGCCATCGTGATCTTCCTGGTCAGCTCGGCGCTCTGCGGCATGGCGCAGAACATGCCGCAGCTCATCGGCTTCCGCGCGCTCCAGGGAATCGGTGGCGGCGGTCTGATGGTCCTGTCGATGGCGATCGTCGGTGACATCGTGTCGCCGCGCGAACGAGGCAAGTACCAGGGCCTGTTCGGTGCGGTCTTCGGCGCGACGAGCGTCCTCGGGCCGCTGCTCGGCGGCCTCTTCACCGAGCATCTCAGCTGGCGCTGGGTCTTCTACATCAACCTTCCGATCGGTGTCGTCGCGCTCGTCGTCATCGCCGCGGCCCTGCACATCCCGGTGCGTTCGACGAAGCACGTCATCGACTACCTCGGCACCTTCCTGATCGCGGCCGTCGCCACCTGCCTCGTCCTCGTCGCCTCGCTCGGCGGCACCACCTGGGACTGGGGATCGCCGCAGATCATCGTCCTCGCCGTGCTCGGCGTCGTGCTGGCGGCAGCTTTCGTGGCCATCGAGCGCAGGGCGGCGGAACCGGTCATCCCGATGAAACTGTTCCGGGTCAGGACGTTCACGCTCTCCGCGATCATCAGCTTCGTCGTCGGCTTCGCGATGTTCGGCGCGATGACCTACCTGCCGACGTTCCTGCAGGTCGTCCAGGGTGTCTCGCCGACGATGTCGGGCGTGCACATGCTGCCCATGGTGATCGGCATGCTGATCTCGTCGACCGCCTCCGGCCAGATCGTCAGCCGTACGGGCCGCTGGAAGGTCTTCCCCGTCGTGGGCACCGGGATCACCGCGCTCGGCCTGCTCCTGCTCCACCAGCTCGACGAGAACAGCGGCACCGGCGAGATGAGCGCCTACTTCTTCGTCTTCGGCTTCGGGCTCGGCCTGGTCATGCAGGTCCTGGTACTGATCGTGCAGAACGCGGTCCCGTACGGGGATCTGGGCGTCGCCACGTCCGGCGCGACGTTCTTCCGCTCCATCGGAGCCTCGTTCGGTGTCGCCATCTTCGGCACGATCTTCGCCAACCGCCTCGTCAGCAAGCTCAACGACGCCGTGGCGGGGCAGCAGCTGCCGCCCGGCGTCAGTACGGACTCCCTCAAGGCGGACCCGCGCGGCATCGCCGAGCTTCCGGCGGCGCTGCGGCCCGGCGTCGTACACGCCTACGCCTCATCCATCACGGACGTCTTCCTGTACGCGGCACCGGTGGCCCTGGTCGCCTTCGTCCTGGCCTGGTTCCTGCGCGAGGACAAGCTGCGCGGCTCGGTCATGGCGCCGGACCAGACGCAGACGCTCGCCAGCAATCCCGTCGAGCGTTCGTCGTACGACGAGGTGGCGCGGGCGCTCTCCGTCCTCGGCACGCGGGAGGGCCGCCGCGAGATCTACGTACGCATCACCGAGCGCGCGGGCTACGACCTGCTGCCCGGGGCCAGTTGGCTCCTGCTGCGGATCAGCCGCCACGGTCACGTCGAACCGGCGATGCTCGCCGAGCGCACCACCGTGCCCCTGTCCGTGATCACGGCGGCGTCCCGCCAGGTCGAGGAGCGCAGGCTCGCCCGGCGCCAGGGCATGGGCCTGACGCTGACCGACGAGGGCCGGACGGCGGTCGCCAAACTGGCCAGGGCGCGCGAGGAATCCCTGTCCGAGCTGCTTGGCGACTGGTGGGGGCCCGACCGGCCCACCGACCTGGTCAAGCTCGTCGAGGAGCTCGGCGCCGAGTTGTGCGGCTCCGACGCCGAACAGCCGCACAACGGCAGGTCGGCACAGCGCGGGGTGGCGGCCTGAGCGGCGCCGCCACCTCGCTCCTGCCCGTGTGTGGGAGTTCGCTCAGTGAGGGATCGGCTCAGCGGGGGGCCGGCGCAGTGCGGGGCCGGCCAGGTGGGGGCGGCGGGGTGAGCTTCTTGGCGTACCAGCACTCCGCGTACATCCGCTCGGTGAGCGGCTCGCTCTCCTCGTAGCCGTGCCGGGCGTAGAGCGCCCTGGCCTCGACGAGGTCGAGGCGGGTGTCGAGGATGACGCGCTCGGCGCCGAGCGCGCGGGCGGCGTCCTCGGCGGCGCCGAGCAGCAGGGCGGCGCCACCCTTCCCGCGCATGTCCTCGCGCAGGAAGACGCGCTTGAGCTCGGCGGTGGGAGGGCCCGGCAGATCGTCCATGAGCCGCACCCCGGCTGTTCCCGCGGGCTCACCGCCATACCGGGCGACGAGGAGTGTGCCGGTGGGCGGGCGCAGGTCGCTGCCCGTCTCCGCCGCGACCTCGCGCTCCAGCTCCTCGGGGTCGGTCCGACGCCCCTCGTGGAGGAGGTAATAGCGGTCGCTCACCTCGGTGTAGTACGCGCGCCAGAGTGCGGCGGCGACGGGGGAGTCGACGGCTTCGGGAGCGATGGTCCAGGAGGTGATGTCCGAGGTGCTGTTCTCGATGCGGGTGCTCATGGGGCCATTCTCGGGACGCGACTGCCGTGCCCCGCAAGCGAATTGAAGGCGCCGCGGCCCTGCCGAGTCCCGTCGCTCAGTCCTTGCGTCCGGTGGCGGCAATGCTGACGCCGAGCCCGATCATGGTGAGCCCGCCGACGCCGCCCACGGTCGACAGGCGCCGCGGCGAGTGCGCGAACCAGCCGCGCGCGGTGGCCGCGACCAGGCCCCACACGCTGTCGGACGCCAGGGCGATGGCGTTGAAGACCAGGCCGAGCAGCAGCATCTGCAGCATGACGTGCCCCTGCTCGCGGTCGACGAACTGCGGAAGGACCGCGGCGAAGAAGACGATGGTCTTGGGGTTGGCCACACCGACGGCGAACCCTTCCCACAACGTACGGAGTCCACTGTGGGCAGGGGCGTCACCGGTGAACGCGGCGTACAGCGAACCGCGTTGACGCACTGCCTTGACCCCCAGATACACCAGGTACGCGGCACCGAGCAGCTTCAGTGCCGTGAACACGACGACCGAGCGCTCCACGACGGTGCCGACCCCGAGGGCGACGGCGACCACGAGCACGTACGCGCCGATCGTGTTTCCCACCACCGAGGTCAGCGCGGCCCGCCGCCCCTGCGCCAGCGCCCGCCCGACGACGAACAGGACGCTGGGCCCGGGAATCACGATGAGCAGAAACGACATGGCCGCGAAGGCGAGTATGCGATCGGAGGACATCATGGGCCCATGGCACCACGGGCGTGTTGCTTCCGGGTATTGCTTTTCCTCCCCGCCCCGCCCAGCGACTTCTAGCTCTTGGGCGCGGCCTGCTGCACGACTTCGAACGACCACACGGCGGCACTGCTCGACGCGGGCTTGGGCCGCTCTCCGCCGCCTGCGGGGCCGCCCTGGTGCGCGGCCTTCATCGGTCCCTCCATCCACGCCTGGAAGGACTCCTCGTCACGCCAGCGCGTGTAGACGAGGTAGTCGTCGGTCCCCTCGATGGGGCGGAGCAGCTCGAACCACTCGAAGCCGTCCGAGTTCTCGACGGCGCCGGCGCGGGACGCGAAGCGCTTCTCCAGGGTTTCCCGCTGTTCGGCGGGAACGGTCAGCACGTTGATCTTGACGATGCTCATGGGGCCATCCTGCCGCAGGGGCCATCAGCCGCGGTGACCGACCTGAGGTCGGGGCGGGGCGGCTTGAGGGGCGAGGTGGCTTGAGGGGCGGGGCGGTCCATGTCGCCCTAGTCCCTGTCCGGGTGGCGTTCGTGCCAGGTTTGGGCTACCTCGTCCACGTCGAAGGGCTTCAGGCCCAGGGGTGGCCCCGGGGGTGGCAGGCGGAGGGCCTCGGTGATCTTGGTGTTGAGGGCCGTCACCAGGCGGCGGGCCGCTTGCTCGGAGGGGGCGTCGGGGGCCGCGGCCAGGACGTCCTCCGCCTCCTTGCGTAGGGCCAGGGTCGGCGGGAGGTGGGAGAGGCCCTCGCGGGCCATCTTCTGCTTGATCCACCACTGCTCGTCGTGCGACGTGGTGTTCAGGCCGTCCGGCAGCGGCTTGCCGCGGCCCTTCAGGGTGGCGAAGTCACCCCGTTCCTCGGCCTCGCGGATCTGTTTGTCGATCCACGACTCGAAGCTGACCTCAGGTGGTTTCCGTTCAGTCATGCGTTCATTCTTCCAGGCACCCGTGCGGTCACGTGAGGTGCGCCATAGGATGCGGCGGCGCGGGGGCGTGTGCGGCCGTCGCGCTTTCTGGACGCCGAGAGCTGGGGGAGCGTACGTGCTGGAGCTGACCATGGCCTCGTTGGCCGGGGCGGACGAGGGGGCGACCGCGGGCATGCTCATGGCCGACGCCCCGAGCGCGCCGGGTTCCGTGCTGCGAGTGGGGCGCGATAGCGGCGTGTGCCGTCTTGTGCCGCCGGATGACTGGCTGTTCGTCTCGCGTACGCATCTGGAGTTCCGCTGCGGGCCCGACGGGGCCTGGACCGTCACCTGGGTGCGCGGGTCGCATCCCGAGCCCGCCTCTGAGGTGCGGCTCAGCGTGGGCGGGGTGCCGGCGCCCCTTGAGTACGGGGGGACGGCTCCGCTGCCCAGGGGCGGGTCCGGCGATGTCGTCATCCAGGACCGGGCCGGGCCTCGCAGCGTGAACGTCGGCTTCTATTTGGAGGGTTGAGCCAGTTGGTCGGTTGATTGCGTGTGGCTGGGTGCTCGGGTGGGCGTGCTTGCCTGTCTGGCCGGGGGCCTTCCGGCGGGCCGGTGGGGGATCAGTCCAGTACTCGCGCCACGGCCAGGCCGTCGTAACCCTTCGTTCCCACCGTCTGCAAGGCCGTGCCGGTCAGCTTCGGGTGGTCGGCGATGAGTTGCAGCGCCTCGCGTGTGCCCTGCACGCCGGGGTCGGTGCTGTCCGCGTCGACCACCGCGCCGTTCCGTACGACGTTGTCGACGATGATGAGGCTGCCGGGGCGGGTGAGCTTGAGCGACCACTCCACGTAGTGCGGGTTGTTGGCCTTGTCCGCGTCGATGAAGACCAGGTCGAAGGGGGCCGCCTCCTCGGCCACGAGCGCGGCGAGCGAATCAAGTGCCGGTCCCACCCGGACCTCGGTGAGCTTGTCGAGGCCGGCGCGGGCGAGGTTGCCGCGGGCCACGTCGGCGTGGACCTCGGAGTACTCCAGGGTGATCAGGTGGCCGTCCGCGGGCAGTGCGCGGGCCAGCCAGATGGTGCTGTAGCCGCCGAGCGTGCCGATCTCCAGGATGCGGTGCGCACCCTGGATCTGGGCGAGGAGCTGGAGCAGCTTGCCCTGGTTCGGCGCGACGCTGATCTGCGGTAGACCGGCGGCGTCGCTGTCGTGCAGGGCCGCGGCCAGAGCTTCGTCGGCGGGGGCGAGCAGATCGGTGAAGTAGGTGTCCACCGCGGTCCATTGCTGCTGGGGCATGGAGGCCTTTCCGGGCAATCGGTACTCGTTAGGTTCGCTAACGATGCTAGTGGGGGTGGGGTCGATTGTCAGTGGGGACTCGCATACTGAGGTCGATGGGTTGTGGTGGCGTTGCGGGGGGTTGAGATGACGTACGGGGATGGGGTCGGGGCGGGAGCTGGAACCGGGGCGGGGACGGGGGAGGGTTTGCCCGCGGCTGCCGTCCGGGGGCTCGCTGATCGGTGGCTGCCGCTGATGGCTTCACCGGGCTCAGGGGGGTCGGGGGGCGGGTCGGGGCACAGTGAGGGGGCCGGCACGGGGGACTTCGTGTGCTCGCCCGCGGGGCTATGGCTCGCGCTGGCCGCTGTTGCCGTGGGTGCGCGGGAGGAAACCGCCGGGGAGCTGCGGGAGTTGCTCGGCGTCGCGGGTGAAGAGGCTGCCGGAGTGGTCACGGCTGCCGCGCGGGCGTTGGCCGGTACGGATGCGGTGGCCGTCGCCACGCGGGTGTGGAGCCGGGGTCCGGTGTACCGCGCCTATCGGGAGGCGTTGCCGGATGTGGGGTTCGGGCCGATGGATGCGGGCGGCTTGGACTCGGGTGGCGTGGATGCGGACGGTGTCGATGCTTGGGTGCGGGAGGCGACCGGCGGGCTGATCGAGCGGCTGCCGGTGGTGATCACTCCGGATGTGCTGCTGCTTCTCGTCAACGTGCTTGCTCTCCGGGCGCGTTGGGCGACCCCTTTCGAGGGGGCGGGTACACGCGACCAGGACTTCACGGACTCCCTCGGTGTACGGCACCGGGTGCCCACGATGCACCGGCCCGTTCCGCTGAACTCCGCCTGGACGGTGGGCGGGGCGAGGGTCGTCGAGCTGAAGTGCCGGGCGGAGGGCGGGCGGGCGCCTGCCCGGGTGCGGTTCGTGCTCGGCGAGCCGGGAGCCGGGGCCGCCGAGGTGCTGCCGCTGGCGTGGGCGCCGGAGGGGCGGTGGACGGGAATCGACGCCGAGCAGATCAATATGGCGCTGCCTCGGATGTCCTTGCGGACTCGGGTTGATGCGACGGAGCAGTTGGCCGCGCTCGGTGTGCGGTGGGCGATGGGTGAGGGGGCCGACTTCTCCGGGATGTCACCGGAGAGGCTCGCGATATCGCAGGTGGTGCAGGAGGCCGTGGTGCGGGTCGCGGAGGAGGGGGTGGAGGCGGCGGCGGTGACGGCTGTGCCGATGGCTCCTGGTGGGGCTTTTGTCCCTCGACGGATCGAGTGGATCGCCTTTAACCGGCCGTTCGGGGTTGTGGTGCTGGATGGGGCGGGGGAGGTGCCGTTGTTTGCGGCGTGGCAGGCGGGCGTGCCGGGGTAGGCGGTGGGCTTGGGGTGGGTGGTGGCCCTGGGGTGGGTGGGCGTCGTCCCTGCGGGGCTTTTTCCCCAACCCCGCCCCTTCCCGAAAACCCGCTGGGCGCGGGGGCCTTGCGTGCCGTGGGTCACCGGCTTCGCCGTGTTCGTCCTCAAGCGCCGGACGGGCTGGGAGGGGCGTGCTGGGGGTGGGGTGAGTTGGGCGCGGGGGCCTTGCGTGCCGTGGGTCACCGGCTCCGCCGAGTTCGTCCTCAAACGCCGGACGGGCTGAAGGGGCCCGGAGGCGTGCTAGCAGCCCCCCGGCCAACGCCCCCCCAAGCCGCACCTCACCCCGCCGAAGTAGCCCCGCTCCCCTCCACCGCCGGGCCGGAGCCCGGCAGTGGCTGGCCTGCGCTTTCTGTTGTGAACCAGACCGCGATGCCGCCCACCACAGCCGCCGCCATCATGTAGTAGGCGGGCATCATCATGTTCCCCGTGGCTCCGATCAGGGCCGTCACCACCAGCGGTGTCGTGCCTCCGAAGATCGACACGGAGATGTTGAAGCCGATGGAGAGCGAGCCGTAGCGGACCTTGGTCGGGAAGAGGGCGGGGAGCGTCGACGGCATCGAGGCCGTGAAGCAGACCAGGAGCAGGCCGAGTGCCGCCATGCCGAGGCCGATCGCCCAGAGCGAGCCCTGGCGGATCAGGAGCAGCGCGGGGACGGAGAGGAACAGGAAGCCCACGCAGCCCGCGGCGATCACCGGGCGGCGGCCCACCCGGTCGGTCAGCGCGCCCGCGAACGGCTGGACGCACATCATCAGTGCCATCACCGCCAGGATGACCATGAGGCCGTGCGTCTCGTCGTACTTCAGCTCGCTCGTCAGGTAGCTCGGCATGTACGAGAGCAGCATGTAGTCCGTGACGTTGAAGACCAGGACCAGGCCCATGCACAGGAGCAGCGCCTTCCACTGGCCCTGGACCATGTCGCGCAGGCGCACCTTCGGGCGGGACTGCTCGTCCTTGTGCGCCTTGGTGAGCTCCGCGGCGAACGCCGGAGTCTCCTCCAGCTTCATCCGCAGGTACAGGCCGATCAGACCCATCGGGCCCGCGATCAGGAACGGGATGCGCCAGCCCCAGGAGAGGAGGTCGTCGGTGGAGAGGAGGGCCGTCATCAGGGTGACCAGGCCCGCGCCGCCGATGTAGCCCGCGAGGGTGCCGAACTCCAGCCAGCTGCCGAGGAAGCCCCGCTTCTTGTCGGGGGCGTACTCGGCGATGAAGGTGGAGGCACCGGCGTACTCGCCGCCCGTCGAGAAGCCCTGCACCAGGCGGGCGATCAGGAGCAGGATCGGGGCGCCTACGCCGATGGACGCGTAGGACGGGATCAGGCCGATCGCGAAGGTGCCCGCCGCCATCATGATCATGGTGAGGGCGAGGATCTTCTGGCGGCCGATGCGGTCACCGAGCGGGCCGAAGACCATGCCGCCCAGCGGGCGGATCAGGAACGCCGCCGCGAAGGCGCCGAAGGTGGAGAGCAGCTGGGCCGTGGGGTTGCCCGAGGGGAAGAAGACCTTGCCGAGCGTCACGGCGATGTAGCTGTAGACACCGAAGTCGAACCACTCCATCGCGTTGCCGAGTGCCGCCGCCTTCACTGCCCGCTTGACCAGCGCCGGGTCGACGACGGTGACCTCAGACCGGACATCCGACCGGACATCCGACGGGACATCCCCCGAGGCGGGCGCGGACGGAGGGGCCTGCGTCCGAGGGGTCTGCGGGGATGCGGGGGCGACGGGGGCGGCTGCCGGCAAGGGTTCGCTCGCCTGCCTCTCGGTTGACGACAAGGACAGAGCCGCCCAGCGAGGGGCGGCCCGCAAGCGACCATAGGTGTAGACGGCACCATTACGTTCGGTGTCCGCCCAACCGCGTACTGTCCGGAATGTGCCGCTATCCAGGGCGAATGGTTCCGCTTGTGAAGGTGGCGAGAAGCCGTTCTTGTGATCTATGTCGCGGCTCGCGCAAGGAACCGCCGGGCGGGGCACGGGTCGTCGTTCCATGGGCGTGTATGTGCGTGGAGTGTGCGTGCGGTGGACGCGGAGTGCACGAGAGGGGGCTGCCTGTGGAGATCCCCTTGTCGAACGGACAAAAGGGCTGGTTAGGAAGTCTGCGCAAAAGCCGGTAGAAAGCGGTGTGGCTGCCAGGTGAAATGGGGGTGTCGCGCGTCTCACCAGAGGGCGCGAGCCCTTCGGGTCCGACCGCACATCTCGGGGCCGACGGAGAACTCTCGGGACCGACAGGACGTTGGAACCGAGCAGAGACGACGAGCGGGCGGGAGGGCCGACGGGGCGTGGCGAATGTCGAGCACGGAGGACCGGGAAATGCCTTTGGGGCGGGGCCGCCCGGCACACCGACCACGCGGATCGGGGCGGTCCGCGTCGCCCTCTGGCTGATCGCCGCGGTACTCGCGGTGCGACAGGCGGCCGTCGTCCTGCGTACGCCGAAAGGCGAGCGGTTCATCGATCTGGAGACCTGGATCGGCCCGGAGGGCGTCCTCCATGTGAACGGCTCCTTCTACGACGCGGACAAGTTCACCGGCACCCCCTTCGCGGGACTCGTGCTGAAACCGTTCTCCCGCGCGGCCGAGCAGGCGCTCGGCTGGGGCTGGACCTTCGGTACGCTGATCCTGGTCGTGATCCTCGGCCTCGTCGCCGCCCGCGCCCTGCCGCAGCCCGTGTCCCGGCGCACCTCGCTGCTCGCCGCGCCCGTCGCGATCTGCCTCCTGATGCTGTCGCTCCCGGTGCGCAACACCTTGTACCTGGGCCAGACCAGCATCTTCCCCGTGCTGCTCGTCCTGCTCGGATGCTTCGCGGTCCGCGGGGAACGCGCGAGCGGTGTCCTCATCGGCATCGGGGCCGCGCTCCAGCCCACGCTGCTGCTCTTCGCCGCCCTCTTCTGGTTCACCGGCCGCAGGCGGGCCACCGCGTCCACCGGCGCCACGTTCCTCGCCATCACCGCGCTCGCCTGGGCCGCGATGCCGCACGACTCGTGGACGTACTGGATACACCACCTCGCCGGTGCGGGCCTCGGCGCGAGTCCGGCCGGTCTCGCCAACCAGTCGCTGCACGGCGCGCTGCTCCGGTTCGGCATCGAGGGGCCGCTGGAGATCGGGCTCTACGTGATCCTGAGCGCGGTCGTCGTCTGGTTCGGCGTGCGCCGGGCCGTGCGCTACGCCAAGGACGGGCAGCTGCTGCTCGCCGTCGCGATCACCGGCTGTGTCGCGGTCGCCGTGTCCCCGACGACCTGGCAGCACCAGCTCCTGTGGGTGCTGCTCGCGGTGGTCGGCCGGGCCGGAAAGAAGCAGTCCGACCGGTACATGTGGCCCGTCGCCGTCGTCCTCGTCTCGACGCTGCCGGCGAAGATGATGCTGCCGAACATGCCGGTCGTGGAGCCCATCCGCGACAACGTCGTCCTGATCGCCGCGCTCGCCGCCGCCACGGTGGTGCCGTTCCTGTCCCGTACGGACCCGCGGTACCAGGCGCCCATCCCCACCGATTACGCCAGGCCCGCGCCCGCGCGCTGGAGCTGGGTGCCGCTGCTCCCGTTCTGGCGGCGGGTCACCACCCGGCCGAACCTCCTGCTCGAACTGCTCCTGATCCGCGTCGGCTACTCCGCCTACCAGCAGGCGCGGCTCGCCGCGACGGGCGGCACCAACTCGGGCGGACGGGCCACCGCCGAGCAGCACGGCGAACAGGTCCACGCGATCGAACAGTTCCTGCGCATCGACATCGAGCACTGGGTCAACCACGCGGTGGTGAAGGTCGACTGGCTGGAGGAGTTCTTCAACTTCTACTACACGTCGTTCCACTTCGTGGTGCCGCTGACCGTCCTCGGTGTGCTCTACGTCCGGCGCCCCGCCGACTACCGCTGGGCGCGCTCGGCCCTCGGCTTCGCGACGCTCCTCGCGCTCGTCGGGTTCTGGCTCTACCCCCTGGCCCCGCCGCGCCTGATGCCCGAGCTCGGCTTCATCGACACGGTCCACGGCGTGCAGGACTTCACCCAGCCCGACTACGGGACGCTGACCGCGCTCACCAACCAGTACGCGGCGATGCCCTCGCTGCACTTCGGCTGGTCGCTGTGGTGCGGTGTGGTGATCCTGATCCTCGCGCCGAGGGTGTGGATGAAGGTGCTCGGCCTGCTGCATCCGCTGTTCACGGTCTCCGCGATCGTCGCCACCGGCAACCACTGGGTCCTGGACGCGGTGGGCGGCGCGGCCGTCGTCGGTGCGGGCTTCGGCATCGGTTACCTTCTGGCGGGACCCCGGGTGGGCAGGAACCTGCAGGTGGCGACGGGGGCGGAGCCGCCGGTCATCGACATGACGAAGGACTCGGCGAAGGACCGTACCCCGAGCTGATCTTGTACGTGCCCGGTGTGGACACCGTGAGCCGGGTGAACTCGCCGTGCCGCTTCAGGCAGGCCCCCTCGGCCCGGAGCCACGGCGAGTACACCAGGCGCAGCGTCACCGGCCCGCGCGTGGGGACGCGCACCACCATGGCCGACTCGGTGGACTTCACGACGGTCGCCGGTTTCGACACCATCGGCACCGCGTCCTTGACCCGGAACACCCGCCAGTGCGCGTCGCGCCACACCGGCTGAAGCCACTTGGGGCCACTGGCGACCAGGGCCGCCTCGTCCTCGGCGAACCCGTCCGGCTTGCCCGACGGCAACACCACATAGCCGACCGCCCACTTGTCCAGCCACGCCCGGTAGGTGGCGGCCGAGAACGACCCGTCGTAGAAGAGGCGCCCGCGCTCGATGTCGAGCTGCCGGTTCCAGCCGCGCGCCATGTTCACGTACGGCGCGAGGGCCGTCGCCTCGCGGTGATTGCGGGCCGGGACCACCTCCACGCGGCCACGGTCGGCGCCGAGCCGCTCCAGCTCCCGCACCACGCCCTCGGTGTCGGCGGCCCACTTCGGCACGGCCGTCGACACCGTCAGATCGTCCGCGGTCTTCTGCCCGACCCAGGCCGTGGACAGCACGAGTGCCACGGTGAGCACGACACGGCGTGCGCGGGACAGCGCGGGCATCAGGAGGGCGCCGAGCAGCGCGGCGGGTGCGAGCAGCTCGGCAAGGCGCTCCACGTTCGTGCCGATCGGGGACGGGATGAGGTAGGTCAGGACCGTCCCGGCCGCGTACACCGCGGCCCCCCACCGCAGTACGCGCCACTCGCGCGGAGCCGCCACGATGAGCGCCAGGCCGAACACCACGGGCGGGAAGATCCGGTCGAACGGCATCAAGTGCTCGCCGGAGAAGGGGAAAAGCGCGGTGGTCACCCCGACGACCAGCACCGGCGGCACCACCAGCGCCGCGGCCCGCCCCCAGTCCCGCACGAGAAAGTAGGCCGCGCCCGCCACCACGAGGAAGAGACCCGCGACCGGGCTGGACATGGTGGCGAGCGCCGCGCATGCCACGGCTGCCCGGACGCGCCGCTCGCGCACGAGCATCAGGCATGCCGCGAACCCGAAGGCGATGCCGAGCGCGAACGTCGTGCGCCCGGACGCGACGTTGCACCACACCGCGAGCGAGGCGAGCACCGCGGGCCACAGCGGGCGACGCACCCCGGTGCGTTCGACGAGCGCGGCGACCAGCCAGGCACCGGCGACACCCGACACCACCGTCACCGTCTTCACGCCGACGGCGGCCATCAAGTAGGGGGAGATCAGGCTGTAGTTGGCGGTGTGCATGCCGCCGTACCAGAACAGGCCGTACGCGGCGGCTCCGTGCTCCGACGCGAACCGCGCCCATGCCTCCTGGGCCGCCAGGTCGCCGCCGCCGGTGGCGAGGAACGCCGCCCACACCGCGTACAGCGGCAGCGTGGGCAGCGTCGCGACGAGCGGGATCCGGTGGCGTCGGCAGAAGGCGCGGAGGGAGGTCTTCCGCGCATTGGGTGTGCTGCCCGACGGTGCGACGAAGAGACCTGCGGTGACCACGGCGACCGTTTCCGTTCGAAGTCTTGGAAAGGCAAGGTTTGCTTCTCAAGACGCGTCAGGCAACGAAAACGTTGGCTCCGGTCAGCGCATGGCCGGATATGCCCGCCGAGTACGCCGCCGGGTATGCCGCCGGGGGTGCCAGGGGGAGGCAGGGGCGGGCGTGGGAGGAGTCGCCCCTGCCTCCCTGGCGGCGGGTCAGCCGGTGCTGACCTGCAGTTCCTTGACGCCGTTCAGCCAGGCCGAGCGGAGCCTGCGGGGGTCGGAGACCAGCCGCAGGTCGGGCAGCGCGTCCGCGATCGCGTTGAAGATGAGGTTGATCTCCAGGACGGCCAGGGACTTGCCGAGGCAGAAGTGCGGGCCTCCGCCGCCGAAGCCGAGGTGCGGGTTGGGGTCACGGGTGATGTCGAAGTTCAGCGGTTCGTCGAAGACTTCGGGGTCGTTGTTGGCGGAGGAGTAGAAGATGCCGACGCGGTCGCCCTGCTTGATCTTCGCGTCGCCGATCTCGGTGTCCTGGGTCGCGGTGCGCTGGAAGGAGACCACGGGGGTCGCCCAGCGCACGATCTCCTCCGCGGTGGTCTCGGGGCGCTCGCGCTTGAAGAGTTCCCACTGCTCGGGGTGGGTGAGGAAGGCGTGCATGCCGTGGGTGATGGCGTTGCGGGTCGTCTCGTTGCCGGCCACCGCGAGCAGGATGACGAAGAAGCCGAACTCGTCGGACGAGAGGTTGCCTTCGTCCTCGGCGGCGACCAGCTGACTGACGATGTCCTTGGCCGGGCACTCCTTGCGCGCCGCGGCGAGGTTCATCGCGTACGAGACGATCTCCAGGGCCGCCTCGGCGCCGACCTCCTCGGTGATCGCGTACTCCGGGTCGTCGTAGGCCGCCATCTTGTTCGACCAGTCGAAGATCTTCGTCCGGTCGTCCTGGGGCACGCCGATGAGCTCGGCGATCGCCTGGAGCGGAAGTTCCACGGCGACGTTCGTGACGAAGTCGAAGGAGCCGTCGGCCGCGGCGTTCGCCAGGGCCGTCTCGACGATGGAGCCCGCGCGGGCGCGCAGGGCGTCCTCCAGGGAGCGTATGGCGCGGGGGGTGAAGCCGCGCTGCACGATCTGGCGGACGCGGGTGTGCTCGGGAGGGTCCATGTTCAGCATGATCAGCTTCTGGACCTCGATCTGGTCGCGGCTGATCGTCTCGTTGAACCGGATGACCGCGGTGTTGAGGTTCGAGGAGAACAACTCCGGGTGTGTGGACACGTATTTGACGTCCGCGTGCCGGGTGACGGCCCAGTAGCCCGAGTCGTCGAAGCCGGAGATGCGCGGCCGCTGGGCGATCCAGCGCACCGGTTCGGTCTGCCGCAGCTGGGCGAACTCCGGGTGGGGCACGCGCTCTTGGAGCAGGTCGGGGTCGGTGAAGTCGAACCCGTCGGGCAGCGCTGGACAGGGCATCGGCAACTCCAGGAGTTCAGTTCTGGCAGCTCTGTAGCTGTCCTGACGGTCCATCAGGAGATGCCCCGCAAGGTAGTAACGGGTTCTACAAGTGGCAAGGCCCGCGTCGGGGTCGCTTTCGTGTACGTCCTGCGCAAGGTGCGTGCAAGCCCCTTGCGGTGCCGGGGTCGCGCTCAGCAGACTGCTTGCAGAACTAGAACGCGTACTAGTTCTCCGCGTGGGTGCCGGGACACTCGCGCGGGATGTGGACGGAGAGGACGCCCATGGCCGCGGAACCTGTCATCGTCGAAGCCGTACGCACCCCCATAGGGAAGCGCGGCGGCGCGCTCGCCAATCTCCACCCCGCCTATCTGCTCGGTGAGACCTACCGCGAGCTCCTCGGCCGGACGGGCATCCACGCCGACTGCGTCGAGCAGATCGTGGGCGGCACGGTCACCCATGCCGGGGAGCAGTCCATGAATCCGGCACGCACGGCCTGGCTCACGATGGGCCTTCCGTACGAGACCGCCGCGACGACGGTGGACTGTCAGTGCGGCTCGTCGCAGCAGGCGAGTCACATGGTCGCCAACATGGTCGCGGCCGGTGTCATCGACGTGGGCATCAGCTGCGGCGTCGAGGCGATGTCACGGGTGCCGCTCGGGTCGGGCTCCAAGCACGGTCCGGGCAAGCCGTTCCCCGAGGAGTGGAACGTCGACCTGCCCAACCAGTTCGAGGCGGCCGAGCGTATCGCCCGCAATCGCGGCCTGACCAGGGAGAACGTCGACTCGCTCGGCCTCATCTCGCAGGAGCGCGCCGCGACCGCCTGGGCCGAGGAGCGCTTCAAACGCGAGACGTTCGCCGTCCAGGTCCCGACGACGGAGGAGGAGCAGGCCGCCGGGCAGGGCATGTGGCGCCTCGTCGACCGCGACGAGGGGCTGCGGGACACCACGATGGAGGGCCTCGAACGCCTCAAGCCGGTGATGCCGACCGCCGTGCACACCGCGGGCAACTCCTCGCAGATCTCGGACGGCGCGGCAGCGATCATGTGGGCGTCGAAGCGCATGGCGCGGGCCCTGAAGCTGAGGCCGCGCGCGCGGATCGTGGCGCAGGCGCTGGTGGGCGCCGATCCGCACTTCCATCTGGACGGTCCGATCGACGCGACGCGGGCGGTGCTCGGCAAGGCGGGGATGTCCCTGAAGGACATCGACCTCGTGGAGATCAACGAGGCGTTCGCGTCGGTCGTGCTCAGCTGGGCGCAGGTCTTCGAGCAGGACCTGGAGAAGGTGAACGTGAACGGGGGCGCGATTGCGTTGGGGCATCCCGTGGGGGCGACCGGGGCTCGGCTCATCACGACTGCCCTGCATGAGCTGGAGCGCCGGGACAAGGAGTTCGCGCTGATCACGATGTGTGCGGGCGGGGCCGTCGCTACGGGGACGATCATTCAGCGGCTGTAGGCCGTTTCCGGAAGCCGAAAACGCCGGACAGGCTGGGATGTCCAGCCTGTCCGGCGTTCGAGGACGAACTCGGCGGAGCCGGTGATCTCCGGTGCGCCGCGAGGGTGTTCGCTCAGTAAGACCCGTTGGCCTGCCAGTGGGCCCATGCGCCAGTCGGGCTTCCGTAGCGGTCGTTCATGTAGTCGAGGCCCCACTTGATCTGGGTCTCGGGGTTGGTCTTCCAGTCCGAGCCCGCCGACGCCATCTTCGAGGCGGGCAGGGCCTGGACCAGGCCGTAGGCGCCGGAGGAGGCGTTCGTGGCCTTGGGGTTCCAGCCGCTCTCGTGCTCCACGATCTTGCTGAACGCCTTGTACTGAGCGGGGTCCGGGATCATCTTCTTCGCGATCGCCTTGGCCGAGGAAGGCGCCGCGGCGGGTGCGGCGGCCGGAGCCGCGGCCTTCGCCGCCGTGGGGGTCGCGGCCTGGGCCGCGCCCGCGCTGAACACCATGCCGGTCGTGGCGACGGCCACGGCGGCACCGGTGAGGGCCTTCTTCGGGGTGGCGATACGGCGGAGGAGCGTGGCGGACAAAGCGTGGCCTTCCGTGGGGGACATGGTGTCGCGGGCATGCCGTGGGCCACGGGGGTGTGGCTGGAGGAATGCGTCGGTACCGGGGGCCTTGTGGCCGGCGGCGCCGTGCGACTCGATCCAGAGAAGCAGGGCCGCCACGTCTCCGCAATGACCCTTTTTACTAGTGGATGTCGCATGTGCGCGAAAGGTCCCGCGTGTGACGTGGCTCTCAATCCGCAGGTCAGCGCGTGTTTTGACGTGTACGCACCAGCGGGGCGTCTCTACGGCCCGGCCTAGTAGAGGACCAAAGTACTGTGGGCCGCCTCACCGCGAAGGACCCCTCCGGGCGACGGAGAGCAACCGGCTGCTTACGCCTTCGGGCCCTCGAAGGTGACCTGGGCCTCGAAAGCCGCCCGACGCGTGGCCCGGCGCAGCGCCTTGAGGACGGCGGGGCCGAGAGCGAGGCTCAGCAGGACGGTCACGACGGCGCGGGGCAGGTCCCAGCCCAGCGAGGTAGCCAGGCAGTACGCGAGGAAACGGCCGAGGTTGTCGCCGACGGGGTCGCCGGGCACGAAGGAGGCGCCGGTCGCGAGGCCGCCCAGGTAGGGCCAGCCCTGCAGATTCATGACGGTCCCGTACAGGACGGACGAGACGGCCCCGTACGCGGCGAGCAGCCACAGCTCCCCGCGCCCGCGCAGGGTGTCGGGCCCCGGCAGCAGCCCCGCCCCCATGCAGACCCACCCCATGGACAGCATCTGGAACGGCATCCACGGACCGACGCCGCCGGTCAGGAGCGCGGAGGCGAACATGGACACGGCGCCGAGCACGAACCCGAACCCCGGCCCGAGCACGCGCCCGCTGAGCACCATCAGGAAGAACATCGGCTCGATCCCGGCCGTCCCCGCACCCAGCGGTCGCAGTGCGGCACCGGCGGCGGCGAGCACCCCCAGCATCGCGATGGCCTTCGCGTCGAGGCCGACGTCGGCGATGGTCGCCACGACGACGGCGAGCAGGAGCGGAAGCAGCGCCGCGAACAGCCAGGGCGCGTCCTGGGCGTGCGCGCTCAGCCCTGACTCCCCGCCCGCGATCAGCGGCCACCCGAAGGCCACGACGCCGACCGCGCTGACGAGCGCGAGGGCGCCGACCGAGCGCGGCCCCAGGCGGATGGGACGGGACTGCCGGGCCACGGGGGGACTGCTCACGGGGTACCGCCCTCGGCGCCGAGGGCGTCCCGCACCTCGGTGACCGTCAGCCACTTCTGCGGGGCGAGGATCTTGGTGGTCTGCGGGGCGAAGGAGGGGGAGGAGACGACGATGTCGGGGGTCGGGCCGTCGGCGACGATCTCCCCGTCGGCGAGGATCGCGACCCGGTGGGCCAGTTCCGCGGCCAGCTCCACGTCGTGCGTGGCGAGGACGATCGCGTGACCGTCGGCGGCGAGGCCGCGCAGGAGCGTCACCAGGCGGGCCTTGGCCGCGTAGTCGAGGCCCCGGGTCGGCTCGTCGAGGAGGAGCAGCGGCGGGCGGGCGGTCAGGACGATCGCCAGGGCCAGGGTGAGGCGCTGGCCCTCCGAGAGGTCGCGGGGGTGGGTGTCGTCCGCGATGCCGGGGAGCAGCTCGGTGACCAGCGCACGGCAGGTGCCGGGCTCCGCCCCCGCGTCCTGGTCGGCGGCCGTGCACTCGGCGGCCACCGTGTCCGCGTAGAGGAGGTCACGCGGCTCCTGGGGGACCAGGCCCACGTGCCGGATCAGCTCGCGGGGGCCGGTGCGGTGGGGGATCACGCCGCCGACGCGGACCGATCCTGCCGCCGGTTCGAGCAGGCCCACCAGGGTGGACAGGAGCGTGGACTTCCCGGCGCCGTTGCGGCCCATCAGGGCCACCGTCTCGCCCGCGGAGACGGTGAGGTCCACGCGGCGCAGGGCCTCCACCCTCCCCCGGCGCACGGCAAGACCCGTGACGCTCGCGGCGGCCGCTTCCGGGGCGTCCTTCGTCTTCGTACGCCTGAAGAGGCTCGGGCGGCCCGCCGCCGGACGTACGGCCGTGACCTCCTCGCGAGGTTCGGCCCCGGCAAGCCGCTCCCGCAGCGCGCCGGCCTTCCGCCTGGCGTCCCGCACCGTCAGCGGCAGCGGGGACCAGCCGGCGAGGCGCCCGAGACCCACCACCGGCGGATAGACCGGCGAGACGGCCATCAGCGAGGCCGGGTCGCCCAGCACGGGCGGCTCACCCGGCGCCGCGAGCAGCAGAACCTGGTCGGCGTACTGCACGACCCGCTCCAGGCGGTGCTCGGCCATCAGGACCGTCGTGCCCAGGTCGTGCACGAGGCGCTGCAGTACGGCGAGGACCTCCTCGGCGGCCGCCGGGTCGAGGGCCGACGTCGGCTCGTCCAGGACGAGGACCTCGGGGTGCGGCGTGAGCACCGAGCCGATGGCGACGCGCTGCTGCTGACCGCCGGAGAGCGTGGCGATGGGCCGGTCGCGCAGATCGGCGAGGCCGAGGAGGTCGAGGGTCTCCTCGACGCGGCGGCGCATCACCTCGGGGGCGAGCCCGAGCGACTCCATCCCGTACGCGAGCTCGTCCTCGACGGTGTCCGTCACGAAGTGCGAGAGCGGGTCCTGGCCCACCGTGCCGACGACATCGGCGAGTTCACGCGGCTTGTGGGTACGGGTGTCACGCCCCGCCACCGTCACCCGGCCCCGCAGCGTGCCCCCGGTGAAGTGCGGCACGAGGCCGCTCACCGTGCCGAGCAGCGTCGACTTGCCGACCCCGGAAGGCCCGACGAGGAGCACCAACTCGCCCTCGGGTACGGCGAGATCGACGCCGCGCACGGTAGGCCCGGCGACCCCTTCGTAGGTCACGGAGACATCCTCGAAGCGGATCATGAGGGCTCCTTGGAAAGCACGGGGGAAGGAACGGGTGCGGCGGAATCGGCGGGCACCGGGGCCACGAAGGCGGGCAGCAGCCCGACGAGGACGGCCACCGCGGGCCACAGCGGCAGCGTCGGCGCGGTCAGGGGGACGACTCCGGGGTGCAGGGCGGCCGCGTCGTACGAGGCGGCCCAGAGCATCAGGCCCGCCACCGCGATCCCCGACCCGGCGGCGAGCCAGGCGCGCACGCCCCACGCGTCGGGGCGGTAGCGGGTGCGGACGGAGCGCCGGCCGCCGAGGCGGAGCCCGGCGAGGGCGGCGACGAGACCGACGGCCAGGACGGGCAGGCCGTACTCGGTGCCGTCCGCCGTGAGCAGGCCGTACGTGCCCACGCAGACGCCCATCAGACCGCCGAGCGTCAGGACCGCTGTCGCCCTGCGCACCCCGGCCGGAACCGGCGCGCTGCGGCCGAAGCCGCGCGCGTCCATCGCGGCGGCCAGCGCGACCGACCGCTCCAGGGCGCCCTCGAGGACCGGGAGCCCGACCTGGAGCAGCCCCCGGATGCCCTTGTCGGCGCGCCCGCGAAGGCGCCGCGCGGCCCGCAGACGCTGCACATCGATGATCAGGTTCGGCGCGAACGTCATCGCGACGACGATGGCGACGCCCACCTCGTACAGCGCGCCCGGCAGCGACTTGAGCAGCCGAGCCGGGCTGGCCAGGGCGTTGGCGGCGCCGACGCAGATGAGGAGACCGGCCAGGCGCACCCCGTCGTAGAGCGCGAAAAGCAGCCCCTCGGCCGTCACCCGGCCCCCGATCCGTACCCCCTTCGCCCAGTCGGGCAGCGGCACTTCGGGAAGCGTCACGATGACGTGCGTACCGGGGATGGGGGAGCCGAGGACGACGGCGAAGACCAGCCGGATCGCGATCACGACGAGGCCCAGCTTCACGAAGGCGCCGTACGACCGCGCCCACGGCGCCGATGTCCTGCGCGCCGCGACGACATAGCCCGCGACGCCGATGAGGAGACCGATCAGCAGGGGGTTGGTGGTGCGCGACGCCGCGACGCCGAGCCCGAGCGCCCACACCCACCAGGCGCCGGGGTGCAGCGCGTTGCTCCGGTGCGCCTCGGGGGCCAGACGCCTGCGCGGCGCACCGGGAGCGGTGCTCGGGTGATCGGTCATCGTGCGGTCAGCCGCGTCGGCGGCGTGCCTGCCAGACGGCGGCCCCGCCGAGCAGGGCGATGGCGGCCACGCCCGCGATCAGACCGACGGAGGGGCCGCCGGAGTCGCTCTGCTCGTCGCTCGCGGCCGGCTTCTTCTCCGTGCCGTCCGACTCGCCGTTGCCCGAGACCTGCTCGCCGCAGCCCGACTTCGGGTAGTCCGCGATGGCGCAGAGCAGGGCGTTGCTGTCGTAGCGCAGGGGCTTCGCCACCGCGGCGAGCGCGTCCGCGCTGGTCGCGTCGTCCGCGATCCGCGCGCAGGCCGTACGCGGCTTCGGCGGGCTCTCCCCGTCGGGGGCGTCACCCGGCGTGCCGAAGTCGATGACCAGGGCAACCCGCTTCCGGTCGTCCTTGGCGGGGGTCTTGGCGCAGATCGTGTCGAAGTCCGCGGCGCCGCGCGGCTTGGCGGCGTCCTTCGAGTCGGCGGACACGGCGAACCGGAAGCCCTGGACGGCCCCGTCGTCGGGACGCGCGGTGCTCGGCCCCTGGCTCGCGTAGGCCCACGTGGAGCCGTCCCGGTCCCAGAAGGACCAATAGCGGTACCCGGCCGCCTGGGCGGGGGCGGCGGTGAGGACACCGAGCAGGGCGGCGAAGAGCGCCCCGGTCACCAGGCGCCCCCACCGCGCGCGACCCCGCGTCACAGCTGCTGCTTCTTCTTGTTGCCGCTGTAGAGGAAGCCGATGCCGATGCCGGCGACCATGCCGACGCCGATGATCCACCAGATGCTCACGCCGCTGTCGTCGCTGTCCTTCTGCTCGTCGGCGGCCTGCTCCGTCGCCTGCGGGGCCGGACCCTGCGCGTTGAGCTGCTTGACCAGGTCCGCGCCGCCGAAGTCACGCGGGTCCATGCCGGACGCGTGGGCGGCGAAGATCAGCTGGGCGTAGGCGGCGGGGCCCGACTTCTTGGCCCAGTCGGCCGAGTTCTTCGACAGCCACTGAGCCGACTTCTCGGCCTGCTCGGGCTGGCCGGCCGCGGCGAGCGCGAGCACGGAGTCGGCGGTGTTGCCGAGGTCGGGCATGTTCTTGGCGCCGGGCATCGACGACATCAGGTGGTCGTCGCCCTCGGCGAGGGTCTTCAGGAGGTAGCCCGTGCCGTTCGCCGCCGCCTGCTCGGCGGTGTCGGCCTTCGCGCACTTCGGCGCGGCTTCCTTCTTCTCGGCCGCGTCCACGACCAGGCCCTTGCCGTGGGCGCCGAGGACGCCGGCCGCCGTGGCGTCCGCGTTCGGCGAGAGCTTGCCGGACTTGACGTCCGCGAGGCCGAAGGCGCCGCCGTCCTTGCCGCAGCTCATCGAGAGGGCGGGCAGCGCGTTGTACGCCGTCTTGCCGCTCTGGGCCTTCACGCCCTCCGGCTTCTCGCCCGCCGCGACGAGCGCGCCGATGACGATGCCGGTGGAGTTGGCGTCCGATTCCATGCCGGGGCTGTAGCCCCAGCCGCCGTCCTGGTTCTGCACGGACTTCAGCCAGTCGACGCTCTTGCCGACGGCCTTCTCGCGGCCGCCGAGCGCGGCGAGCGCCTGCACGGCCGACGCCGTCGCGTTGCTGTCGAACATCGTCTTGGAGTCGCAGGGCTCGCCCGCGTCGGCGCGGTACGCGGCGTAACCGCCGTTCGCGCAACTCTGCCCGGTGAGCCAGTCGACGGACTTCGCTGCGGGCTTCACACCGGCCGAGTCCTGGGCGAGCAGGGCGTACGACTGCCGGAACACCCCGTCGAACTTGGGGTCGGCGTCGCCGTACAGACCGGAGGGCAGTTTGGCGGAGGGCGACGGGGACGCGGTGTCCGCGAAGGCGGCCGGGGCGGCGGCCGAACCGAACACGGCGACGGCGGCCAGGACCGCTGCGCTGCGGCGAACGTTCATGATGCGGCGGGTGCCTCTCCCTGCGGGGAGCGGGGCAGCACGGGCACGTAGCGGGCACGGGCTCCGGGCGGCTCCGGCTCCGTATACCTCGACGGTGCCGTTCATCGGGGGCCCCGATGAAGCGAGCCGGTCATGCTCCGTACCGGGCATTCCGGCTCACCGCTCAGGTGCGGTATACGGCTGCGGGTCAGCGCCGGATTCGCACCGGCTTCCCCCCGTACGGGCATGATGACGACGGGGGCCACTCTACCGGCCCGTAGGGGGAGTGCCCCGGGGCGCCCGCCCCCGGCCGCGGCTCACACCGCGCGGTACCGCACCGGATCGCTGCCCACCGCCTCCGCGCGCCCCAGCTTCACCAGGCGCCGCACATGGGCCTCGGCCTCGGAGACCGCGATGTTCCGCGAGCCGTAGCGGATCTGGTCCCAGGGGCGGTTCCACTCCATCTGCTCGGCGAGCTGCCAGGGAGTGAGGGGCTCGGCGAGGAGGGCGAGCAGGTCCGTCAGGCGCTCCTCGTGGTGGGCCAGGATCTCCCGGACGCGGGCCGGGGCGTCGGTGAACGCGTACTGGTGGGCCGGGAGGACCTCGGCGGGGCCCAGGCGGCCGATGCGCTCCAGGGAGTCGAGGTAGTCGCCGAGCGGGTCGGTCACGGTCTCGTCGTCGGGGTCCTCGTACAGGCCGATGTGCGGGGTGATCCCGGGGAGGAGATGGTCGCCGGAGAACAGGCGGCCGTGGCCCGGTAGCCGCGCCGGGTGCTCCTCCTCCAGGTGCAGGCAGACGTGGCCGGGGGTGTGGCCGGGGGTCCAGATCGCGCGGAGCCTGCGCCCCGGCAGTTCGAGCAGCTCGCCCGGGGTGATGTCGCGGTCGGGGAGCGCGGCGGCCATGCCGGGAAGGCGGGGTGCGCGGCCCGCGTCACGGGCGGCGAGGAGAGGGGCCAGATGGTCGGCGGGGGCGCCCGCGGCCGTCAGCTTCTCCACCATGTAGTCGAACCAGCGGGCGGGTGGTCCGGTCCGTGTGCGGCGTACGACCGACGCGTCCGCCTCGTGCATCGCGATCCACGCGCCCGATGCCTCGCGGACCTTGGCCGAGAGGCCGTGGTGATCGGGGTGGTGGTGGGTGATGACGACGCCGTGCACCGCGTCGGCGGACGTGCCGCAGGCGACGAGGCCGTCGGCGAGTGCGTCCCAGGAGGTGGGGTCGTCCCAGCCCGTGTCGATCAGGACCGGGCCGGCGTCCGTGTCGAGGAGGTGGACGAGGGTGAAGCCCAGGGGGTTGTCCGGAATGGGGACCTTGATGCTCCACACGCCCCCGCCGTGCTCGGTCACCTGCGGATCGGTCACCTGCGTCATGGGGTGCCCTCATCTCTCCGTAACTAGAACCAGTTCCAATGATCGCCCAAGTCGACCGATTCGTCAGGCCACTTGGACAGGCCGGTCGGAAGTGAGGCGCCGGTCACACTCCGTCCGGCTCCGCCGTGGACTCCTGGAACTAGAACTGGTATCAGTTCTGCATCGGCAAGTCCTGAGACAGCGTCAGAAACAGTGGCGGAAAGCGTGCCGCACACGGCGGAATCCCGCAGGAGGCAGTCAGCCATGACGGAGCTCGTGGAACACGGACAGCTGTTCATCGGCGGGGAGTTGGTGGACCCCCTCGGCAAGGACGTCATCGAGGTGATCTCGCCGCACACCGGCCAGGTCTTCGCGCGGGTGCCGCACGCCGCGCCCGCCGACGTCGACCGGGCCGTCGCCACCGCGCGCAAGGCGTTCGACGAGGGGCCCTGGCCCCGGATGACCCTCGACGAGCGGATCGAGATCGTCACCAGGATCAAGGACGCGTTCGCCGTACGGCACGAGGAGATCGCCCGCGTCATCAGCTCCCAGAACGGCACCCCGTACACATCGAGCGTGATGGTGCAGGCCCTCGCCGCGATGATGGTCTGGGACTCGGCGCTCACGGTCGCGAAGAACTTCACGTACGAGGAGGCGCGCGACGGCGCCCTCGGCAAGATCCTCGTCCGGCGCGAGCCGGTCGGCGTCGTGGCGGCCGTGGTCCCCTGGAACGTCCCGCAGTTCACCGCCGCCGCCAAGCTCGCGCCCGCGCTGCTCGCCGGGTGCCCGGTGATCCTCAAGACCTCGCCCGAGACGCCGCTCGACGCGTACATACTCGCCGACATCGCCACCGAGGCGGGGCTGCCGCAGGGCGTGCTCTCGATCATCTCGGCCGACCGTGAGGTGAGCGAGTACCTCGTCGGTCACCCCGGCGTCGACAAGGTGTCCTTCACCGGCTCCGTCGGGGCGGGCAAGCGCGTCATGGAGGTCGCGGCCCGCAACCTCACGCGCGTGACACTGGAGTTGGGCGGCAAGTCGGCCGCCGTGATCCTGCCGGACGCGGACGCGGCGAGCGCGGTAGCAGGCATCGTCCCCTTCGCCTGGATGATCAACGGCCAGGCGTGTGTGGCCCAGACCCGCATCCTCGTGCCGCACTCCCGCCACGACGAGTTCGCCGAGGCCTTCGCCGCCGCGGCCTCCGCGCTCAAGATCGGCGACCCGCTCGACCCGGAGACCGAACTGGGCCCGCTGGTCGCCCGGCGTCAGCAGCAGCGTTCCCTGGACTACATCCGCATCGGCCAGGAGGAAGGCGCCAAGATCCTTACGGGCGGCGGCCGTCCGGCCGGGTTCGACGAGGGGTGGTACGTCGAGCCGACGCTCTTCGGCGGCGTCGACAACTCGATGCGCATCGCCCGCGAGGAGATCTTCGGCCCGGTCATCTGCCTTCTCCCGTACGGCGACGAGGGCGAGGCCGTGAAGATCGCCAACGACTCCGACTACGGGCTCAGCGGCAGCGTGTGGACGGCGGACACGGAGCGCGGCATCGACATCGCGCGGCAGGTGCGCACCGGGACGTACTCGGTGAACACCTTCAGCCTCGACATGCTCGGTCCGTTCGGCGGCTACAAGAACTCCGGCCTCGGGCGGGAGTTCGGGCCCGAGGGGTACGGCGAGTACTTCGAGCACAAGATGATCCACCTCCCGGCGGGCTACACGCCGCCTGCCGGTGCGGCGGGTCCGGGGGCGGGTGCCTGATGGGTGACCGCTGGCACGTCGAGGTGGACCGGTCGGTCTGCATCGGCTCCGGGATGTGCGCGATCACGGCCCCGGGCGGTTTCACGCTCGACTCCGCCCGCCAGTCACACCCCGCGGATCCCGAGACCGACGCCAACGAGAAGGTGCTCGAAGCGGCCGAGGGGTGTCCGGTCGAGGCGATCGCCATCACGTTGTCCGGCAGCGGGGAGGTCGTCTTTCCGCCGGAGGATTGAGCGGACTGACGGGGTCCGCTCCTGCGGCGGAATTTACTTGTGTGACGCCGTCTGAGACGAATTGCGTACGTTCCGCGGACAGCATGTGTGCTCGAAAGTGTGCGAACAGGACTTTACCCATGCGTTCCGCATGCCCGATCGATGACATCCGTGACTGTCCGTCCCCTTTGCGGCCTGGAACTGTCTGAGCCAGACCACAAGGGGAGGAGACGTTCGTGGACAAGCGGTACGAGGTCTACTGTCTGGCCGACAGGCACTTCTACGAGACTCCGGACCGCTTGTCCGTGGGCAGCAGCGCCCCCGAGTTCGAGACCGCGGGGCGGCCGGTCCCGCCCGGCTGGCGGTCGGTGCGCAAGGGGGACTGGCTCTCGCTCGTCCCGCTCGACGCCGACGGGAAGCCGCGCCCCACACCCCCGCAGGGCTGGAAGATCCACGCCTCCGCGACCCTGGACAACGCCGACCGCATCGGCGCGATCATCTGGGACCACTGCGTCGAGCGCGGCATCCCCTTCAAGTTCGTGCCCGCCGCCCACCTCCTGCACCTGCGCAACAGCAAGTACGCGGGTCGCGACAACAGCGGCAAGTTCGCCACGATCTACCCGGACGACGAGGCCCAACTGCACTCCGTCCTGTCCGAGTTGGGCAAGCGCCTCGAAGGGTTCGACGGGCCCTACATCCTGACCGACCTGCGCTGGGAGGAAGGACCGCTCTACGTCAGGTACGGGGCCTTCACCCGGCGCATGTGCGACAACGGCAAGGGCACCCTCGTGCCCGCCGTCGAGAACGCCGATGGCACGCTCGTCCCCGACTCCCGCGACCCGGCCTTCCGGGTGCCCGAGTGGGTGGAACTGCCCGCGTTCCTCGCGCCCCACCTGGCCGCCCGCAACACGACGACCGTCGGCGACCTGCCGTACCGCATCGAGAAGGCCCTGCACTTCTCCAACGGCGGCGGCGTCTACGCGGGCACCGACACCCGTGACGGCCGCAAGGTCGTCCTCAAGGAGGGCAGGCCGCACGCGGGTCTCGCCGCGGGCGGAGCCGACGCCGTCGCCCGGCTCGAACGGGAGAAGGCCGCCCTGGACAAGCTCTCCGGGCTCGGTGTCGCCCCCGAGGTCCGGGACTGGTTCCTGCTCGGTGACCACCGCTTCCTGGTCATGGACTTCCTCGAGGGCACCACCCTCAACTCCTTCTTCGCCCACCGGCATCCGCTCCTGGTCAGCCGGCCCGACCCCGAGGCCATCGCCGACTACACGGCCTGGGCGCTGCGCATGCACCGCTGTGTCGAGGAAGCCGTCACCGCCGTGCACGAACGCGGCGTCGTCTTCAACGACCTCCACCTCTTCAACATCATGGTCGCGCCCGACGAACAGTCCGTGGCCCTCCTCGACTTCGAGGCGGCAGGCACCGTGGGCGACTCCGGGCGCCAGGTCATGGCACACCCCGGGTTCGTCGCGCCGCCGGACCGCACCGGCGCGGGCGTCGACCGCTACGCCCTCGCGTGTCTGGGGCTCGCCCTCTTCCTGCCGGTCACCTCGCTGCTCGCCGTCGACCGCGGCAAGGCCGCGCATCTGGCCCAGATGATCGCCGCCGAATTCCCGGACGTGCCGCAGGAGTTCCTCGCCGAGGCGGTGGCGGAGATCCAGCGCCCCGGCACGGACGAGCAGGCGCCGGCCCCGCAGGCGGGAGCAGCGGAAGCCCTGGGGGAGGGCGTCCTCATGGGGGGCAGGGCCGGCGTCACCAGGACGGCGGGGGCGGCCCCGGTCTTCGTCGACCCCGCCGACTGGCCCCACAGCCGCGACTCGATGGTCAAGGCCATCCTCGCCTCGGCCACCCCCGAGCGCGACGACCGGCTCTTCCCCGGCGACATCGCCCAGTTCAGCGACGGCGGCGGACTCGGCATCGCGCACGGCGCGGCCGGCGTCCTGCTGGCCCTCGCCGAAAGCGGCGGGGAACGCTACGAGGAAGGCGAGCGCTGGCTCCTGAAGCACACCGAGCCCGCCACGCCCGGCACTCCCCTCGGGCTCAACGACGGCCTCGCCGGCATCGCCCACGTACTCGACCGGCTCGGTCACCGCACCCGTGCCCTCGACCTGATGGAGACCGTCCTCCGCGAGAACTGGCAGCGGCTCCCCTCCGACCTGGACGGCGGCCTCGCCGGCCTCGGCCTCGCCCTCGACGCCCTCGCCCACAGCACCGGCGAGGAGTCCCTGGCCCAACACGCCCTGCGAGCAGCACAGTTGCTGGGCGAACGGCTTACCGCCGACAGCCCGCCGAACGCGCGGCCGCGAGCCGGTCTGCTCCACGGAGCCACCGGCCCGGCCCTCCTCTTCCTGCGGCTCTACGAGAGGAGCGGCGACACCGCGCTCCTCGACCTGGCGGCACACGCCTTGCGCGCGGACCTCTCCCGGTGCGTGACGCGGGCGGACGGCGGCCTCCAGGTGGACGAGGGCTGGCGGGCCATGCCCTACCTGGGCGACGGCAGCGTCGGCATCGGCATGGTCCTCGACGACTACCTCGCGCACCGGGACGACGCCGGGTTCGAGGCGGCGCGGCCGGGCATCCTGGCCGCCGCGCGCTCACGCTTCTGCGTGCAGCCGGGCCTGTACCAGGGGCGGGCCGGACTGCTGCTCCACCTCAGCCGCAGCACCGCGCCGGGCATCACGCCCGAGGACATCGACGGACAGATCGCGGCGCTGGGCTGGTTCTCCATGTCCTACGAGGGCCAACTCGCCTTCCCCGGGAACCAGATGATGCGCCTGTCGATGGACCTGCACACCGGCACGGCGGGCGCTCTCGTCGCCCTCGCCGCCGCGCTCGGCCACGGCGACGCGCACATCCCCTTCCTGCCGCCGCTCCGGCGGCCCCAGAGCCGGTCCCGCGCTTCAGCGGGGTCGTGACACCACCCGAAAGAGAAACACTACGTCCCCAAAAGAGAGGGAAGATCATGACGCTTCTCGACCTGCAGAGCATGGAGTCCGACGAGATGACCGGTGGCGGCGGCGGTGGCGGCGGCCAGAGCACGGCCAGCCTGCTGCTCTGCTGGAGCGAGGTAAGCCTGGTCATCTGTCTGTGACGCGCCTTCGCGCGTGACCGGCACGGCATCAGACGGCCCGGGCGGTCCCTCTTTCCAGGGGGCCCGCCCGGGTCCGCCACCGTCGGCCGCTCCGGCAGGGACGCCCGGCGACGGACACGAGGACTGTGAGGATCCGGACCGCATGGCGACCACGACTTCCCGTCTCCGTCCTCCTCCACCCACATCCGCTCCTCCGCCCGCGTCCGACACGGGTCTGCTGCGCGAGGCGACCCGCCACAGCGCCGCCCGCTGCACGGCGCTGGTGCTGTGTGCCGCCGGGGGCGCGGGGGTCAGCCTGCTTCTGCCGTTCGTCATCGGGCGCGCCCTGGACGCCGTGCTGGCAGGACACGCCGCAGGCCGCGTCGGTGCCGACGCCACCCGCTGGATCCTCGTGTGCACGGCGCTCATCGCGGCGAAAGCCGTGCTCGACGCCGTGGACGGCGTCCTCACCGCGACCACCAACGCCCGCACCACCGCGTGGCTGCGCGGTCACCTGGTGCGCCATGTCCTCGCCGTCGGCCCCCGCACCACCGCACGCTTCGCCCCCGGCGACCTGGTGGCCCGTCTCATCGACAACGCGGCACACGCGGGCATCGCGCCCGCCACGCTCGCCGGACTTCTCGCTGCCCTGGTCGTGCCCGTCGGAGCCGTGGTGGCACTCGCCCTGATCGACGCCTGGCTCGCCGTGGTGTTCATCGCCGGCGTCCCCGTACTCGTCCTGCTCCTACGGGCGTTCACCCGCGCCACCTCCGACTGTGTGACGCGCTACCAGCAGGTCCAGGGTGACATCGCGGGCCGTCTCAGTGAGGCGGTCGGCGGGGCCAGGACTATCGCTGCCGCGCACACCGAGGACAAGGAGGCCAGGCGCGTCCTCGGGCCGCTGCCCGAACTCTCCCGGCACGGGCACCGGATGTGGCGCGTCCAGGGCCGCTCGCAGTCCCAGGCCATGGCGGTCGCGCCCCTCCTGCAGATCGCGGTCATCGCGGTCGCGGGCCATCTGGTGATCGAGGGCCGCGTCTCCGTCGGCGAGTTGCTGGCCGCGTCCCGGTACGCGGTGCTCGCCACCGGTATCGGCATGCTCGTCGGACAACTGGGGGCGCTGGTGCGGGCCAAGGCCGCGGCGCGCCGCCTGGGAGAGGTGCTCGCGGAACCCCCGACCACATATGGCGACGCGGAACTTCCCTCTGGCGATGGCCTGTTGGAGCTACGAGGGGTCAAGGTGACCCGTGGCGAGCGCACCGTGCTCGACGGCGTCGACCTGACCGTCCCGGCGGGCCGCACGCTCGCCGTGGTCGGCCGCTCCGGCGCGGGCAAGTCGCTCCTGGCGTCCGTCGCCGGGCGGCTCGCCGACCCCGACGAAGGCGACGTACGCCTCGACGGGGTTCCGCTGCGTTCGCTCGGCCGCGAGGAGCTGCGCCGCGAGGTCGGCTACGCCTTCGAGCGGCCCGCGCTCCTCGGCACGACCCTGGAGGACACGATCGGCTTCGGCGCCCCGCGCCCTACGCCGCCCCGCATCCGCGAGGCGGCCCGTGCCGCCCGCGCGGACCCCTTCATCACACGCCTCCCCGACGGTTACGCCACGCCCTGCGCCGACGCGCCCCTCTCCGGCGGCGAAGCCCAACGCCTGGGCCTCGCAAGGGCGTTCGCGCGAGGCGGCCGGATCCTGATCCTGGACGACGCGATGTCGAGCCTGGACACGGTGACCGAACACCACATAGCCGAGGCCCTGCTCCACCACACCCCGCACCGCAGCCGCCTGATCATCGCCCACCGTGCGGCGACGGCGGGCCGCGCGGACGTGGTCGCCTGGCTGGACGGCGGCCGGATCCGGGCGGTGGGGACACATGCTGAGTTGTGGGAACGGGCGGAATACAGGGAGGTGTTCGGCGCGTGAGGAAGGCTTCTGGCGCCTCGATGCCGGGCGGCCCGGTCGTATCGGCCTTCGCGACGCAGCCGGGTACCTACCGTCGCGGCGTGCGGTTCCTTCGGCGGCGGTGGCCGGTGGTGCTGCGGCTCGCGCTCTGGTCCGTCCTGGAGACCGGGCAGACCTTCCTCACCGGATACGCCCTCGCTCGCGCCCTGGACGACGGTTTCCTCGCGGGGCGTGAGGCGGTCGGCCTCGGGTGGCTCGGCGGGGCCGGGCTCGGCGTGCTCGTGGCCGCGTACGGCACGGGGCGGGTGTTCCGCGCGATCGCCGACCTGGTGGAGCCGCTGCGCGACTCCCTGGTGCGGCAGGTCGTCGGCCGTGGGCTGCGGGACGCGGACGGGGCCTCCGTGTCCCGGCTCACCCAGCAGGTGGAGATCGCCAGGGACACCTTCGCGGGACTGGTCCTGGTGTCCCGCTCCTTCGTCTTCACGGCGGCGGGCGCGCTGATCGGCCTGTTCTCGCTGGCCCCGCTCCTCCTCCTGGTCGTCGCGCCGCCGCTGCTCGCCGGAGTCGGCCTGTTCGTGGCGAGCCTGCGGCCACTGGCGCGGCGCCAGGAGGAGTTCCTCGTCGCCGATGAGGGCATCGCGGGCCAACTGGGCTCGATGGCACCGGGGTTGCGGGACGTCGCCGCCGCGGGCGCGGAACAGGACGTGGCCGGGGACCTGGACCGGGGCATCGCCGCGGAGTACGCGGCGGCCGGTTCCCTCGCCCGCTGGGGCGTCCTGCGCACGGCGGCCCTCGTGACCGGCGGCCAGCTCCCGCTCGTCCTGCTCCTCGTCACGGCTCCCTGGCTCCTGAACAACGGCGTGACACCGGGCGCCCTGGTGGGCGCGATCGCCTACGTCACCCAGGCCCTGCTCCCGGCCCTGCACAACCTGATCCACGGCCTGGGCACAAGCGGTTCCCGCCTGGCCATCGTCCTACGCCGCCTGACATGGACCCCGGAGACGAAGGCACCTGAACATCCCGCTCCGGAGAAGGCTGCCACCGCCGGCGATACGTCGGGGGCTGCCGCCGGCCGTGACACGTCCGGGGCTGCCGCCGGGCTCGCCGTCTTCGGCGGCACGTCCTCGCGACCCGGCCCGTCCTCGCGACCCGGCCCGTCCTCGCGACCCGGCCCGTCCTCGCGACCCGGCCCGTCCTCGCGACCCGGTGCGCCCGCTGCGTCAGCCGCGGGCGAGGGGCTCGTCTCCGACGAAGGGCCTATCGCTGGCGGAGCGCCTGATCTCGGCCGGGCGTCTGCCCCTGGCGGTGTGTCTGTCCCCGGCCAGGCGTCCGTCCCTGGTGGGGCCCCTGCCCCTGGCCGTACGCCTCCCCCCGGTGAGCCTCCCACTCCCGTCTACGTCCCCGGCCCCGCCTGGGAACCCGCATCTGGCGAAGCCCCCTCTCCTCACGTGCCCCCCGCCCTCCAGCTCTCCTCCGTCACCTTCGCCTACGGGCCCCAGGCCGAGCCCGTCGTGCGCGGGCTTTCGTTCGGTGTTCCGCGTGGTGGGCATCTGGCGGTCGTCGGGCCCAGTGGGATCGGGAAGTCCACCCTTGCCGGGCTCGTGGCCGGGCTGCTCGAGCCCGGTCACGGTGTCGTCCGCGTCGACGGGCGGCCCGTGCGGGGGCGTGAGGCCGTCGGGCGGCGGGTGCTGATCCCGCAGGAGGCGTACGTCTTCAGCGGCACGGTGCGCCAGAACCTGGAGTACCTGCGGGCGGACGCCGTCGACGACGCGGAGTTGCTCGCCGCCGCACGGGCCGTCGGGCTCAGCGCGGTGATCGAGCGGCTCGGCGGCCTCGCGGCCCCGGTCGAGCCCGGCACGCTCTCCGCGGGTGAGCGCCAGCTCGTCGCGCTGACCCGCGCCTATGTCTCGTACGCACCCCTCGCCCTGCTCGACGAGGCGACCTGCCACCTCGACCCGGTGGCGGAGGCCCGTGCCGAGCGGGCCTTCGCGGCGCGGCCGGGCGGCACCCTCGTGGTGATCGCCCACCGCATCAGCTCGGCCCGCCGCGCCGACCGGATCCTGGTGATGGACGGCACCCACACCCTGTGCGGCCGCCACGATGAGCTGCTCGAACGCTCCTCGCTCTACCGTGAGTTGAGCGGCAACTGGGGCCCCGCGAACGTCACGTCACACCCAGCCCTCCCCCCGCGAGATCCGAATGGCGTCGATCCTGTTCCGGGCCCCGGTCTTACGGGTGATAGCGGCCATGTAATTGCGCACCGTCCCGTTCGTCAGATGCAGGCGGTGCGCGATCTCGGCGATGGGCGCGCCCCCGGCGGCCAGTGAGAGCACGAGTAACTCCCGTGCGGTGAGCGGCATCTGAGCGGCCTTCAGGAAGCCGAAGCCCAGCGTCTCGTCCACGAACCGCCGGCCGGCGGCAACCTGTCTTATCCCGGCCAGCAGCCGGTCCGGCGGGCTCGCCTTGTCCACATAGCCGAGGGCCCCCGCCTCCATGCAGCGGCGGAGCAGCCCCGGCCGGTTGCCGGACACCAGGACGAGGAGCGGGCAGCCGAGGCCGCCGTGGACGGGATGGGACTGCTCCCCGAACTCGGCGGACGCGTGGTCCGCGTCGCCGTCGGGGTCGACCACACAGACGTCGGGGCGCACCGCGCCCGTCCGGTCGCGTGCGTTGTGCCACGGTGCATGGGACACCTCCAGGTCCGGCTCACGGGCGAGGCGGTCGGCCAGGGCCGACCGCAACAGACAGGCGTCGTGCACGAGAAGTACCCGGATCACGCTTCGCTCCTCCAGGTCCCCGCTTGTGGTCGCGATGGCTTCGTACAGCACGTAGCCATTCATACGGCGCCGACGGCCCGTAGGGACGCGGAGAACTGGCCAAGCGGGACCAAGGAGAGGCTCAGGGGCGCAATTGCAAAAAAGTGTGCGCCCCCCATGCAACGGTTCGAGGGGGAGGTGTCACATGTTCTCGGTGTCCCCGGGCAAACGGGACGGCGCGTTATGCGGCCTCGGGAGACGTCAGATCGATCAGGCGGCACACCATCTCGATGTCGATCTTGACCTGCGCGATCGACGCCCGCCCCGAGAGCCAGGTGATGAGCGCCGAGTGCCAGGTGTGCTCGATGACGCGGACCGCCGAGAGCTGCTCGGGGGTCGGCGCGTCCGCCAGGCCCATCGCGTCCAGGATGATCGCCGTGGTCAGCCGCGAGACCGTGTCCACCTCGGGGCTCACGGAGCGGTCGGCGAACGTCAGCGCCCTGACCATCGCGTCCGCCAGATGCGGCTCGCGCTGCAGGGCACGGAAGGCCCGCATCAGCGTCTCCGCGCACCTCTCGGCGGGCGTCTCGCCCGCGGGCGGCCGCTTACGGATCGTCGTGTGCATGTGCTGGAGCTGGTCCTGCATGGTGGCGACCAGGAGATGCACCTTGGACGGGAAATAGCGGTACAGCGTGCCGAGGGCGACGCTGGAGGACTCGGCGACCTCGCGCATCTGCACCGCGTCGAACCCGCCCCTGCTCGCGAGTTGGGCGCTTGCGTGCAGGATGCGGCGGCGGCGCGCCTCCTGTCGCTCGGTCAGGGGCGGCGACGCCGGATCAGCTGCTGCGACTTCCGCTGCCTTGGCTTCCGCTGTCATATGTCCCGTTGTTCCGTCGTCCCGGTTCGGTTACGTGGTGGGCCAGCATGGCAGGGGGTCTGCCGTGGCGCGAATCACCTGATCCGGGCCTTACAGCGCGGCTACCTGCCGGTAGATTCAATGCTCGTTCAGCGATCATTCAACGATCAAGTCTGAAACTTGTTCTAGATTACCGTCCCGGCGTAACCTCGCGGACAACCGCAGGGAGAAGGGGGCCGAGAGTGACCGCTGAGGCCATGGAGGCGGACCCCCGGACGGGGTCGCACGCCGATGGTGACCGTCCGTTGCGCATCGCTCTCCTCACGTACAAGGGCAACCCGTTCTGCGGGGGCCAGGGCGTCTACGTACGTCACCTCTCGCGCGAGCTGGCCCGTCTCGGCCACAGCGTCGAGGTGATCGGCGCACAGCCCTACCCCGTCCTGGACGAGGGTCTCGAAGGCCTCACGCTCACCGAGCTGCCCAGCCTCGACCTCTACCGCTCGCCCGACCCCTTCCGCACGCCGAAGCGCGACGAGTACCGCGACTGGGTCGACGCGCTCGAAGTGGCGACGATGTGGACCGGCGGCTTCCCGGAACCCGCGACGTTCAGCCTGCGGGCCCGCCGCCATCTGCGGTCCAGGCGGGGCGAGTTCGACGTCGTGCACGACAACCAGACACTCGGCTACGGCCTGTTGGGCGACCTCGGGGCCCCGCTCGTCTCCACGATCCACCACCCCATCACCGTGGACCGCCGCCTCGAGCTCGACGCGGCGCCCGACTGGCGGCGCCGCATGTCCGTGCGCCGCTGGTACGCGTTCACCCGCATGCAGAAGCGCGTGGCCCGCCGCTTGCCCTCCGTGCTCACCGTCTCCGGCACGTCGCGCCAGGAGATCGTCGACCACCTCGGCGTACGCGACGACCGCATCAGCGTCGTGCACATCGGCGCCGACACCGACCTCTTCTCGCCGGACCCCTCGATCCCCGAGGTGCCCGGCCGCATCGTCACGACGTCCAGCGCGGACGTCCCGCTCAAGGGCCTCATTTATCTCGTCGAGGCGCTGGCCAAGGTCCGCGCCGAGAACCCCGCCGCCCACCTCGTCGTCGTCGGCAAGCGCGCCGAGGACGGCCCCGTGGCCCAGGCCATCGAGCGGTACGGCCTCGAAGGCGCCATCGAGTTCGTCAAGGGCATCACCGACGCCGAGCTCGTCGACCTGGTCCGCTCGGCCGAGGTCGCCTGCGTCCCTTCGCTGTACGAGGGCTTCTCGCTCCCCGCGGCCGAGGCCATGGCCACCGGGACGCCGCTCCTCGCGACGACCGGCGGCGCGATCCCGGAGGTCGCGGGGCCGGACGGCGAGACGTGCCTGGCGGTACGCCCCGCAGATCCCGACGCCCTCGCCGCCGGACTGAACCGGCTGCTCGGCGACCCGGAGCTGCGGGTCCGCCTCGGCGCCGCCGGGCGTGAGCGGGTTCTCGCCAAATTCACCTGGGCCCGCGCCGCCCAGGGCACCGCAGAGCTGTACCGCGCGGCGATTGCCACCAACGCGGCCTCGCCATCCGGCCGCCCCCCGGCCACCACCCCGACGTACTCCGGGAGCCATCGCTGATGCTGACCGTCGACTTCACCCGCTTCCCGCTCGCCGCGGGCGACCGCGTCCTTGACCTGGGCTGCGGCGCGGGCCGGCACGCCTTCGAGTGTTACCGGCGGGGGGCCCAGGTGGTGGCCCTCGACCAGAACGGCGAGGAGATCCGCGAGGTCGCCAAGTGGTTCGCCGCGATGAAGGAGGCCGGCGAGGCGCCGGCGGGCGCGACCGCCACGGCGATGGAGGGCGACGCGCTCAACCTGCCCTTCCCCGACGCCTCGTTCGACGTCGTGATCATCTCCGAGGTGATGGAGCACATCCCCGACGACAAGGGCGTACTCGCGGAGATGGTCCGGGTCCTCAAGCCCGGCGGCCGCATCGCGGTGACGGTCCCGCGCTACGGCCCCGAGAAGATCTGCTGGGCCCTGTCGGACGCCTACCACGAGGTCGAGGGCGGTCATATCCGCATCTACAAGGCGGACGAGCTGCTCGGCAGGATGCGTGAGGCGGGCCTGAAGCCGTACGGCACGCACCACGCGCACGCCCTGCACGCGCCGTACTGGTGGCTGAAGTGCGCGTTCGGCGTGGACAACGACAAGGCGCTGCCGGTGCGGGCGTACCACAAGCTCCTGGTCTGGGACATCATGAAGAAACCGCTGGCCACGAAGGTGGCGGAGCAGTTGCTCAACCCGGTCGTGGGCAAGAGCTTCGTGGCGTACGCGACGAAGCCGCACCTGCCGAAGGCCGACGCGAAGACCGACGCGTGACGAGCCCGGAGCGGACGGAACACCTGGTCCTGCCCGGCGTCCTGACGGCGGATCAGGCCACGCGCACGGTCCGCGGGATCCTTGCGGTCCAGCGCGAGGACGGCGCGATCCCGTGGTTCCGCGGCCACCATCTCGACCCGTGGGACCACACGGAGGCCGCCATGGCCCTGGACGCGGCGGGCGAGCATGACGCGGCGGGCCGCGCCTACGACTGGCTCGCGCGGCACCAGAATCCGGACGGGTCCTGGTACGCGGCGTACGCCGACGGGGATCCGCACGACGTGACGGACCGGGGGCGCGAGACGAACTTCTGCGCGTACATCGCGGTGGGCGTCTGGCACCACTACCTCTCCACCGGCGACGACACGTTCCTGGACCGCATGTGGCCGACGGTGATGGCGGCGGTGGAGTTCGTCCTCACGCTGCAGCAGCCGGGCGGACAGATCGGCTGGAAGCGTGAGCCGAGTGGTGAGCCGGTCAACGAGGCGCTGCTGACGGGCAGTTCTTCGATCCACCAGGCGTTGCGTTGCGCTCTGGCGATCGCCGAGCAGCGCGAAGAGCCCCAGCCCGACTGGGAGTTGGCGACGGGTGCGCTGGCCCACGCGATCCGCAGTCACCCCGAGCGCTTCCTGGACAAGGACCGCTACTCGATGGACTGGTACTACCCGGTCCTCGGCGGCGCGCTCACGGGCGCGGAGGCCAAGTCCCGCATGGAGGAGGGCTGGGACCGCTTCGTGGTGCCGGACCTCGGCGTGCGCTGCGTCATCCCCAACAACTGGGTGACGGGCGGTGAGAGCGCCGAACTCGCCCTGTCCCTCTGGGTGTTGGGCGAATCGGACCGCGCCCTGGAGATCCTCCAGTCGATCCAGCACCTGCGCGACCCGGAGACCGGCCTCTACTGGACGGGCTACGTCTTCGACGACCAGGCGATCTGGCCCGAGGAACTCACCACATGGACGGCGGGCTCCCTGCTGCTCGCGGTGGCGGCACTCGGCGGCGACGAGGCGACCTGCGCGGTCTTCTCAGGCGAACGCCTCCCCGAGGGCCTGGCCCCGGAGTGCTGCGGCGCCGCTACCGGGGGGCAGTAGCGACAGCCGCAGCGGCGCCGCTGCCGGGGGGTGGCAGCGGCGGCGGTGCTGGTACCGGTGCCGCTGCCGGGGGTGGCAGCGGCGGCCGTGGTGGTACCTTCCGGCTCCTCCGTCAGTAGCGGCGGAGCCGTCCCGCGATGGCGTGGCCCACGAAGACGTAGACCAGTGCCGCGAGGCCGTAACCGCAGACCACACGGGCCCAGGCCTCATCGAACGTGAACAGGTCGTGTGACCAGCCGGCCAGCCAGCGGGCCACGTCATGGACGAACTGGACGAGGTCGTTGGCGCGGTTCGCGTCCAACAGATACATGAGGATCCACAGGCCGAGGATGATGGCCATCACGTCCGCGACGATGACGATGACCCTCGCTGCGGTGCTGCCACGTGCTTGTCGGGTGGACATAAAGACCGTGTACCTGCCCCGGCCCGGTTGAAACCCGTACGGGCTCGCCCGAGTGGCGGGCCCCGCCGACCGGGGTGAGGCTGCCGGGAGAGCTGTTCACAGGCTGCCCACCCCCCGGAGGTCCCCGTGTTGCCGTCCGCCGCGACCGTACGCCGGTCTCTCGTCGCCCCTGTGCTGTGCGGAGCCCTGATCGCGGGGGCGACCGGGTGCGGGGGTGACGACGCGGACGCGGCGTCGTCCTCCGCGACCTCCGCGACGCCGTCGAGTTCGAGCTCGGCCGAGAAGCAGAAGTTCGCCAAGACGCGGTTCGTGGCGAACGCGGGGATCGCCGCCGGGGCGACGTACCAGTGGATCGTGAAGCCCTTCCGGGCGGGGAAGTTCAAGAAGGGCGCCGACGGACGCAAGTTCGCCCTGATCAAGGCGGGCCTCGCCGGGACCCTCGCCTACAACCGCCTGAAGGCGGCGTCGAAGAACGCGAAGGGCGACCCGGCGCTGGCCAAGGCGGTGGCCCCGCTGACGGCGGGCATCGACGCCCTCAAGGACCTCCCGTCCAAGCTCCGCAAGGGCGACTCCACGGACTCGGTCGTGAACTCCTTCGACGACGTCATCAACAAGGTGAAGGACGCGGGGAAGGACGCGGGCGCGGAGGTCAAGGACAAGGTGCCTTCGGCGGGGGAGCTGGCGAAGGGATAGGCAGGGCCCCCGCTCCCGGCCCTCGGCCCCGGCCGCGGGGCGGCGGGACCTGTCACCGACCCCGCCACCGACCCCGCCACCGAGTCCTCCCTCACGCTCCGGACGGGCTGAGCTGCTCCAGCTCGGCCAGCGTCCGCAGCGTATGGCGGTCCGGGGCCAGGACCAGCAGATCCGTGACGGGTCCCTTTCGCCACAACTCAAGCCGCTCCGCGATCCGTTCACGCGGACCCACCAATGAGATCTCATCGGCGAAAGCGTCCGGAACGGCCAGTACCGCCTCTTCCCGGCGCCCCGCCAGAAACAGCTCCTGAATGCGCCGAGCCTCCGCCTCGAACCCCATCCGCGCCATCAGATCCGCATGAAAGTTTCGCGCGGAGTGCCCCATTCCGCCGATATAGAACCCCAGCATCGCCTTGACCGGAAGCAAGCCTTCCGCAACGTCGTCGCAGACCTTCGCCCGCGCCATGGGCGCGACCATGAAACCGTCGGGCGCACCCTCCAGCGAGGCCTCGTACACGTCGGCCCGCATCGGCGACCAGTAGAGCGGCAGCCAGCCGTCCGCGATCCGGGCCGTCTGCGCGATGTTCTTAGGCCCCTCCGCACCGAGCAGCACCGGCAGGTCCGCCCGCAGCGGATGCGTGATCGGCTTCAGGGGCTTGCCCAGACCGCTCCCGTCCTCCCCTCGGTAGGGGTGGGAGTGGAAGCGCCCGTCCAGCGCCACCGGCCCCTCCCGCCGCAGCACTTGGCGGATGACGTCCACGTACTCCCGCGTGGCGGTCAGCGGCGACTTGGGGAACGGCCGTCCGTACCAGCCCTCTACCACCTGTGGCCCGGAAAGCCCGAGCCCGAGCATCATCCGCCCGCCGGACAGGTGGTCCAGGGTCAGCGCGTGCATCGCCGTCGTCACCGGTGACCGCGCCGCCATCTGTACGACCGCCGTGCCCAGCTTGATCCGCGAGGTCTGCGCCGCGATCCAGGTCAGCGGGGTGAAGGCGTCGGATCCCCACGCCTCGGCCGTCCACACGGAGTCGTATCCGAGCCGCTCGGCCTCCTGAGCGAGTGCCACGTGCCCGGGGTCGGGCCCGCGCCCCCAGTAGCCGAGTGCGAGTCCCAGGCGCATACGAGATCCCGATCCCTTCCGACTTTCTGACGACTCGTCAGTTCTCCTCAGGGTCGCGACTGTACGACAACGGCCCCCCGCCCGGAAGGGCGAGGGGCCGCGAGGTACGGGAGAGATCAGCCGCGCTGAATCCCCGTGGTGTCCTGCAGTACGCCGCGACGGCCGTCCTGCGTCTGGGCCACCAGGCCCGGGCCGCGCTGCTCGACGGCCAAGTACCAGGTGCCGGGCGCCAGTTCGGCGATCGGCGTGGGCGAACCGTCCTCTGCGTACAGCGGACGCGGCACCGGCACGGCGAACCAGAACGGCGAGAAGTCACCGGTGGCCTGCGCCTGCCCGGGAGGCGGCGTCTGCTGCTGCGGCTGCCCCGGCTGACCCGGCTGGGCACCGAAGGGCTGACCCTGCTGCGGCTGCCCGGGCTGGGCACCGTACGGCTGACCCTGCTGCGGCTGACCCTGCGCACCCGGGTACCCGTACCCACCCTGCGGCTGGCCGCCGTAGGGCTGGGGGGCGGGGCGGGGGGCGCCGACGAGGGGGGCCTTGAGGGCCGGGACGGTCAGGGTGAGGATCGCTGCGACGGCCATGACCAGCGTGGCGATCAGGGAAAGGATGAGGCCGACGCCGGCGTCGACGCCGGAGTCGCCCGCGCCCGAGCCCACGTTGTCGTAGCCGCTGGACGGGTCGAAGATCTGCCCGAGGGCGCTCCAGGCAGCGGCGATGGCGAAGGCGACACCGAAGTGCCCGAGATCGAGGCCGAGCACCTTCGGGGGCGTCGGCAGACCGCGCGAGACGACGATGCAGACGGCACCGATGATCCCGGCCAGGGTGACGCCCATCAGTACCGGACCGCTGTTCCAGGCGTTAGGCATGTCCAGCGAGTCCGGAGCGTCTTCGACACCGAAGATGTCCAGGAACGAGGCGATGAACAGCAACACCGCTGCCCCGATCACCACGCCGTCGCCTCGAGTGAGAGAGCGGATATTCACTTCAGGTCCTTCGTAAGTCGTCTCGTCGGTGGAGGCGTCGCTCGCCCCAAGGTCGTGGTGCGGAGCGCGGGGATGGCCCCCCATCGTACGGAGGACATTATCGTTCGTGCGGGTGGGGTGTCTGCTCGGCATAAAGAATCCGGAGACCTGCCCCTTTCCCCCGCTTCTGGTCAGGTTTCCGAACGTATCTGCGTCCCCAACCGCAGACAGTGGCCCGCCGGTGCACCCGGCAGGCCACTGCGGTCACCCGGACGTGGTTAGCGCTGCGTGTACTTGAAGCAGGTCCCTATCGGCTTCCACGCCTTCTTGCCCTTTTGGATCCGCACCCAGTCGAGGTTCCCGGTCGGCGCGTACACATCGAACTTCTTCCCGGTGTACTTGGTGTACGCCTTGAGCGTTCCGTACTTGCCCCGAGGTACTTCCTTCATGCCGCTCACGGTGATGCTTCGGCTCTTCGTGACGTCCCAGCCCACTGAGTAGCTGATGGCCTTGTAAGTGGCCTGGATGTTCTGAGACTTGGTGGTGCTGACCGAGCGGGTCTCGTCAATGCGGAGTGTGATTTTTCCGCGCCCGGACGCCATGGCGATGGGCTTCTTGCCGCACTTCGTCCCCGCCGACTTGACGTGTTTGACCCTGTTCGCCATGTAGGCCGGGTTGTCCTGGGCGGCGACGGAACCGAGACTCTGGGGAGCCTCCGATGGCTGGGCCTGGGACGGGCTGGCGACGCCCACCAGGCACGTACCCAGAGCGGCTACCGCCGCGCTACGCCGGACAAGCTTCTGCTTCATGGTCCCCTCGTTTACAAATCAAATAAGTTTTCGTTCACATTCGGTCGTGTGCAGTATGCATTCAACAAGATGCCGAACGTTGTTTGCTTGAGGGGGAAGGGGGCGCTGTATGCGTTAAGTGAAAATCGTGTGGTCCTGCCGTGTGGAGGCGTGTGACTGGTACTACGGACCGTGGAGGTGATGGGCGCTTCAACGCTGAAGGAAGCTCACGATTCCGTCGGAGATCCCCTGCGCCGCCTTCTGGCGCCAGGCGCCACTCGTGAGCAACGCCTCGTCCTTCGCGTCCCGCATGTTGCCGCACTCGATGAAGACCTTCGGGACGGTGGAGAGGTTGAGGCCGCCCAGATCCTTGCGTACGTCGAGGCCGGTGTCGTCACCGACGTAGTTGGACGGAGCGCTGCCCGTCGCGCTCACAAACTTCCCCGCGATCCGCTCGCCCAGGGCACGCGACGGGACGACGATCTCGGAGGTGTCCGCCGCGCCGGACTTCACCGATGCGGGAAGGATCACATGGAAGCCGCGGTTGCCCGCGGCCGATCCGTCGGCGTGCACGGAGATGACGGCGTCCGCGTGGGCGTTGTTGCCGATGCGGGCGCGCTCGTCGACGCAGGGGCCCCAGGGGCGGTCGCCGTCCTGGGTGAACTTGACCGTGGCGCCCTGCTTCTCGAGCAGCGTGCGCAGGCGGCGCGAGACGTCGAGGGTGAACTGGGCCTCGCTGTAACCGTTGTTGGTGGAGGTGCCCGTGGTGTCGCACTCCTTGCGGTGCGTGCCGACGTTCACCAGCTTGTTGATCTCGGCGGTGTGCTTGCCGTTGCCCGTGTTGTGACCGGGGTCGACGACGACGACCTTGCCCTTGAGCGGGCCGGAGGCGGCGGGGCGGGTGGAGGACTTCGGGGGCTTCGACGCGCTCGGCTCGCCACTCGCGTCGTCGCCCTTGTCGCCCTTGCCGTCGTCCTCCTCGGAGGCGGAGGCGGACGGGGAGGGCTCGGCGGAGGACGACCCCTGCGCGGACTGGCTCGTGGAGGGAAGCGTTCTGGCCGGCTCATTGCCGCCGGGACCGCTTGTCGCCTCGTAAATGAGCCACCCCGCGAGGAGCGTCGGCACCAGCGCGGCGAGCGTCACGGTGAGGGGGCCGCCGCTGAAACGGCGGGGCGGGCGTGGGGGCTGGCTGTCCGGACCTACGTACGACACGACAGCGACTCTAACGGGGAGGTCAGATCCCCGCTCCCGTTCGGCGCAGGACGCGCAGGGAGTCCGCCCCCGGGAGTTCGGTGAAGGCGCCGGACTTCAGGGCCCTGAGGTAGACGCGGTACGGGGCCTGGCCCGTCATGATGTCCGCCGGGTTCGGGAAGACGTCGTGGATCAGGAGCAGGCCGCCCTCCGCGATGTGCGGGGCCCACCCCTCGTAGTCGCCCGTCGCGTGCTCGTCCGTGTGGCCGCCGTCGATGAAGACCAGGCCGAGCGGTCCGCCCCATGCCTTCGCCACCTGCGGCGAGCGGCCGACGATCGCGATCACGTGGTCCTCCAGGCCCGCGTGGTGCAGCGTGCGGCGGAAGGTGGGGAGCGTGTCCATGCGGCCGACCTCCGGGTCGACCGTCGCCGGGTCGTGGTACTCCCAGCCCGGCTGCTGCTCCTCGCTGCCGCGGTGGTGGTCCACGGTGATGGCGGTGACGCCCGCCTCGCGTGCCGCGTCCGCGAGCAGGATCGTGGAGCGGCCGCAGTACGTTCCGACCTCCAGGAGCGGCAGGCCGAGGGCCGCCGCCTCCGTCGCCGCGGCGTACAGGGCGAGGCCCTCGCCGACCGGCATGAAGCCCTTGGCTGCCTCGAAGGCGGCCAGAATCTCCGGCTCGGGCGTCGGTGCCGGCGTCGCGGCCATGGGTCCTCCTGGGCTTCGGAAAAGCGGTGCGTCTCCCTCGCGGGCCGACCTATGCTGCCGCATGGCCCGGCTGATCATGGAGGCGGGGCCGTGCTGAGGAGTGGAAGGCGGCTCGACCATGCAACTCGTACCGGCGGATCCGACGGTGCTGCATCCTTTTCCGGACCAGCCTCGTGTCGTGCTCCTGAAGCCGCTGGTGAAGTCTCCGCTGATCGAGGTGGGGGAGTTCTCCTACTACGACGATCCGGACGACGCGACCGCCTTCGAGACGCGCAACGTCCTTTACCACTACGGGCCCGAGAAGCTCCGTATCGGCAAGTTCTGCGCGTTCGGGACGGGGGTGCGGTTCATCATGAACGGCGCGAACCACCGCATGGACGGGCCCTCCACCTTCCCGTTCCCCATCATGGGCGGGTCGTGGAGCGAGCATTTCGATCTGATCAGCGGGTTGCCGGGGCGCGGGGACACAGTCGTCGGCAACGATGTCTGGTTCGGGTACGGCGTGATGGTGATGCCCGGGGTGAAGATCGGGCACGGCGCGGTGATCGCCTCCGGGTCTGTTGTCGTGGACGACGTTCCCGACTACGGGGTCGTCGGGGGGAATCCCGCCAAGCTCATTCGTACGCGGTACAGCGAGTCCGAGGTGGAACGGCTGCTGTCCGTCGCCTGGTGGGACTGGCCCGCGGAGCATCTGACCGAGCATGTGCGGACCGTGATGTCCGGGTCGATCGACGAGTTGGAGAGGGTCGCGCCGCGGGCCTAGCGGGAGGCTTGGGCACCTTCACTGTCGGCTTCGCCCAGTGCGGTTCAGGCGC